>MEMI01000045.1:70427-92153 GCA_001767915.1 Alphaproteobacteria bacterium RIFCSPHIGHO2_02_FULL_46_13 | reverse complement strand
CGTTTAGAGAAAGCTGCTGTGGATGATACGCTCCGCGCCATTCGCCTGTCTCAAATCGTCTATCTTCTGGTTGATGCCGTTGCGCCGATGGAAAAGCAAGATTTGCACATTGCTGATCTTGTCCTTCGTGAAGGTCGCGTCCTGATTATCGGAATCAATAAATGGGATATGGTTGTCGATAAGAATGCGAAGTTGGCAGAGATCAAAGATATTCTTTCCAACTCTCTTGCCCAAGTTCCCGATATTCCATTGGTGACTTTGTCGGCTCTCCGCGAACAAAATCTGGATAAACTGATGGAAACGGCCATTAAAACCTATACAACATGGAACAAGCGGGTCTCAACCGGACGCTTGAACAGATGGTTAGCGGCGCGTGTCAGTCAAATCCCGCCACCACTCGTCAATAACCGCCCGAACCGCATGCGCTTTATGTCACAGATTAACGTGCGCCCGCCAACATTTGCGGTATGGGTATCGAAACCGGATAATTTGCCTGATACTTATAAAAGATACCTGATCAATAATCTTCGCAAAGATTATGATCTTCCGGGTATCCCAATCCGGTTATTGTTGAGGAAGAGTAAAAATCCTTTCGCGGATTAACGTGGAGCTAATGGGTCATCATCTGTCACAATAGACGCAGGACCCAAACTCCGTAATAACGTCTTATATGTTTCGACGTTCTCTGCCCATGTCTTGAAATTCTCACCGCGGCTGACAGTTGTCAACCTGACCAGATAGTATCTGGTTTTGCTTTCAAGCACGCCGACCCAATATTCGTATCCTGCCAATTTTTTGGAGACACCTTCAACTTCATAAACATCAATGCGCGAAGATGTGATGAGATGATTAATATCTTTCTCCTCAACATTCTCGATATATTTCCCCAATTTGTATTTTCTGTTTCTCAATCCCTCTTTCAGCAAATTGATTTCATCGGTCAAAGTAAGCCCCTGATCCTTGGAGACCAGACTCACATCAATACGCCCCAATAATTCATTATTCGAAGAAGTAATCTCGTCTTGCTTTAAATTTTTTCCATTTAATACGGATGCTTCCATACGCGTAATATCCGTGATGACAGGCGCCTGAATGACCCAATTAGAAGGATAATCAAATTTCGCAATATCAACAAAATTAAAAGTCTTCATGGCAACAGGCAATTTGTTAACCGGATCATCAAGTGCAAATCCTGTCATAGCCCAAATCTGCTCATCTCTTTCTGCCTGATAGACATCCTGATGTACCAGATATTCGGCCAAAACAATGCGTGAACCGGTCTGTGTGACCACTGCCCGCACAGCATAGGGCTCCCCATCTTCAAAGACGGTATATTGAGCGACGACTAAACGCGGAGATTTGATTTTCATCCCTTCAATTGAAAAACCCATTTCCAGCATATAACTGATAAACCAATCATCAACCGTAATCAGAGAATCCAGATCAATCATACTGACGCGGAATACACTCCTGCGCTCAATGCGCGGCGGACTTGTATAGGCAGAAATTTGTCTTAAAATCCCCGTTGCAGAGTTTCCATCAATCACATCGCTATTCAGTTGAATCCATCCTTTTGGCAACCGAATATGATAGGCCAGACTTTTATCATTCAAAGGCATCACTTTAATCAGATCGGTTTTCGATTCGAAAATTTCTTTGGGTGTATGCACCTCACTGTTCAACGGTGCAATCTTGCTCTTACCCATAAAGGCATTTGCTGGAAAAACACCCACAAACATGCTAAGCAAAAGTGCAGAAAATAGGATGAGAATATTTGAATCGGTACGAATAGACATAAATACTTTCTTCATGTTGTCAGCTTTAAAAAACTATGCTCTATAGTTAGAACGTAATACACATTCAATATAACCCAAAAAGACTTAAAAAATGACTGATTTATTTGGATCTGCAAAAAAGAAGCCTGCTGCCGCGCCTTCGGCCCCAAAAGCCAATTCCTATACCGCTTCCGACATTGAAGTTCTGGAGGGTTTAGAGCCTGTTCGCCGTCGCCCGGGTATGTATATCGGGGGCACTGACGAAAATGCGATGCACCACCTGATTAACGAAATTTTAGATAATTCGATGGACGAAGCGGTTGCTGGACACGCCACCCGTATTGACATTTCTTTAAAAGCAGACAGCACCGTCGTCATTTCCGATAATGGACGCGGTATCCCTGTCGAAGCCCATCCGAAATACCCGAAAAAATCAGCTCTCGAAGTGATTTTGACTGTTCTGCACTCAGGCGGAAAATTCAGCGATAAGGCTTACCAAACATCCGGTGGTTTGCACGGGGTTGGTATTTCTGTTGTGAACGCCCTGTCCGACCTTCTGGTTGTCGAAGTGGCGCGTGATAATGTGCTCTACCGTCAAACCTATTCCCGCGGGGCACCGACCACAAAATTGGAAACTATCGGCGCGGTCAAAGGTCGTCGCGGAACAACCGTCAGCTTCCATCCTGACCCACAAATTTTTGGTGAAAGCCTCCATTTCTCGCCGAAACGTATTCACGACTTGGCACGTTCCAAAGCTTACCTCTATCGCGGTGTTGAAATCGCATGGAGCTGTGACCCGTCACTTGTGCCCGAGAATGCAAATTTCGAGGGCAATAAAGTTTTCAAATTTCCAAATGGCCTTCTTGATTATCTCTCTCAAGCCATGGAAGGCGAATCCACTTTGGTGGCCGATGCTTTCTATGCCCAAGGCGAACTCGCTGATAAAATGGGCAAAGTCGAATGTGCGATCACATGGCTGGCCGAAGGCGAAGGTTTCTGCCGTTCCTATTGTAACACCATCCCGACCCCGCAAGGCGGTACGCACGAGACTGGCCTTCGCACCATGTTGGTTCGCGGCCTTAAAGGTTATGGAGAGATGATCGGCAATAAAAAGGCCTCGATCATTACCGCGGACGATGTACTAGGCGGGGCAGCAATCATGCTCTCCCTCTTTATCCGTGAACCGCAATTCCAAGGACAGACCAAAGATAAACTGGCCTCTGCCGAAGCAACGCGCCTCGTTGACAATGCGATCAAAGATTATTTTGACCATTGGTTGACCAGTGACCCGAACAGAAGCTCTTCCCTTCTGACCGCTCTCATTGAAAAAGCCGAAGACCGTCAACGCCGTCGCGATGACAAAGACATGATGCGTAAGACCGCAACACGCAAATTGCGTCTTCCGGGAAAACTCTCTGACTGCGCCCGTAATAATTCAGAAGGCACAGAACTTTTTATCGTTGAGGGTGACTCGGCGGGTGGTTCAGCCAAACAAGGCCGCAACCGTGAAACCCAAGCTATCCTTCCACTCCGCGGTAAAATCCTGAACGTGGTATCGGCCACGCGTGAGAAAATTCGTGATAACCAAGAGATTCAAGATCTGATCTTAGCTATGGGCTGTGGTATCGGGTCATCCTTTGCCCTTAAAAATCTGCGTTATGAACGTATTGTCATCATGACAGATGCGGACGTGGACGGGGCACACATCGCCTCTCTCCTCATGACCTTCTTCTATACCCAAATGCCTGAAATGGTCGCCAAGGGTCATCTCTATCTCGCCCAACCGCCGCTCTACCGTTTAACTTCGGGGAACGTCAGTGTCTATGCTATGAATGACCAGCATAAAGACGAATTGATGAAAACCACCTTTAAAGGCAAATCAAAGGTTGAGGTTTCACGGTTTAAAGGTCTTGGTGAAATGCCCGCCAAACAACTCAAAGAAACAACCATGGCACCTGAAAGCCGCACACTCATCCGCGTCACCTTGCGTGACGCACAAGAGGCCGCAGAGATGATGATCGGCACACCGATGAATAATCCCGCCCTTGATGATCTGGTTGAAAAATTGATGGGTAAGAATGCCGAAGCACGTTTTGACTTTATCCAGCAGAACGCTACCTTTGTTGATAACATTGATGTATAAGGCAAATGAATAAAAAGAAACTCCTCCTGTCTGTTACGGGCCTCGCCCTTTTGGGTGGGGGGATTTATTTTGGGTTGGCTTATTCTCTGCCGCTCATCACCAGTCAGATTATTCGCCAGAACGGATTCCCCGCAGCCCGTGTCCAGAATTTTTATGTGACACCAACAGGTGTGATGATCGACCATATCTCGCTGGATAGTAATGATTTCAGTACCATTGATAATATCAATATCACCATGAACTGGTTTGATTTTATCAAGGACAGAAAAATCAAATCTCTGATCATCAAAGATATTTCATTAACTGCTGAACTCGATGAAGCTGGGCATTTCAAAATTGCAGGATGGGACGCGACCCTTCCTCAATCTGGCGGGAACGGGTCATCCCTCCTCCCGTTACAATCTGTTTTATTACAAGGCATCACGGTTGATCTGGACACACCGCAAGGTGACATTCGTGTCGAGGGAAAATTGTCACTCGATACCCCGAGTAATAAAGAACAAAATATTCAATACGCCATTTGGGGACAGCAACATCAACTAAGCTTTGATACCAAAGGATCAGGAAAAATTTCATCTAATGGGGATATGTCGTTTACCACCACATTGAATGAAGGCCGCCTCAACCTTCCTAGTTTGGAATTAAGCCGTGCATCGGGGGAATTGACTGTTCAAAAACCTGCAGGTGGCAAGGTTCCTGTTTATAAAGGTCAATTGATTGCAGGGAAAATCAATACGCTCGGCGCGCTCCTTCAAAACGTAACCGTCAATCTGGATACATCCAAGCCAGAGGCTCTGTACTTTAAAACCAGCCCTGCGGGATACAAAGACATTACTCTCACAGGGCGTTGGGTTACCACACCAGAGAGCCGTTTGGAATTTACTTTAAACAGTGCCAAAAGTTTGGACGTTGTTGAAGTTGTTGCGCCTGATAAACATGATCAATTTTCATCATGGATCAAAGATGCCAACCCCTTATCCATTACCTTAACTGCACCAATCGCCTCTTTGCAAGACAACCTAAAAAAAGCAACCTACCAAGTTCATCTAGGAACAGACAAAACCCCCAGACAATTCGTGAGCACAGGTAACATCGTCTATGATACCGAGAAAGGGAGTGCCTTACTAGACTTCGAAAAAACAAACATCTCGATCGCTGGCGGAGATATTGATATATCACCGTTTTCATTTCCATCTGATTACGATGGGACTCCGCCCCTCTCTCTGTCTTTGAAAGTCACATCAGTTGATATGGGGAAATTGGCAGACCTTGCAGATGTTAAAGGCTTAAACGCCAAAGGCCGCCTGAGTGGTACAATCCCCGTCACCTATTCCAAAGACGGCATCATCTTCGGAAGCGGCAGTTTAAAAAGCGATGGCGCAGGCACATTTGCCTACACACCCGATCAATTCCCAGCCTCTCTTCAGGGCGATGACCCTCGCATGGAAACCGTCCGCAAAACTCTAAGCGATTTCAGATTTTCAAAATTCAGCGTGGACATGAGTGGTTCCGTCGATGACAAGATGAAAACCAGCATCTCTGCCGAAGGCACGAACCCCGCCTTGGGTGAACGCCCGATCCACCTGAACCTCAATCTGGATGGTGATTTGGGAGCTGTCCTCAAACAGACCTTACAAACCGTTGATTTTGGTGGTAAAATTCGTGACCAGATGGCACCAGAAGCCAAAGAATAAAATCAAGACTATCGAAAGGATAAAATCCATGAGTCCCATCAAGAATTTTATTTCCGCCTCATCAGAAACCTTCCCAGGGATTCTTTTATGCTGTGCGACCTTACTGGCCTTGATTGTCGCCAATACGGGGTTCAACGGGCTTTATAACGACTTTTTCAATCAACCGATGATTTTCGGCAAGTCTCTGCAATTCGCAATCAATGACGGCCTCATGGCTATTTTCTTCCTGTTGATTGGATTGGAAGTCAAACGCGAAATGGTCACTGGCCACCTCAGATCTTTCAAAAAGGCAATGCTTCCTCTGCTCGCTGCCGCTGGCGGCGCGATAGTTCCTGCTGTTATATATGCCTCAATTAATTGGGGTGATGCCGAGGCATTAAAGGGATGGGCAGTGCCAACAGCCACCGATATCGCTTTTGCTCTGGGCATTATGATGATTTTAGGAAGCCGTATCCCGAATAGCTTAAAGGTCTGCTTGGTGACCATTGCCGTGATTGATGATTTATTTGCAGTCATCATCATCGCGTTTTTTTACACGGCTGATATTTCTTTTGTCGCTCTGCTCTTTGCGGCACTTGGCCTTGGTCTTGCGATACTGATGAATATTCGCAATGTGACCAATATCGCTCTGTATCTGTTGGTTGGTATCTTTGTTTGGGGCTGCGTTTTGAAATCAGGTATTCACCCGACCTTGGCTGGCGTGGCGTTGGGCCTGATTATGCCGATTAAGATAAAAGATAAGCATGGGGAAGCCCCTGCCGTTAAATTGGAACATCTCCTCCACCCTTGGGTCAGTTTTTTGATTTTGCCAATTTTTGCCTTTGCCAATGCGGGAGTTTCATTTGCAGGAATTTCTTTGGGGGCATTTATGCATCCTATTACGTTAGGTATTATGCTGGGTCTGTTCTTCGGCAAGCAAATAGGCATTATGCTGGCAACCTTTGCGGCGTGTAGCTTAAAACTCGCCCATTTACCAAGCAGAAGCACATGGCCGCAATATTATGGCATGGCATTACTGACGGGAATTGGCTTTACCATGAGCCTCTTTATCGGTAACCTTGCCTTTACAAGCGGGGATCAGGCGATTGAGGTCAAATTGGGTGTGCTTGGCGGTTCACTCTTGTCAGCGGTCGCAGGAATTCTATTATTATTGTCATCAACTCAAAAAGAAAAGATATCGGCCTGAAATGAAAAACATCCTGATACTTGCGGCCTTCCCCCTGATGGTGGCGGCCTGTACGCCGACCGTCAAATTGGAAGCACCGGACAAACCGATCGAAATTAACATGAATATCAAAATCGAACAGGAAGTTCGTATCCGTGTTGAGAAAGACTTGGATAAACAAATTATGGCGAACCCTGATCTGTTCGGCACATCCACTCCATCCAAAAAGAAATAAGAGGACACAGAAATGAAAAAATTTATTCAAACAACTTTAATGGCCGCCATCATCACTGGTTTTGCCATTGGTTCTGCCTTTGCGATGGATTTAAGTTCAGCAAAATCATCGGGCCTGATCGGTGAAAAACCAAATGGCTTGGTTGAAGCTACCCTGCCCAACCCGTCCGCCGATATTACCGACCTTGTCAACACAACCAATGCCGGACGTTTGGACGTTTATAAACAAATGGCAGATAAACAAGCCATCCCTCTCAAAGAAGTTCAAGCGATTGCCGCACAGAAAATATACGACCTTGCACAACCAGGCGAATTCCTAATGAAAAATGGGAAATGGGTTAAAAAATAACACTAACTTCTCTATGAATAATTAAATTGGGCCGGAAGAATTTCTTTCGGCCCAAAAAATTAAAATTGATCTTTTTATTAAGGGTAATCACAACTATCAAACGTCACTTTGACGAAGGATTTTTCACCCTCAGCCAGCGTAAAGCGATATTCTTTCCCGCTTGCAATCACTGAATGCTGGAACGGTAATGTACCGGATTTCTTTTCGACCTCACCATTAGAGGATTTAAAGTTCAGGTTAATCGGTTGAGTTGGATCAAACCACGATTCCTCTTGTCCATCGCGCGTTTTGGCGGATGATCCAGTGCCAGAGATCACAACAGCTCCCTCGCCCACAGTTACCACACTATCCGATCCCTTATAAGCAGGAGTGCGAATGATAAATCGTTTGGTGGATGGGTCAGAGCAATTGCGCGGCGGGCGTGCCGACCGCAAAACAAAAGCCAAGCGATCAGGCGCCATGCCATCATCTATTTGCTTTCTGACCATATCCACAATTTCCCGCAATGGTCCGTCTTGCGGCATGTCTTTTTCATACTGGGTTTTTAATTGTTCGAAACGTGATGTTGCGGTCTGGGCTTCGGCACGAACCGTCGTCAATTCATCCTGAAGGGTTTTAAGGCGACCAGTCATATCTTCGACTTCTAATTTCAGGGTTCCATTCTGAACCACTGCATTTTGCCCACCGATAAAGAACCCTAATCCGAAACAAGCCCCCATAATCAAAATGAATAAAATCGTCTTATTAAATCTTTGGATGGCACGTTCACGGTATCTGCTTTTGGGGTTATACTGCCCTATCATCATGGGGTCGTCTCCGTCTTACTTATTCATTTGTTCCGATAGAACCAAGATTTTTAAGTCCTAACTGTACTGAAAACTCCGTTGCGGCATCGCCTGTATTTTTATCAGCATAAGACCGTTTCAAAGAGGTCAAAACTGTAAAACACTGCCCGATATAGTTCAAACCGAAACTGGAGTAACGCAATCCTTTTTCCTGTTCACTCAAATCATATCGTGCAGTACTCAACAAATTCCATTCATCATCTAAACGATAGGCCGCACTTCCATAAAGTTGCTGGCGGCTCTCCTGCAGGTCTGTTCTCTCCAGACTTCTGGCATATAGATATGTTGTTGAGAGGGACAAATCGCCAAAGTTTGCGAACCCATATACTTCATGACGTTCAGACTGCAAATTTTGTGAAGCAAATTGGAAACGATAATCCAGACTATATAAATCTTTATACTGGGCCATAATTTGCCCGACCAAATCAGACTCCTGTTCGGATAAACCTGATCCATCTGGGAATGGATTTTCAAAATCATCAAGGCGATAACTCTGCCCGAAGAAGACCTCTCCCT
This sequence comes from Alphaproteobacteria bacterium RIFCSPHIGHO2_02_FULL_46_13, assembly GCA_001767915.1. Lineage (GTDB taxonomy): Bacteria > Pseudomonadota > Alphaproteobacteria > Micavibrionales > Micavibrionaceae > UBA1573. The sequence goes on along the minus strand of MEMI01000045.1, from coordinate 83,432 downwards.
TGCTGCCATCATCAGCATAAATCCCTGTACGCGCGCCATATGTCACATGCGTTCCATCTTCAACGCGATCAATTCCCGGAAAGCGATTGGCTTGAAAAATATTAATAGCATCAATCTGCACATCTTGAGAATCTTCATTCGGAATATCTGTGGTGTTCTTGGTACGGGTGGATGTTGTCACCGCGACAGTTGGCTCAATCACAATCATGGCTGACCCGATATTTTTAGAAACAGGGTATGACACAACATCATGGATATAAGGATAAAAACGATAAGCATCCGCCCCACCCTGACCACCAACAATAGAGACCTCATCGCGGTCAGAAATTTTATAAGCATCCATGCGGGAACTGATAGTAAATGTGTTGACCAACCCTATTGGTAGAACATCTTTGCGTTCCCATGAGGCATCGGCAGAAGTACGAAAAACGTCCTGACCATTTCCTTTGCGCAATAAATTCAGGGATGATAGATCAACATTCCACCGTCCCCCTAATGCCGCATTCGGGTTGCCCATAAAGCTGGCCTGAAGTTCGGGTAAAATATTCGGCTGGTCAACTGATCGATCACTCACCCTGACATCCTGAAACCCTAGGGCGCGGGCAACAAAATAGTCGCGGTCATCAAATCTCTCAGTATACACCTGATTTTCAAGGACGTTATCAGTAGTAATGCCATACTCTCTAAGATATTTATCATCTGACGTTAATTGTGTTTGGAAACCGGCACGCCATTTATCATTCACGTCCCACAGCCCTTTGCCGAACATATGCCCACGGATTTTATCTTCATCTTCGGAATAAGTACCGCTCGAATCTAAACTGATCTCGGCATTGTCGTATCGCTTACGATATTCGCCCAATAATAATGGATTAATTTTAGAGAAGGCACGAACACCGATTGTTGCATCCTCAGACGGAGAAATCCCCCAGTAATATTTAGATGTCAAACCGAAGCCCAATTGGGAGTTCAAAGACATTTTAGGCATCAGGAAACCATTCTTTTGTTTAATGGTTCCGTCTGTATGCGAGAAATATGGCGTATAGAGAACAGGCACACCATAAACTTCTAATTTTGCATTTTTATATTCAATCTCATGCGCATCTTTATCATGAGATACTTCGTCCGCAACAATCTGCCACTGCACAGGCTTTTCGGGATGCGCCTTACATTCTTCACAAGGTGTATAACTGGCATCTTTCATGACAGTCTTACCACCTGTCTTTGTTCCCTCTGACGCCATGATCCGTGATCCATCGGCGAGTACAGAGCGTAATTTTTTGATATATCCGTCTTTTAAAGTCCGTTGTAACTCTATTCTCTCAGCAAAATGGACATCGCCATTGGTATCCATCAATGCAACATCCCCGATGGCTTCAACCGTATCCTTGGGAAGATTGTAAATCACCTGATGCGCTTTAACAATTTTCCCCGCTTGAGTAATTTCGACATGGCCAGTTGCCGTTATGATCTGATTTGTTTCATCGTATGAAACATTGTCGGCCAAGAAATCAACTTGATTAGGATCGCCTGTAAATTTGGGTTTTACTGTTGCTAGTTTGGGTGTGTCACGGAATTGAATTTCTGCACCATCTTGAGAAAAGATTTCGGCCTGTGCAATATCTACAGACAAAGATACTGTCGCCACGCCAGCCAGAAAAAAAGCAGCCAGCGACATGCGAGTATATGAAAAATTAAAATATCCTGAAAAAAGAGGCATCAATTCACTATATGAAAACGGAAAAATATAACTCCCTATTGTCGGGAAAATAGGGAGAGAAGTCAACCGCAGATCATCAAGGAAATGGATTATTTCCTTAAGAAAGCGGGCATATTATCTTCATGGAACTTGTCGCCTTCATCATCCGGAAGGATCGGATAACGGCGACCAGATGGTTCTGGTTTAGATGACCTTTTGACCGTGACCAATTTTGGCTCTGACGCTTTTTCGGATCGATCATCACGATCATGGCGCTCTGCTCTTGCAGGTTTCTCCCGACGAGGTGCTCGTTCAGGTTTTTCTGCCTTTTCAGGTTTAGCTGCCACTTCTGCTTTTTCGGATTTGATTGTTTTCTCGGTCACGATGTTTCCGCCAACCAATTTCACAATCGCCGCAACCAATTTATCATCATCCTCGGTAATCAATGTCCATGCCTTACCACTTTGTCCGGCACGACCTGTCCGACCGATGCGGTGAACATAATCATCTGCGTTAAAGGGAACATCATAATTGAACACATGGGATACACCGGATACATCCAAACCACGCGCCGCAACGTCAGAGCAAACCATGAGCGAGATTTTCCCGTCTTTGAATGCCTGTAATGTTTCGGTACGTTTCGATTGAACCATATCACCATGCAGAGCCGCCGCCGAAAATCCTTTTTCAGCTAACCATTTGCCGAGCATATCGACATCTTTTTTGCGGTTACAAAAAACGAATGCGTTTTTAATATTCTCACGTTGAATGAGATCACGCAGAACATATTTTTTATCTTTAGGGCTAACTTCCATCATTCTGTGATCCACAGTCGCCGCAGGAGACGCAGGCGGCGCAACAGATACAGATTTCGGATTGCTTAAGAATTTATCAGCCAGATTTTTAATTTCCGGTTGCATGGTCGCCGAGAACAACAATGTCTGGCGTGTCATCGGAATAAAGGTAATGATTTTTTCGATGTCAGGAATAAAGCCCATATCGAGCATTCTGTCCGCTTCGTCAATCACCAGAATTTTAATGTCACTGAGTAAAATTTGTCCGCGGTCAAACAGGTCTAACAAACGACCAGGGGTCGCGATCAGAACATCTGCGCCCTTTTCCAAAATTTTAATTTGATCACCCATGGATTCACCACCGACCAATAAAGCTTTGGTCAATTTGTGATACTTGCCATACTTGTCAAAATTTTCGGCAACCTGTGCCGCGAGTTCGCGGGTCGGGGCAAGGACGAGTGAACGTGGCATGCGCGATCTTGCGCGCCCTGATGATAACATCTCAATCATCGGCAAAGTAAAGCTGGCTGTCTTGCCTGTGCCGGTCTGTGCCAAACCGATCAGATCCCGTGCCATTAACACAATCGGGATCGCTTTTTCTTGAATAGGTGTGGGAGTGGTATAACCAATCTCTTCGATGGCTTTAAGTAATTCTTCGCCTAGTCCTAATTGAGCAAAATCCATTCGTATCCGTTCGCGCTGTCGCGTTATTCTGTTTTTAAGTTTCTATTAGGGATGTTTTTTCAGAAAAAGGCAAAAAAAGCAATGAATTAAAGCGATTTCGGCTGGATTTCATGTAAATGATCGTCATTCAGATGGCGTTGCAAAGGGTGCGGGCGAAACATATCCAGATGCATAACGTTACGGTGTACCCCGAAATAGATCACAATATTAGCGGCAAATAACAGGCTGGCAATGATCAGAACCCTAGAATTCTTGCTCTTTTGCGGGACGCAAGGCGGATGACCGCAGCCTGTATCATGGCAATCCACATTACGACTGAGGAAATGAGCAACCCAGCCCAACACCACCATCGCACCCGAAAACACAATCACAGGAATTTCATAGGCGTGCATGACATTATGTATATCCATAAGCATCCCGTCAGGGGACACAATAAACAAACCCACATTGGCAAATGCCGACAAAATGGTGACAAGGGTTGGAATCACACAGCAAAAGACGTGGCTGAGCTCAGACAACACAACTGCCCACCCGAAATGCTTTTGAAACCCTTGCAAAATCTTTAATCCCTATATTCAATCTGATATGAAGTAACAGTTTATATATACGAATACCCATTTTGGTCAAGAAAAAACCCGCTATCTTTTCAGATAGCGGGTTTTTAAAATGATAAATCTTAAAAAGAACTAAGCAGCTGTTTTCAAGTTTGTAGCAGCTTGTTTGCCGCGTTCAGAAGTAACGTCATAGCTGATTTTTTGACCTTCGTTCAAACCGCGAAGACCTGCGCCTGTTACTGCTGAAATGTGAACGAACACATCTGCTCCGCCATCTTCAGGCTGAATAAATCCGAAACCTTTTTCTGCGTTAAACCATTTTACTGTACCTTGTGCCATGTTGGCCTCCATATATAAATGCACCGAAGTGCGTGAATTTTCTACTTAGCGAAAGTACCAAGTAGCAATTCGAAAATAGCGTGTCTTGTGGAGTAGTCGTTGGAATACAATAGCAAGTCAGTACTTAAAAAATCTCGAATTACAGAGACTTTATGGGCATTTTATAAAAAGAGCAAGCTAATTATCCATGCCCTTCTTTTAAAACAAACAATCACCCAGGCTATACCCTAGCTACTTCATTGATATAATTAAAAAATTAATGTTTTAGGAATTAGTATGCCGCCAGAAACCTTTTCAAATCATCCGAATAACTCAACATAAAATCATTGCTAGTTTGCGGCTGGTTACCATTTGATAAGTTACTCGTATCGACCCATTCCTTCTTGGTGGATACAACCTCACCATTACTATTATAGACAGGGATATCCAAAATAACGAAAGTAGAAATCGGCACATTCACCGACAAACTACTTATCACTTGTGACGGGACAGCCGAAATAGTTGGGGTTGGTGGTAGAGGTGGGACACCAACATTATAAACACCATAATTATTCGTACGCACATAATTCGCCAAACGTCCCGATGGGTCATTTGCAGTTGCGCCAATCAAATACATACCTGCATCCCCGACATTATATCCGATAGGTGCATACACCCATGTGATCAGTAATGAATCCGCTGCTAATAAGTTATTACTTCCGGTGAAAACGGGGGTACTTGTCCCTGACAGATTATCAACATCATCTGTTGTAACAGTCAAGGCACGCTGCAAAACATTCAGATTCCCTGTCACATAGCTAAAATCATAGTTATCATCTACTGCCCCTGATACTGTATAATTCCCAGTATAGGCACCTGCATCTAATATGCCACTATTGGTTGATGACAATGTGGCCATGGCATCAAGCACATTAGTATTCTCGCTGCCCACGAAACCATTGTAGGTAACAGCACTGGTAGGTACTGTTGCACCATAAGTTATTGTTTGATCATTCGCGGTTATGGTGAGAAGTGCTTTATTAATATCAGCAACAATCCCTGTTGGCTGTATAAAATTATAGTTGTTGGCATCCGTGCCACTAATACTGTACCCAGTCACAGTGACCGCCTTCCCAATGCCTGCATTTACATCAGAGAATGTTCCAACACCAGCCCCATCTAAATTCACAATATCAGATCCAGCAATACCCGAGAAACTAGCTATTCCATTCAAAGCGGCAGATGTTGTTGCATCATAAACTTTATTATCTGCGCCGAGACCAACAAGAGTAAGAGATTTCTGGAGGATAACTCCGATAGTATCGCTCACTGAGTTATTGCCCAATGTATAGTTAGATGCTTTTGCTCCGCCTAGAGTCAAGCCTGTGACACTCACATTTTTGCCAGTCCCAACATTCTTATCGCTATAATTACCCGATATATTGGTAATGGTCAGTGCATCTGCCCCATATACGTTCCCCAAATTATAATTCGCACTGGTCAGTGTGGCCGCGTCAGTCCCGTCATAAGTTTTACTCACCATGCCTGTTAAACTGGCTGTTAATGTTCTTTGTTCAACATTTATCCCGTTCGCATTATTCGCATAGGAAATCGCATACCCTAAACTGGATGTAAGTGTTCCAGAACTATAATTCAGATTATATGTGCCAACATCATTTCCCTGAACATAGCTTGTTGCACCAGTCAAACTTCCTGTCAGAATGTTCGTACCGCTATCCGCACCCGCTGCACCTGTTAAATATCCTGATACACTATAGCCATATCCAGCAAGAGCCGGAACAGCATCACCATAAACCGTATTAATTAAATTTGGAGTCACCGTTAAAGTCGGTTGAACGGCATAGATTGAACCATTACCACTTGCAGGAATTGTTACTCCACTCGGACATGATCCACCATAGGTACATCCGTACCGAACAAATCCACTGGTCATCCCACCCAATGTATCGGCAGTTGAGTTGGTGGAATAAACCAAGTATCGCCCACTGCCTGTCAGTACCAACGGTGTTGAACTTCCACTGTTATTGATAAAGTTACGTCCAGCCACCAAAGTCAGCGCATTCCCAGACCCAGACGCCGTCAATGTCTTCCCTGCTCCTATCGTTATGTCTGCTGTCGCGCCAGTGGTGCGAGCAAAGATACTCGAGCCGCCTAACGAAGGTAGCGAAATACTAGTCGCACTAGTGAGCGAGAGATTACCAAAGTTGCCACCCCATATACTGCTATTGAAATTAATCCCATTAGCCGAGACAGTTAAATTTCTGCCGGCTGTTTGAGGACCAGCATTTGATCCGAATGAAACAGTACCATTCAAAGCCACAACACTGGTATTATTGGCCGAAAAATTACCATTAAAAATAATATTTCCGTTAGTGCTAGTCAAAGTTACACCTGTTCCTGACATATAAGCCGAACCATACGAGCCAGTGAACGTGATAGTGCCGCCAGCGGTAACACTGGAATTGTTCTGAAAATACCAGTAGACATTAATAAAAGTTATAGCATTAGACGCCGAAGAAGTGATAGTACCACTTACGTTACCACTTGACCCTCCCGCTAGATTACTATTGAAGGTTACTGGGTCATACCAATTTGAAGACCCAACGTAGACCACACCCGTAGTGTTAGTTCGCCCCAGAAGAATACTAGACCAACCATCATATAAATATCCAATCTCTGTCGTATTCAGATGCAGACTAGTATTATTATCAATACCGCGGTTAATATTGACATCTCGACTAGTGGTGGTTGGTTGAATCGTCAGTGTGCCAGATCCAATCAGATTGTCGCCAAGTACAATATCATCTGCAGATACTGTCAGGTTATTCAGTTTATTTGTCCCGCCAAGGGCAGCGGTTGTTGTAAATGTTGCCGTTCCTGCATTTACCGTCAGACTTCTTGTTCCTGCTATATCTCCATTGAGAAGACCAATGCTCACAGCACCATTGCCTGAGTTAATCGTTTCATTTCCACCAATCGTTCCTGATTGGGTAACAGATTGACCATTACTATTGAGTGTTATAGTGCCACCATTCACTGTAAGCGGGGCAGAGGTCAGCGCAATATTCCCTGCCCCCGACACATCATTATCACTGGTCATTGTTAAATTGATCAGCCCTGTCGTTGCCGATACACCTGCAGAGTTACTATTTGTGATATTCCCGTTAGCCCGCATCAGGTAAGTCGCTGTTCCAGCCCCAGTTGCCTTAGTAAGCGTTCCTGACAAACCAATATTTCCGCCAGAAATAAACGTGACGTTTTTGTCAACAAAATCTTTGGTCGTATTGATCGTTAAATCAGATGTACTAGCAGATCCATTACCAACAGTTGTTGCCCCAAACACATAAGATGCACCGTTGATAAGTCCTAACACACTATTATTAATATTGAATGTGCTCGCCACATTCGACCCAATACTCATGCCTATATTAGTATATGTCGCAAGCGTCAGGATACCTGCGCTATTAATAGAGTTTGCAACTGTAAAATAAATTGAGTCAGTGTAGACTGTAATATTGCCCGTACCGGTTGTAATCAGAGAATTACTAAGAGTAGATATCAGACCAGTCCCACCCCCTGCCCCTGATCCTTTGACAGCATTGACAATAATAGATCCAGTACCTGTTGTGCTAATTCCATTTGCAGTAGAGATAGAAACGCCATCATTTTGGTTTCCTGTTCCAGTTGCATTTCCACCAAAACCTGTAACAGTTAACAATCCATTGACTGTCTGGAAGGTTCCGACAGCAGCAACTCCATGATTGCTTTGGGAAGCCCCCGCCCCCCCTCCGGTTCCTGTAACGGTCAGTTTTCCTGTACCAGAATTAATAACAGCTGCAGATGAGTAAACCCCATAGTTATTATTTTGTGTTGACGCCGCACCGCCTACACCCGTGATAATAATATCACCTGTTCCGGTGGCATTGTAGTTTCCAGCGATAGATACGCCCCTTCCATTCACGCCAGTCGATAAACTTGTACCGTTAATTATTAAGTTGCCTGCCCCTGTTGTTTGAATAGTTTTCGTTCCGCTCCCACCAACCGAGACACCATAATTATTTGCTCCACTTGAAGATGCGGATGTTCCAATAAGCGTTAAATCTCCATTGACGGTTGAGATAGTAGTGGTACCAGATATAACTACACCCTGATTAGTTGCACTGGTCGAAGTACCTTGGGCTATACCATTCAACGTAATGGTTCCCGCACCTGTCGTCGTGATCGATGTGTTAACACTGATACCATGGTTTGAATCTGTAGTTGTATTGAAACCTTTTCCGTTAATAATGATATTGCCACCTGCAGCAGATAAAGATGTTCCCGCAGTAGCAAAGTTCCCTATATTCACACCGCTAGCATAGGCCGCATTCCCAACTGCGTACCCGCTACCCGCAGTAATGGTCGCCGATCCACCACCTATTGTAATATTCCCACCATTAGTAAATATACTACCACCATTCAACAAAATAGCCCCATCATCATTAGAGTCATAATCAGACTGTAGCGTCAGATTGATAGAACCCGTTGTGGCACTTACACCAGCATTGCTGGAGTTATAAATATTGCGATTAGCTCGAAATATATAATTAGCCGTTCCTGTCCCAGTTGCTTTGGTCAATGTGGTCGCAAGATTAATATCTTGCCCAGAGATAAATGTTACATTCTTATCAGCAAAATCTTTAGTCGTACCGACTGTTAAATTACTTGTGCTTGTAGTACCATTTCCTGTGACCAATGCCCCAAAAACATAGGATGCGCCATTAATGTATCCTAATGTCGTATTATTAAGATTAAGCGTATATCCCGTTGAATACCCGACGCCCATTGTTCCATTGGTGTATGGAGCAATAATTAGCACTCCAGCACTGTTGATTGTATTTACAGCACTTAACGAAATTGTATCCGCATAAGCACTAAGATTGCCTGTGCCTGTTGTATTATATTCATTTGCTAGGTCGCCATAAATACCATAGCTAGTGGCCTGCCCACCTTTAATGCCTTTTAGGATTAGTGATCCAGAACCTGTTGTTTGAAGACCATTTGCTACGGAACTATAAATACCATGATTTGAACCGCCTGTCCCTGCAGCATTGCCGCCCGTACCTGTAACAGTTAATGACCCTGTTCCAGTCGTTTTGGCATTTACTGTCCCACTCACATAGACACCATAATTCCCTATTCCGGTTCCTGCACCACCGCCGGTTCCTGTGATATTAAAAGCCCCGTTCACAGTCGTGAAGTTGCTACCTCCTAATAATCGAACGCCTGAATTACTACTACCGTTACCAGAAGCAGTGCCTCCCCCTGCACCAGTAAGAGTAATAGTACCTGCGCCTGTGTTTGTAATGGTTCCATCTAAATAAAGACCAACATTTGTACTACCCGCGCCAGTTCCCCCTGTTCCATTTAGTGTAATGGCGCCACCTGCTGCAGTAACATATGAGACCCAAGCCCCAATATTATTACCACCAGATGAATTGCCTCCTGTTCCAGTAACGGTAATTGAACCTGTTCCTGTTGCAGCCAGTCCCGATGATCCGGTTGTTACATATACACCATAATTATTTGCACCCGTTCCTGCACCATTACCGCCAGTTCCCGAAATACTAAGAGAGCCAGTGCCAGTTGTTCTGACCTGCGTACCACCATTCGAAATGACAACTCCAGAGTTACTAGCGCCAGAGCCCGCACCACCACCTTGACCAACAAGTGTCAGATTTCCATTGACTGTGCTTAATACAGTACCCCCTGCCAAAGAAACGCCAGAGCTAGAACCACTATTGATGGTACCTTGGCCTATCCCGTTTACTGTAATTGTACCGGTTCCCGTTGTGTTTACGATAGCACCAACAAAGCTGACTCCGTTATTGGTATTGGTTGATATATTTGCACCTTTACCATTAATAATGATATTTCCACCTGCAGCAGATAATCCAGTATTGATGGTAACTCCCGCAGCGTAAGTCGCATTCCCAACTGCATATCCGCTACCTGCAAAAATGACACTTGATCCACCACCTATGGTGATATGCCCGCCATTCGTAGATATAGTACCACCACTTAGATTAACAGCACCGTCATTATTTCCATCATAATCAGATTGAAGCAGTACATTTAAAGTACCCACTGTTGCACTAATACCTGCACTGTTTGAATTATAAATATTACGATACGCTTGAAATAGATAAGTTGGCCTTATCGTTCCTGTTGCTTTGGTCAAGGTGCTGGCCAGATTAATATCTTGCCCAGAGATAAATGTTACATTCTTTTCAGCAAAATCTTTAGTCGTACCGACTGTCAGATCAGATGTACTTGCAGATCCATTTCCAACAGTTGTTGCCCCAAATACATAAGAAGCACCGTTGATATAACTGAGTGTCGTATTATCAAGGCTGAGTGTGTAACCTGTTGAATATCCGACACCCATTGTTCCATTGGTATAGGGCGCAATCGTCAAAATTCCGGCACTGTTAATATTGTTAGCAGTCGCCAAAGAAATTGTGTCTGTATAGACAGTGATGTTTCCTGTCCCTGTTGTTATATATCCATTTGCCAAATTACCAAAAACACCATAGCTGGTTGACTGCCCGCCCTTGACGCCTTTGAGCGTAATAGAACCCGAACCTGTTGTTTGAATCCCATTGGCAACAGAGCTGTAAATCCCGTAATTCGCACCCCCCGTCCCTGCATTATTTCCGCCTGTCCCTGTAATATTTACGTTGCCAGTCCCGGTTGTCTGAATACTACCGCCACTAACATAGACTCCATAGTTAGATATACCTGTGCCTGCACCACCACCGGCACCGACAACATTAATGTTTCCATTGACCGCGGACAGCGTCGAGGTATTGGAAACTAAGACACCATAACTCCATCCACTATTTCCTGTCCCTACCCCTGTACCATTGAGCGTGATTGTTCCTGTTCCAGTATTTGTAATTGATCCACTGAAAGCACCACCTACACAAATCCCAATATTACTATTACCTGTTCCACCACCGCCAGTACCATTAATTGTAATAGCCCCACCAGCGCTGCTAATTGTACCGACGGCATTAAAGCCTATAGCAACACCATAATTTCCAACCCCCGTTGATGACCCACCCGTTCCATTAACAGTGATCGTTCCTGTGCCTGTAGTTTGCATACTATTGGTAAAGTGAGTAAGAACCCCAATTTGGTAGCCACCTGATCCAGCACCACCTGTTCCGGTAACAATTAGATTCCCTGTGCCAGTTGTTTTTGCGAACCCGCCCACCGAAGAAAAAACCACGCCGTAGTTATCAGAACCCGTTCCCGCACCACCACCAGCTCCAATAAGAGATATATTCCCATTGACGGTAGTGACACCCGCCTGAATGAACAACCCGTAACCATAGCTAGCATTTGAAGCTCCTCTACTAATACCATTTAGCGAAATTGTACCTGCACCCGTTGTTGAGAAAAGACCGTATGTTTGAATTCCATATGCGTTATTCACTGCGGACAAAGCACTTGTCGCATTAACGATGATATTTCCGCCCGCCGCGGTCAATATACTGCTAATATAAGCACCAGCCGAGCGGGTGGAGTTCCCAAACGCATATCCACTCCCCGCTGTAATGGTTCCTGAACCACCACCAATCGTAATGTTTCCGCCATTTGTACTGATCGATCCCCCCGCTAGATATATAGCCCCATCACTGTTCCCATCATAGTCCGATTGCAATGTGACATTGATTAAACCTGTCGTTGCAACAATGCCGGAGTTATTTGAATTGAAAATATCCTTATTCGCCTGAAGCAAATAGGCCACTGTTCCCGCACCTGTTGCCTTGGTGAGAGTGGAGATCAAATTAATATTATTTCCCGAAATGAATGTAACATTCTTATCCACAAAATCATTCGTTGTGTTGATCGCCATATCTGATGTATTCGTAGCCCCATTTCCAACAGTTGTTGCCCCGAATACATAAGAAGCACCGTTGATATAACCGAGTGTCGTATTATCAAGGTTGAGTGTGTAACCTGTTGAATATCCGACACCCATTGTTCCATTGGTATAGGGCGCAATCGTCAAAATCCCAGCACTGTTAATATTGCTAGCAGCTGCCAGAGAAATTGTGTCTGTATAGACAGTGATATTTCCCGTACCCGTTGTTATATATTCACTGGCGAGATCACCAAAAATTCCGTAGCTGGTTGACTGCCCCCCCTTCACACCTTTCAGGATGATAGAGCCCGAGCCTGTTGTTTGAATACCGTTGGCAACTGAGCTGTAAATCCCGTAATTTGTACCACCTGTTCCCGCATTGTTACCGCCAGTCCCCGTGACGTTTAATGCACCAGTCCCTGTTGTTTTAACCGTACTGCCTGCGCCTGTAATATACACACCATAGTTAGTTGTTCCCGTTCCAGAACCACCCCCCGTACCCATCACATTCAAAGCACCATCCACAGAGGATATAGTTGAACCACCATAAATATAGATTCCATGGTTTGATGAGTTTGACCCCCCCCCTATTCCAGTTAAGCTAACCGTACCGCTACCTGCATTGGTAATCGTTGCGGCATTAAGAGAAATTCCGTAACTTGTCGTACTTCCTCCCCCTTGACCCGTGACAGAGATATTTCCGCCATTGGCAGAAATCGTGCCAGCAAAAGAAACACCGATTTGATTAGACCCTATACTTGAACTACCCGTACCAGATACACTTATACTCCCGCTTCCTGTTGCTTTTATGGAGTGAATAGATCCAACCGAAACACCGTGATTTACTCCAGTTGCACCTGTGGTATTACTGGATCCCGTAATTAAAATATTCCCAGTTCCCGTAGTCTGAACAATACTGGCGACCGTTCCTGACATATTAAATCCAGAATTACCACCATTGGATGCAGACCCGTCCTGATTACCAACGCCATTAATGACAATATTACCTGTCCCTGTTGTTTG
>MEMI01000045.1:42689-70419 GCA_001767915.1 Alphaproteobacteria bacterium RIFCSPHIGHO2_02_FULL_46_13 | reverse complement strand
TTGATGACCCACTAAAAGCGGATAGTAAAACACCAGCACTTGCACCAGTTGTTCCGCCATGTCCACCATAGCCATTAATCGTCAGCAATCCATTGACAGTACTTACTGTGTTAGAACCTGACATATAGAATCCATAATTTCCACCACTTGAACCTGATCCCGCAGCAGTTGCGGTAATGGTCAGATCTCCTGAACCTGTATTCGTGATAGATGTTCCAGAAGTAATCAACTGAACGCCATGATTGCCATTTGCAGAACTTGCCCCGCCATTACCAGTGATATTGATGGCACCACCACTCCCCGTGATGCTCGCCCCATTTAAAAAGAATCCAAGACTAGAACCGCCACTACTTGTGCTCCCTGTACCGGTGATATTAATAGCACCGCCACCTGTCGCGGTAATGACACTGCTATTGGCGACATATATTCCACGATTTCCTGAGCCAGATCCACTTGCATTACCACCTGTTCCAACCAAGGTAAGAGAACCGGTACCAGTAGTTCTAACAGTTGAGGCATTAGTTATAAGGATACCGTTGTTAGTGGCACTGGCTGTATTACCACCACCTATCCCATTAAAAGTAATATTTCCCGCCGCACTAGTTTGAACGATAGCGCCAACATTAACATAGACGCCATGATTGCTATCTGTGCTTAAGTTTCCACCCTGCCCATTGATAATAATATTCCCACCGCCAGCATTAACGTTAGCAGAAATTGAAACACCATTAACTTGCGCACTATTACCAACCGCATACCCTGATCCTGCCGTGATACCACCTGATCCGCCACCCATAGTGATATTTCCACCATTTGTCGTGAGGTTACCACCTGCATTAACGTAAATAGAACCACTGCCGTTTGCTGCATTATCCGCACGCAACAACAAACTTCCCCCCTGAAGGGTGATAGCGGACGAGATTGTAATGTTACGATAAGCGCTGAGGGTCAATGACCCAGCTCCTGTTGTTGAGATAGCGCTGGATACAATGATATCGCCATTCCCAGTATACGCATCATTACTGGTTGTGATAGTCACATTTGTTCCCGCATCCAAATTTGTTTTAATGCTTGCGGCGCTGACCTGAGATGCCGTGGCTGTCGCGGTAAAATTCGGGTTGCCCGTATTACTTGTATCCGTCGAGGCTGTAATGGTGATATCCGCAGGGTCCATCAACCATGTCCCTGCTTTCCCCCTGCGCCCGGCAGTCAGACGCACCGTTCCCATCGCCAGCAAATTGCCCTTACCCGATGTCTCAGTAAATCCTCCATTACCATCGTCCCCAGCGCCCATGGCCTCAATCGACCCGCTAAATTCGGTACGATTGTCAGAATAAACAACAACTTCTCCGCCATTGCCACTACCCAAAGCATTCGCTTTAATATCTACGCCCGACTGAATGATTGTAACCAGTGCAGCTGGTGTTTCACCTTGCCCCAAATAGTCCCCGCCGATATGGATAGTACCGCCACCATTATATCCAGACGCATCAATTTTCGCTCCGTCCAATATGCCGATATGATCTGCGGTAATGGTAATTGCTCCACCTGTTTCCCTGGGATTATTACCGCGAACATCCAGAACACCATCAACCAAAACAGTGCTGACGCCTGTTTTCTTTCCTTTGTCGGTAGATTTATTCCCTGCAACCGCGTTTGAACCCGCCGCACCAATAATAATCTTTCCGTTACGCACACCGACACTCGGCGCATGTAATTCACCACTTACTTTTACAACAGAATTTACCGTGTAGCGTGCAGCCGCCGCAGTCATAGCAATCGTTCCGCCTGCCGCATTGATGACACCCGTGTTGGTAACGGTTTGAGATGTCAATACGTCACTAGCCTTAACCTCTAATAACCCATCACCATAAAAATCAACAGTGACACTATCACCGCTTGATAATTGAGCGCGACCAAGTTTTGCATTGATGACTCCGGAATTGATAACATTCGGCGCAACCAAGCCAACGAGCCCAGATTCTTTCGCGGTGATTAAACCTTGGTTTTCAATCGTCGCATTCGGATTGCCTGCCTTATTAAAATTCAGGCCTCCATTCATAAAATCTTGATCATCAATATCGGCTGTGGTCGCCACCAGCCCGTTCACATCAACGGTTGCGGTTTTGCTAAATAATATTCCGTTCGGATTCACCAGAATGACATTCCCGTTTGCAGTCAACTGTCCCGCAATCGTACTTGATGTTGTTGAATTGATCCGGTTCAGAATAATCGATGAACTATTTGGTTGATAAAATTGTGTGTGTTCATCCGGCGCGATATCAAATTTGTTCCAGTTGATAACCGCACGATCGGTTGTCTGAATAATATCGAGTTTATTTCCGTTGGAAATAATATTGGCAGCTCCGCCGACCACAACCCCGTCTTGTGGATTAGCCATGGCCAGATTTTCACCTGAACCAACACCGAAGGCCGCAGCCATAGCCACGGTCAAACAGGTTGTTGATAGAAAGCGATGCAATAAACTCATCGAACGCAGTACCTATAGCACCAGTATTACGAAATTATGGGACGTGCCATACCTGACAAATCTTAAATTTCTACATACTATCGTACTAAAAAATGATTAATATGGGACAAAGGAAGGGGGCAGACGGGTAGGTTATTAAGGATGTGACAGAAAACAAATAGGGCAAAAAAACAGATAGTAATGTTGCACAGCATAACAAAAAACTTGCTATTTTTGAAGTCTTTACGCCCTTTGTTGGACATAATATATATTATTTTTGGTTGCTACATCTAAATGATAGCCCAGAAAAAATATCAATATTATGGTAAAAAATCACCCAAAATCAGGGTATTATTAAACAAAAACGCTTTACCGTTTACGATGAAAATTCCATGCTGACGCAATAATATCTTCGATAGAATTCCATTCCGTTATAAACCCCAATTTGCGCTCAATCAAAGTTACATTTGATACTAATTCTGCAGGATCGCCTTCTCGGCGGGGAAAAATTTTCACTGATAATTTTTTCTGTGTAATGGCCTCTACTGCGGCAATAATTTCTTTGACGCTAGTCCCTTTTCCTGCCCCCAGATTAAAGGCCATTGAAGCCCCTCCCTGCACCAAATATTCAAAACTTTTTATATGAGCCCGTGCCAAATCATTGACATGAATATAATCGCGGACACAGGTACCATCATGGGTCGGGTAATCATCTCCGAACAAAGTTAAACCATCAATTTTTCCTTCTGCTGCCATGAAGGCTCGTGGAATAATATGGGTTTCCGGATCATGGCGCTCTCCAATCTCGCCTGATGGATCTGCCCCACAGGCATTAAAATATCGCAAGGCCACATAGTGCAAACCATAAGCCCTTGAGAAATCTTCCAGCATCATCTCGACCATATATTTTGTTTTGCCGTATGTGTTGATGGGTCTTCTCTTTTCGTCTTCTGAAATCGGTACAGTTTCAGGTTCTCCATAAACAGCACAGGTGCTCGAGAATACAATTCTCTGAACACCTGAATCTCTCATTGCGGTGAGCAAGGCCAAAGTCCCTGCCACATTATTCAAATAGTATTCGGCAGGTTTCACATTTGATTCTCCGACCTCAATTGAAGCCGCAAAATGAACAACACCAGCAGGTTTGTATTTATCAAATACACCCCGCATAAAAGACATATCCCCGATATCACCTTGTTCGAACACACCCCATTTGACAGCATTACGGTGACCTTTTGATAAATTATCAACCACTACAGGAATATATCCCGCCTCGTGTAATGCTTTGGCCGTATGAGAGCCAATATATCCCGCCCCACCAGTTACAATGATCGTTTTATTTTCCAGCATGTATCTTTGTCTTTCTTTCACAAAGCTTTATTTCCAAGATCTTTAACACAAATCTAATTTTCCAGAAAGTGGGGAATATTTATCTGGTAAAACAAGGGTATAGCATGGTATTTAAGCCTATAAATTTACTTTTTGTATTATGAGCAGAAAATGACAATATTAGTCACAGGTGGCGCAGGGTTTATTGGGTCAAATTTTATTCTGGAATGGATCTCCAAATCCGATGAAACGATTATTAATCTTGATAAGCTCACCTATGCAGGAAATTTAGAAAATTTAGCTTCCGTTGCCCAAAATCCAAACTATATTTTTATAGAAGGTGATATTGGCGATACATCTGCAATCAACAAAATTCTTGATCAATATAAGCCGCGCGGCATTCTGAATTTCGCAGCAGAATCTCATGTGGATCGTTCCATTCACGGGCCCGCCGACTTTATCAATACGAATATTGTCGCCACGTTTAATCTTTTAGAATCTGTTCGCGCCTACTGGAGTAACTTATCGTCAGCAGAGAAAAATAATTTCCGCTTTCTTCATGTCTCGACCGATGAAGTCTATGGAACGCTGGATAAAGAAGACGCTCCGTTTACTGAAGAAAATCAATACGCCCCGAATAGCCCCTATTCCGCGTCCAAAGCGGCATCAGACCATCTTGTTCGCGCCTATCACCACACTTATGGCCTTCCTGTCCTTACGACCAATTGCTCCAATAATTATGGGCCTTATCAATTTCCGGAGAAACTGATTCCGCTGATGATTCACCGTGCCATTACAGGTGGTGAATTACCTATATATGGTGACGGACAAAATATCCGTGACTGGCTCTACGTTACAGACCATTGTTCAGCCATATGTGCAGTTCTTGAAAATGGTAAGGTTGGGGAAACATATAATATTGGCGGATGGAATGAGAAAACCAATCTTGATGTCGTCCATACAATTTGTGACATTCTAGATAAACTGCAGCCAAAGAGTGACGGGTCTTCATACCGAAGCCAAATAGTTTTTGTAAAAGACCGCCTTGGCCATGATCGCCGTTATGCCATCGACGCCAATAAAATTCTCTCCGAATTAGGATGGAAACCAGCAGAAACATTTGAAACCGGAATTGCAAATACAGTGCAATGGTATCTTGATCATCAACAATGGATTGAAAATATTACAAGTGGCGATTACCGCGACTGGATCAAAAAGCATTACGCAGCATGAAAATAGTTTTATTCGGAAAAGACGGACAATTAGGGCAGGCCATACAATCAATTGCCTTACCCGAAGATGTGACACTTATTGCGTTTGGGCGAGACACGGCAAATTTTGAACAGCCTCAATCGTTGCGAAAAATTATCGCAGATATAAAG
Organism: Alphaproteobacteria bacterium RIFCSPHIGHO2_02_FULL_46_13; assembly: GCA_001767915.1. GTDB lineage: Bacteria > Pseudomonadota > Alphaproteobacteria > Micavibrionales > Micavibrionaceae > UBA1573. The sequence goes on along the minus strand of MEMI01000045.1, from coordinate 65,238 downwards.
CCTGATATTATTATCAATGCCGCCGCTTATACTCAGGTGGACAAAGCCGAGGAAGAATATGATCTGGCGCACATGATCAATGCCGTCGCTCCGTCAGTTCTTGCAGAAGAAGCATCGAAAATCGGTGCATGGCTAATCCATTATTCAACCGACTATGTCTTTGATGGTAAGAAACAAGGGGCTTATACCGAGACAGACACCCCTGCCCCCCTGTCTGCATATGGCAGGACGAAACGCGATGGCGATGAAGCAATTTCCCAGCACCACGATAAATATATTATTTTCAGGACATGTTGGTGTTATTCGCAATACGGTCAGAATTTCGCAAAAACCATGCTTAACTTGGCACAAACAAGAGAACAGTTAAAAATTGTATCCGACCAAATTGGCGCCCCCACGAATGCTTTGCTGATCGCAAAAATAACAGAGCAGATGATAGACAAGATTAGCAAAAACTCTATAGCAGCAGGAATTTACAACCTATCCGCATCGGGACATGTCAGTTGGTACGATTATGCCAAAACACTTATCCAGACAGCACGCGACGAAGGTTTACCGATAACGGTCAAGGATGATGGCCTGATACCAGTGCTCGCAAAAGATTACGGGGCTAAAGCGATACGTCCGCACAACTCACGCCTCGACACATCAAAACTAAGCACAGCATTAGGGATCGACCTTCCTAATTGGAAAGAAGATGTGATATCTTTCACCAAGAATTTTTGCAAAACCCAGAAAGAAAAAAACGGATTATCATCATGAATCGCAAAGGTATCATATTGGCTGGCGGATCAGGAACGCGTCTCTACCCTGCGACCATCTCTGTCTCGAAACAGTTACTGCCTATATTTGATAAACCAATGATTTATTATCCGCTGACAACATTAATGCTCGCGGGTATTCGGGATATTCTGATTATTTCAACCCCACAAGATCTTCCTAGGTTTGAACAGTTATTAGGGAACGGCCAGCAATGGGGTATTAATTTATCTTATAAGGCTCAACCATCTCCCGACGGATTGGCGCAAGCCTTCCTGATCGGTGATGAATTTATCGGGGACAGCCCATCTGCATTGGTGTTAGGGGACAATATATTCTACGGAAATGACTTAAATGGCCTCCTCAAAAATTCTGCAAAGAAAGAAGAGGGGGCAAGTGTATTTGCCTATCATGTCAATGACCCTGAACGATATGGCGTTGTTGAATTCGATAAAAATCAGAAAGCCATTTCTATCGAAGAAAAGCCATCTGCCCCCCGCTCTAACTATGCCGTCACAGGTTTATATTTCTACGACAAAAATGTTGTCGATTATGCGCGGACACTCAAACCATCCCCGCGCGGAGAATTAGAAATCACAGACCTCAACAAAATATACCTTGAAAAAGGCTTATTATCTGTCGAAATTATGCGACGCGGCTATGCATGGTTTGATACAGGGACACATGAATCCCTTCTGGACTCCAGTGTGTTTGTTGCCACCATCGAGAAGCGTCAGGGATTAAAAATTGCCTGCCCCGAAGAGATATCCTATCGTAAAGGATGGATTGATACCGCCCAGCTTGAAAAACTTGCCACTCCGCTTGCCAAGAACGGGTATGGACAATATCTTCTCCGTCTCATGAAAGAAGATATTATTTAAATGATCTTTACACGACTTCCCATTCCTGATCTTTTTCTGATTGAGCCGAAGATATTCGGTGATGATCGCGGCTTTTTCTTTGAAAGCTTCAACCATAAAACATTCAATAATGCCATCGGACGTGATGTAAAATTTGTTCAGGATAACCATTCCAAATCATCAAAGAATGTATTGCGTGGCCTTCATTACCAATTACCCCCGAAAGCCCAAGGAAAACTTGTTCGTGTGACCCAAGGCGAAGTATTTGACGTTGCCGTCGATATTCGCAAAAATTCACCAACCTTTGGTCAATGGGTCGGGGAAATTCTATCGGCTGAAAATAAAAAGCAACTCTGGCTTCCGGAAGGCTTTGCACACGGCTTTCTAACTCTCTCAGACACTGCAGAGTTTCTCTACAAGACCACTGATTATTATGCACCTGAATTAGAGAGAAGTATTATCTGGAATGATGAAACATTAGGCATTAATTGGCCGCTCATTGAAGGCATTCCCCCTATCTTATCCGAAAAAGATAAATCTTCTCCATCCCTAAAAGATAGCATACCGTTCTGATCTGCCGTCTATATTTCATGCGAAAATGAATTATTATTGCATATATAATTTGAACATAATCAACATTATAAATATATACAGCATTACAAATGAAATAAATGCTCCCGCAATTAGGAAAATAATTATTCTTTTCTTAGTTCTCCATAAATTAATCAGAAAGTTGAGTATTCTTACGGCCTCGACCTCCCTGATGTCTTGATAAAGAACTAAATTACAATCAGCTTTATTCCCCTCAATCGCGAGCTTGAAATACTCGGGATATTCAGCATGATATTTTTTAAGATTGTCAAACGCAGCATTATTCACAAATGCGTTTAAAACAGCTTTTGCCTTTTTCTCTAATGATTTCTCAAAAAGACTGGCGACATGCGGCGAGAAATGTTTGTGTATGGCCTGATAAAAATTTAACTCTTCAAAACCGTATTTAAGCCATACCAAATCTGGGTCTTTATGTAGTTCGAATGACATTCCACCGCTATTCACTCGGTAAACAGACATTACCCTGTCAATGAGTCCAATATCCCCAACCTCGGCATGCAATAACGCCAAGAAATAATCTCCGGGACAGATATTATTAGGCATAAAATCTCTGATATTCCCCTCACTGAAGCGCCAGCGATAGACCAGTGAATTGGTGTGCATCGGGTTTCTTTTTGCGAGATCCTCCAGGGTCAGAATTCTTTTATGAAATCTATATTCTGCCGTCGGATAAATTGAATCAGGTTGCTTTTTATTCTCGAAAACAATCTGCGTCGGATGATAGCAAACGGAACAATCCGAATTAATTCTTAGGAAATCAACCTGCATCTGTAGCTTGTTTTCATCAGTCCAATAATCATCACCATCACAGATAGCCACAAATTCTGTTTTTGCTTTGCTATACACATCCAATGAATTATTAATTGGCTGTATATTTTTCTCCCTTAGAATTGGCTTAACTATATGAGGATATTTTTCTGCATAGCGGCGAAGGATTTCGGGGGTTTCATCCGTAGACGCATCATCCCCCACAATAATCTGGAATGGGAAATCGGTCTTTTGCATTAAAAAACTATCTAATGCCTGTTCGATATATTTCTCGTGGTTATAAGTCACAACACATATTGTGAGAATTGGATCTCCGGTTTGCATTTAAACGCTCTCACATACCGCATAACCGAAACCGGTTTTGCCAAAAGTGTTACCATTATAAAACATCCAGTATTTTCCATCATGTTTAATCACATGCGGATAGGTCATCATAATAGAGTCCCACCCTTCGTTGGACAAAGAGATTTCCATTTGGTTATCAAGACGTTCGAAAACTTTACCATCTCTAGATTCAGCATATCCTATTCGGTAGCTATTTTCTTTGTTGGTGCGGTAATCAGATGCGCCGCGATAGGTGTACCACATTTTATAGACACCATCTTCCTTAATGACTGATGGCCTTGCAATGCCCGCTTTATTTCCATCAATGAAATCAACAGACACAATTTGCTCTCGATTCCAGTCGATACCATTGGTCGATTCAGCATATTTAATATGATAGAGTGGTTCAGGATGGTTATCATATGTTTCCCATCCGACGAAGGATGTGTACCATAGCCGCCAAACATCATTATCCAACATTGTGAAAGATGCGCCATTACAATATGGCTCTTTATAAGTAGGGCTTAACAAAGGGCCTTCGGAAAATTTCTTAAATGTTTTGCCGCCATCTTCACTGATCGCCAGTCCCAGAGAATTGTGGTAGGACACGGTGTTCCGCACCGTCCAACCAAGATAATACATATATTTTTTACCATCATGGTCGAGCAAAGATAAAACAGAAACACCGCAATCATCGAATGTACCAATTTTACCAATATCTAATAATGGCTCGTTATGAACATACAAAACATTTTGTGGGTTGCCCGCCTCAACTTCTAAATATGTCGGACGGCTGCGCCCTTTGGTATCACGGGTTGTGAAATAGATGCGCCAAACATCATCGCTGATCATATCAACAACAGGGCCGCAGGCATATGAATTCATCCATTCATAATTGCCATCTACATTAAAAATAAACCCTTTTTTTTCCCACTTCATCCTAAAATATCCTCTAATTCATAACTTGTCATTTCCAAGGCTTTTGTTTGCTTGGTTGCCAAAACACTACCGGCAGGAACATCTTTTAAAACAACCGCTGCCGCTCCGATAATACAATGACTACCGATGGTCAGATTATCACCAATTGTTGCATTTGTTCCAAGGAAAGAATTGCGGCCGATGCGTGTTGCCCCCGAAATTTTCGGGCTCGCCAAAAAGCAATGGTCCTCGATCACCGCATGGTGACCGATCCCGCCTGTTGCCCATATAATGACGTTATTACCGATTTGTACAAATGGTTGAATAAAATTACCTTCAAAAATAAAAGTGTTTTCGCCCACCGTTTCTGCATCACAAGATGTTTTGGAACTGATGTAGGTAATAAATTCATACCCCTTTGCTTTGGCATCCAGATATTTCTGTTCGCGGTGCTTATTGATAGATTTATATCCAATCGGAATAGCCATTTTGTATTCCGCAGGTGAATAAGTATCCGTAATATCTTCGAATGCTACAACTGGAAGACCTTTAAATACTGGCTCTTTTATATATTCGCGATCAACACAAAACGCGCAGATTTCATGATCTGTATCGGTTGTTAGATAGTGATAAACAACTTCAGCAATTTGCCCTGTCCCCCATAGAATAACTTTTGCCATTTTTCCCTCTATATCAAATCATATGCATTCAAAAATTCTTGAATGGCTGCTGGTTCATTAAACATCATAATATCAATGATCGACAAATGCGGTACAAAATCACCGCGAAATTGTTGATATGAGATCGGACGCGTTTTTATAAATTTTAAATCGATGTCAAATTTCTTGAAATCCTCATGGCTATATAATTCTTGTCCACCAATCGCATTAATATAGACATTGGCATTCATTTTTTTGCATATCTCAATCACTTTATCCTGAGCAGTCAATTCGTTATTCTTGTCAATCGATGATGACATGATAATTCTCGTTTTGATCCCCAAAAAATTACTTACTCTTTTAAGATGGTGTTCAAGATAGAGCGCCAAATTATTTTCAGAGTAATTTATACATTCCTGTATGATCGGAAAAACTGTTTTATACTGCGGCGCCTTATTATAAGCGGATTCAATCGCCCCAAGAAATTTCCGTTTATTGGCAACCGTATCCAAAACTTCCGTCTGGTTTATCTTTTTATTCGGGCTGGATTGATTCAGGCTGAGCGTCACATAATGAGGCACACCAGCCAGTAAAATATTATTGCGATTAATCCAACCGCCCTTCATATAATTTACATCATCATAAATGATGAACGTATCAACTGAATTTATCAATTGCCAATACCCGATATAGGGGAATAGATATGGTTGCATAATTGCTAAATTCATTACGACAACGTCTCGCCGCCATCAATTACAATACATTGCCCCTGCACCCACTGAGACTGAGGCGCTAATAAAAATATGATTAAATCAGCGACATTCTCGGGTTTCAAAAGGTCATGGAAAATATTTTTGGCCTTCACTTTCTCAAGATAATCATACGACACAACATTGTTATAAGCGTGCGCCATATCCGTATCACATCCGCCCGGCATCACCGCGTTTACGCGGACATCCTTTGACCCGATTTCTTGAGCCAGTGAGGAGACTAATGAGTTCAAACCCGCCTTGGTCATACCATATATAACGGCACCAGGGTTTCCGATCATTGCGGTAATTGAAGATACATAAACAACATTTAGTTTTTCTTGTTTATTCTTCTTAGAAGCCAATGCCTTTGTGATGAATAAGGCGGAGAATAGATTAGTATTAAAATCTTTGATCAAATCCTGATCTTCGATCATTGCCAAAGGTTGCGGATTCAATGCGCCCGCGGAATGGACAAACCCGGAGATTTTACCGTGCTTTGCGACAATGTCCGCAATCATTGATTTGATGGATGTAAGGTTGTCCGATAAATCGGCAACATAATAATCAAAATTATCTGGATACGCACACTCTGCTTTCAAGGCAATCAAATTTTCTTCACGGCGTGCAATACCGATGACCTTAACACCCTGAGCGTTTAATCCGATGACAGTTGCTTTTCCGATACCGGAACTGGCGCCCGTCACAAGGATTAAATCCTGCGGTGCGAAGTCATATTTAGGCATATTGAGAATTACCCAAATCCAGAAGATCAGCAACAGTTGTACATTTTGCAAGCTCGGAGGCCGGAATTTTTAAACCGAGTTTCTTATTAAATAATGCAAGCGTTGTGACTGCCGCTAAAGAATCCCATTCTTTAATATCTGCCAAAACAGTTGATTCAGTGACTTCGTTTTCAATCTCTACAACTTCAATGATGTTTTCGAGGAATTCGCTTCTTTTCATTTTCTTTCCTTAAAGTTCTCTAATACCGGAACAGTATATTTTATCAGTGTTTATTACTATACTCACCCATGAAAGGCCAATACCAAATCCACTTAAACACAGTTTGAGTTTCTTGGTTGATACCTCATCTTTCAGTGCGTCACAGATTGCGCCTGGGATAGATGTGCAACTTTGATTTCCATATTTTGAAAGCGTTTCCATCGGCATTTTTTCAAGAGGTATATCTGCATTATCCGCGATATTCTGCAAAATAAACTTGTTAGCTTGGTGCAACACAAAGTAATCAATTTCATCTTTTGATGTGCCAGATCCCTCCAACACACTATTTATCGATTCTGGCACACGAGATAACGTGAATTCCATAACTTTTAATCCGTCCATTTGCGCCTTATACTTAAAACTTCCATCTTCATAAAACATGTCGGGTTTAGGGGGATTTCTGAAGCCGCCGTTTTGAGCCATAATAGCCTCAAATTGGCTGCCATCTGTACCGATATCAAAATAAATCGGATCTGCATTTTCTTTATATTCAAGCAATGTTGCACTTCCCGCATCACCAAATACAGGGGCAGAATTATGCTCTTTAAACATATCTGTATATTTAGTTGATGTATCGCCGACCAACAGCAAAACCTTTTTACAGCCGGAATTAGCAATCATGGACGCCAACCAAAGGCCATATCCATAACCAGCACAACCTTGATTCACGTCAAATGCAGCACTTTCCTGCTTAATGCCCAGCTTATGTTGAAGGATACAAGCTGTAGCCGGCATATGGTAATCAGGTGTTTGAGAAAGGAATATCAAAGCATCAATTTCTGTTGGATCTACATTCATATCTTTGAATAAATGGCGCGCCGCAGCCTCGCACAAATCAGATGCTGTTTTGCCGTCTTCAATCACGCGACGCGTATGAAAACCAGATGATTTCATAACCCGTTTCAGTTGCTTTTCATCACCACCGTAAAGTGTTGGATCATCCAAAAGAGAGACCGCATTCGGGGGAACAACAACAGAAATTCCAGTTAAAATTACATTCTTAATAACCGACTTAAGCAATATGACCTCCAAGTGTTGCCGAGCCTTAATCTCAGCTCGACAGCACACTAATATGATTAATTCAAAATAACAATGGCATTTGCCATGGCATAATCACCGCTGTGCGACAGGCTAACCTTAACAACCGCAGGACATTCCAACTCTTTTAACAAAACAACGTCAGGCGCACCTCTATCAGACTTTAATATCTCGATATCCGAATACGTTAAATCTTCTATCCCTGCACTTCCAAAGGCCTTTATAACGGCTTCCTTTCCGCAGAATCGGGCGGTCAAATGCTGGGCATAATTCTGATTGGATAAACAGTATTCCTGTTCCTTTTTTGAGAAAACCAAATCCAAGAAGGCCTGATCTTCATTTTTACGGTCAAATCTGCCGATTTGTTCAATATCACAGCCGATAAAAATCTTCATTATTAATCCTTAATTTTGCACATAAAACCAGCGCATCATGACCAGTAGCGTGTTGACCTAATTCATTAATATCCTTATAGTCCGTATGCAATCCAAAAGTAATAAAATAACGGATACCACCTGAATTCAGGCAACATAGAGATCGTATGATTAACGTAACAAAGCCCTTCCTTCCACCGAAAGAAGATTATCAAAACCAGATTAACCAGATATGGGAGCGTCAATGGCTAACCAATGACGGCCCCGTCGTGAACGCCCTTGAACGTGGATTAAAAGACTATCTGAAAATCGAACATGCTCTCTTTGTGAGCAACGGTACGATTGCATTGCAGATTGCCATTAAAGCTCTGGAACTGACAGGAGAAATTATCACTACTCCGTTTAGCTTTGTGGCAACAACATCCAGTATCGTCTGGGAAAACTGCACGCCAGTAATGGTTGATATCCTACCCGGTAGCCTGACGATTGATCCAACAAAGATTGAAGCCGCGATCACACCCCGAACCTCAGCGATCCTCGCAACACATGTATACGGCAATGCCTGTGAAATTGAGGAAATCGAAAAGATAGCAAAAAAACATAATCTCAAAATTATCTATGACGCCGCACATGCTTTCGGTACAAAATATAAAGGTAAATCACTCTACGCATATGGCGACGTGTCAACCGCCAGCTTCCACGCGACAAAACTGTTCCATACAATTGAAGGCGGCGCCGTATTCACCAATAATCCCGACACCTTAAAATCAATGTCAATGATGCGCAATTTCGGGTATCAGAATGGCACATCATTCGGATGCGTTGGTATCAATGGAAAAAATTCTGAATTCCATGCTGCGATGGGTGTTTGCAATTTATTACATATCGAAAGCATCCTTGAAAAACGCAAAAGTCAGTCTGAGCGTTACACTCAAATCCTGAAATCACTGCCTCTACAATTTATTCAGATTACCGAAGGCTGTGAATTTAACTATGCCTATTATCCTGTTATTTTCCAGTCAGAAGCACAGCTTCTAAAAACTGTTGCAGCCTTAAATGAAGCAAGCATTTTCCCACGGCGCTATTTCTACCCGTGCCTATCAACACTTCCCTATATTACATCTCAAAACAATACCCCAGTGAGCATGGACATTAGCTCACGCGTTCTATGTTTACCCCTGTTCCATACACTGACCGAGACCGAAATTGTGTTCATCTGCGACATCATCTCAAAATCCTTACAGTCGTAGATATAAGAAAAATGGTGTGGCATCATGGAAAAACCTAAACTATCAATTGTATGCGTCACATACAATCATGAAAAATACATACGCGCCGCACTTGATAGTTTTCTATCCCAAAAGACAAATTTTGCCTTTGAAATTTTAATCGGTGATGATGCCTCGACAGACTCAACACCTGACATTATCAGAGAATATGCAGAAAAATATCCAGACATCATAAAGCCCGTTCTACGCCAGAAAAATGTCGGGCCCGGCGCCAACTCCATTGACCTTTATAACCGCGTGAAAACAGAGTACATGGCCATCTGTGATGGCGATGATTATTGGACAAGCCCTCATAAGTTACAGATGCAGGTTGATTTTCTTGATAATAACAAAGATTATAATATCTGCTTTCATCCGGTTGAATGCTTCTTTGAAAATCTTCCAAAATCAAAACACACATTCTTCCCCAATAAATTAACGCACCCTCAAGTCTTTGCAAAACCAACCCTGACCTTAAAAGACATCGCACAGGGAAACTTCATACAAAGTAGTTCTGTCGTTTATAGGTGGAAGTTTGCAGCCGGCCTCCCTGCATGGTACGGAACACAAATCATGCCGGGCGATTGGTGCATCATGCTTTTACATGCCGATACAGGCCATATTAAATTGATCAACGAATGCATGGCTGTCTATAGACGACACGCAAGCGGAATTTGGTGGAAAATCTCTGCCTCCCCAATTGAATATTACAATAAATACGGACTAGATATTCTTGAGATTTATAAGCAAATTGACCAATACTGGGACTCGAAATACACACACCTTCTACGCCCTATTTTAATTGGAAATCTGTCATACCTCATTCTTTCCTATCAAAATAAAGCTAGACAGGATGGCATTGAGGAGTTGCGCAAATATATTGCAACCAACCTCAAAAATTATAATATTCCTGATGATATATTCTCAAGACGTAATCTTTATAAAACAAGGCTAAAGCTTTTAATGAAGCGCCTGTTGAATAACGAATTATTAGGCCTCATAAAAAAGCTTTATTTTTCAACTAAATTCGCTTCAAAACGATCTGAATAAAGTAAGAGATCGTTCCTCTGCGTGTTTGTTTATATAGCTTCATTTTTATAAACCCGAGAAGACGTGCGGCAAAAGAAAGCCCTCTGGTTGCTTTAAATTGATTGATTATATTCAGACTGTCATTTGTAATATGACTGGAAGCATCAGACAGAGCGGCAATATTAAGGGATATCCAATGACTATCTTTCCCTTTCCAAAGCTGAAGAAGACGTTTCAACGTGGCTCCCAACCTCTTATCTGTTCCTATAGTATTTCTTTGATGCTGACGGTATAGAAGCGAAGGATCAGGGTCATAATAAACTATTCCACCTGCTGCACACACAATCAGGTATGCCCACCAATCATGAAAAAAGGGGCGTCTACTCGTTAAAATCAGTTTTCTTGCAGGCTGGTTAAAAACCATACTATTCCCACTCGCAATATTTTCTATCAACGCATTACGAATATCCGCGGGCTTCGTATGCAAAGGGGAGAAACCTATAGACACCCCATTTGAGTCAACAAGCTCTGTGCGGGAGCAATAAAGAGCCGGAATATCGGGAGGTATGGTTTCCAACCATTTGACGGCTCTCTCAATTTTTTCTGTGTTCCAAATATCATCCTGATCTGAGAAGGCAAAATATTTTGCGCCGGATTCCGCTCTTTCAAGTACGGAGAGAAAGTTTTTAGAGAATCCAGATTGCGGCCCATTACAGACATGAATAGGATGCCCGTCTCTTTTTTTATAATCTGATATTATATTGAGCGTTGCATCGGATGACCCATCATCAGACACCCATAATTCCCAATTTCTATATGTCTGCGCATAAAAAGAATCGACTTGCTCGTGCAAGTAAGTCTCCCCATTATAAGTACACATCAGAATTGCTACCAACGGGGAAGAATTGGCTTGAAGACTAGGCATTTCTTAAAATAGTTCCTTCTTCAAATTGGCTAGAGGCAACATCGGAAAGATGAATTTTTGAATACTCTATATAGCTTCTGAATTTTTCATTGGCACGATAAAGCTCTTCAAATGTCCCTTGATCGGCAATCCGCGTATTGTCCATAAAAATAATTCGTTCGCAGTCTTTTAAGGTTGAAAGCCGGTGGGCAATCATAATCACTGACAATTCACCCTTTAAAGTTTTCAGGAACTCAAAGAAATTATGTTCTGTTTCAACATCAAGTGATGCACTCGCCTCATCTAATATCAAAATTTTCAGATCACGATAAAATGCACGCGCAATGGCAATCCGCTGGCGCTGTCCACCTGAGAGAAGCTTACCATTTTCTCCGACAGAGCTCATCATGCCATCTGGAAGCCCTTTTACAAAATCTAGTAATTGGGCTTTCTGCAAAGCCTCTTCGACCCGCTCCATATTAATATCCTTAAGATCAATACCGTACGCCACATTTTCAGCGATTGAGCCATCAATCATAAAAATATGCTGGTCGACAAATCCTATAATTTTACGAAGGCTCTTGATGTTATCACGCGTAATATGTTCACCATCAACTGTGAAATTACCGGTAAACTTCACTAAAAACCCCAAAAGGATATTGATCAGGGTTGATTTTCCACTTCCTGAAGGCCCTGTGATCCCAACAAATTCTCCGGGAGTCAGCTTTAAATTTATTCCATTCAATGACGGCTTATCTGCCTCTGGATATGTATATGAAATCGCCTCTAACGACAGATGATGAACAAAAGGGAGCGGTGTCACATTGTCATTTTCTTTTTGCTCTAGCGGAGTTCTCTGGTCAAAAACATAGTCTTCGACATCGAATAATTTTGTTTCATCTAGCAATTCTTCCAAGGGAGCCACACTACTATTAATCATGACAACAGAGGCAATAGAGCGATTAATCACCGGAATCATTCGCATGCTTGCCAGCACAATAACCCCGATTTGTGCAGCGGCCACAAGGATACTGCTTCCAGTGAGAAGAACAATTTCGAAAATGACGATCAACATCACCATAATGGCAATTTCAACAATTGCAGGGGGCAAATTCTGGATAAAAAATAATTTACCTTCGGTCTGTGCGAGTTTCTGTGAATTATCAAGAAACTTGTTCGCAAAATATCCCTCTTTCAGATGAGTGCGCGTTTCTTTATATCCAGCAAAGGATTGCTGCAATAAGCCTTGTTGACTATGGTTCAGTTCCTGAACTCTCTGCCCCAAAGATCGCGTCAATACACGAGAGAGAAATGAATATCCTTTCAGAACAAATAATCCGCACAGGAAAATAACCAATGCAATCGCCCAATTCACATAGATGACATAGCTCAGAATAATAATGCCCGTCATCGCATAATTGATCAGCGCCAGAAATTTATGAACATAGTTATTAATGACAAACGGAACTGTCTGCGTAATCAAACTAATCATACGACCGGAATTACGACGCATAAAAATTTCATAATCGGCGTTCATATAAATGTGGTAAAGACGACTGACAATATGAATGCGCCATTTGGTCAGCACAGAAAATTCATAACGCAAGAAAAGAACCTGAAACATATTTTTCGCGACAAATAAACTGGCAACAATGAATCCAATCACCATGGTTATCTGGCTATGTTCCGTGAAGCCAGTTACTTTGGAAACGATCCTTACAAACGAGCTTGTTTCCACATAATCTGGTTGCAAAATCATATTGAGAAGCGGGAAGATGGCAGATAGCCCCAGGAGCTCCAACAGACTTGCCATAAGCCCACCAAAAACAAGGATAACCATCTGAAGTTTACCGTTGATCCCAAAACGGTTTGTAAAAAGAACAAAATTTCTTAAATATCGTATCATTAAAAGCCTAATATAATAGCAAATTATTCCTAAATTTGTTCTGGGGGACAATCCAGTTGTCAGTCAGCACAAGGCCTCTGATGCAGTGGATACTAGGGCGTTCAGCATTCTAAGTCCATAGTTATTTGGGATTCTCAGAGCATGCCAAACATATTTTTTAGGGAAAAAGCTACACTCAACAGGATTGGTCAATCCCTTAAATTATATCTTCTGGTCCAAATAACTTACCTCTTCAAGGTTTGATATTGGAGCAGAGTCTGAGGATGTGAATAAGGATTTAAGATCTGGGTTTATAGTAATGTCATAATTTCCACCAATACTTCGTGATCCGTTATAGGAATGGTCTAACTCGGAAATTATTGGTTCGATTGTAAAATTGTAGAGTTGGCGATTTTGGTTGGCCTGCTCGCGACCAGATATATTTTTCTGCAAACTCAAATCTTTCAACAAGCCGCCCAGAGACATATAGACAACCGTATCAGGCAGGGCTGGGGATGATACCACATCCGATATTGGTGCCGGATCTACAGTGAATAATCCATAGTTATTAACACGGCTGTAATTGGCAAGACGAGAAGATGGGTCTGTTGCTGTAGCTGTGATCGTATAAGTCCCAGCTGCCCCTGAATAGCTCGCAGGAGCATAAAGCCACGATACCAAACCAACATCATATGCTATCAAATCATCCGATCCGGTAAACACAGGATCAGCTGTGCCTGCTGTCTTGGTTTTAGAATCTGTGGTCACTGTTAATGCTCGTTGCCCTATAGTCAACGTAGTCGCAGGCGTGTTGGTGACGTTATAATTGGTGGTTGAGCCGATTGAGGCCGTTACCGCGTATGATCCTACTCCTGTTGTACTGGTCACTGAACCAAAGTCTGGGGTGATTGAGGTGAACAGGCTTCCTGTATCACTACCCACTAATCCGGCGAAGATAAAGTTGGTGTTATCAATGCTCGGGTTAGCATCACCGTATATTTTGTTAAAAGCGGCATTAAAGGATGCCGTGATATCTTTCTTATTAACCGTTAAAGCTGTTGCATTGTTGGCATAGGAGAATCCATACCCCATCGTAGACGCCAGAGAACCAGATGCATAATCCAGATTATATACCCCTGCATTAGAACCAGCACTATAGGTCGTTGATCCCGTCAGACTACCAGAGAGGCTATCCGCAACAGAATCAGAGCCCAGATATCCTGACACCGTATAGCCGTATCCTGTTAAACTTGGGACGGCGTCGCCGTAAGTGATACTTGCCAGCGCGTTCGGGGTGATGGTGAGGTTCGGTGTTGTACTATACAACAACCCATTCCCTGTGCCAGGAATAGACGGACATGAACCGCCATAGGTGCATGAGAATCTTCTGAAATCATTCGCTAATGACCCGATCGTATCGCTCACAGGATTAGTGCTATAGACCAACCAACGACCAGATGCCGCGTTCAACGCGGACGCCCCGATATTATTCACAAAATTGCGCAACGATGACAGCGTGATCGCAGTACCTGAGCCTGACGCCGTCAAAGCTCCGCTCGCCAGAACAACATCACCTGTTGTGTTTTTATTCTCAGCAGTGATGCTAGAGGCGGTGATACTCCGCAAGGTTATATCGCCTGCAGTATTATTTGTTTTCCCTGTTCCATCATCCAGACGAATATTGACCACACCCGTTCCCGCATTAATACTTGTGCCCGATGCCATCGTAATCACAGCCGCCCCCGCATCACGCTGCGCATCCACAACACCCGTCGATAAATCTTCGTTCGCGTAGAGATTAAGATTCCCGTTATCGGTCGTAATATTCGCATTCAACAAAATACTCCGCCCCGCTTGGAACGTAATCGCCCCACCATTCCCAGACGGGTTACTCACAATCAGATCATTATCCAGCGTAATATCATTACTCGCCTGCAACGTCACCGACGTCCCGCCATTCAAGATATTCGTGATAAAGGATGGGGCTAAAGTTACGCTCGATGTCGATAAATCTGAATACGAGTCGTATTCATTCAGTAGACCTGCATTAGCAGATATTGAATATAATCCGTTATTCTCAGAGCTAAAAAAACTATTATCGCTCAATACAAAACGATTATTATTAATTGTAGCAACACCACAGAAATCACAAAGAATAATTTCCTTATTCGTGTTTAAAACAGAATAAGTATTAATTGTTCCAACAGCGCCTATCGTACCGTCCGCTATAGAGACATAATTTTGCCCCGATTTTTTTCCTGCAAATATATAATTGCTATTAGACAAAAATGTTACTGATGATCCCGGGCTCCCAAAGAAGTCAGCAATACCAACAGTATCACTTGCTGATGTGCCGACAAGAGAGTTAGCGACACTCACCATGCCTGTTGTCCCTGTTGTCCCATTTCCCCATGTGATTGCTCCGACATCTGTTGCTGCGCCATTATCCCAATTTATTGTGGAAGCAACATAGTTCCCATTCTCTAATATCACAACTGATGTGCCAACCATATCTCCTGATGTCATGCCATAAAGAGAATTTGATGTTGATACAGCGCCAGTTATACCTGTCGTTCCATTCCCCCATGTAACCGCTCCAACATCCGTAATAGCCCCATTATCCCAAGTTGAAGTGAGGACAAGATAATTACCATTAGTAAGAGCCATGATACCATAGGGTGTCCCAACCGAATCCCCACTTGTTGACCCAACAAGAGAGTTACTACTTGATACAACACCTGTAACTCCGGTTACCCCATTTCCCCATGTCACTGCGCCAGCATCATTTGCCGCGCCATTATCCCAAATTGGTGAGGAAGTAACATAATTTCCGTTGGTGAGCTCTATAATATAATTTCCTATGGAATCTCCACTTGTTGACCCTATAAGAGAATTACCACTTGATATAACACCTGTTAATCCGGTTGTCCCATTTATCCATGTCACTGCACCGACATCAGCCACAGCGCCGTTATCCCAAGATGGGCTGGAAATAATATAATTACTATTCGTAAGACTGAAAAGTCCAATTGCATAATCTTGGCCAATCTGATCATTAGTGTGAGAGCCAACCAAAGAAGTTGTAGAAGAAATAACACCAGTCCGCCCAACATTTTTATCAATCCATGTCACAGCCCCCGCATCAACGATTGCGCCATTATCCCAGCGGGGTGTTGTCAAAACGGCATTACCATTTTGTAATTTATTAATGGTAGCATATTGAAAATCATTCGTTTTTGCCCCTATCAGTGAGTTGGCTGCTGTAATATTCCCTGTTACACTGGATGCTCCATTGACCCATGTCGCAGCACCCACATCTGCCGTTGCCCCATTATTCCAAAGCGAGCTAAGAATAATATAATATCCATTATCTAAGGCTGTAACTCCATTTAATCCTATCCTGTCACTTACCGCTGTACCAACAATCGAATTAGCAGCAGACACAACACCTGTTATTCCTGTTGTACCATTCCCCCATGTCACAGCGCCCACATCTGCCGTAGCCCCGTTATTCCAATCCCGCGAGGTTACAACATAATTTCCGTTACTTAATGCGGTTAATCCAAAAATTCCTACAGAATCATTGGCTGTTGACCCAATCAATGAATTAGCAGAGCTAATCACCCCACTGATACCAACATTTTTATCAACCCACGTTACAGCGCCAACATTCACTGTTGCACCGTTATCCCAATTATAATTTCCAAGCAAAAAATTTCCATTTGTGAGCTCGATAATAGCTGTCCCATTTATATCAGCTGATTTTACCCCAACCAGAGAATTACTACTGCTGATCGTGCCCGTTATTGCAATCGTTGGGTCCTTAATATAGGTAACAGCCCCCGCATCATTGACTGCCCCATTATTCCAAAGTTCACTACGGATAACATATCCACCATTTGATAATTCTGTAATGCGTGCCATCAAACCATCTGTTCCGATTTGATCGTTGGCTGTTGACCCAACCAAAGAATTGGCGGCAGATACAGTTCCCGTCATGCCGGTTGCACCATTCACCCATGTAATTGCCCCAACATCTGCGGTTGCACCATTGTCCCAAAGGTTACTGATAACCAAATAATTCCCATTATTTAATGTAACAATTCCACCATATCCAACCATATTATTGGCAGCAGATCCAACCAACGAGTTCGATGATGACACAGCCCCCGACAATCCGGTCACACCATTCATTTGCGTGACTGCACCTGCACTTGCAATAGCTCCATTATCCCAGCTATAGCTGAGAACAACAAAATTATTATTTGATAACTCTCTAAAGCCGTCAATTCCCACATATGAGTTGGCTGTTGCCCCATATAGCGTACTAATCAATGCGCCCGTTGATCCGTTATAAAGATAAACCGCCCCTCCGTTTGTTGCCATTAAATTATCATAAGCATCGGCAACGACCACATTACCATTGCTTAATGTTAGAACATCCTCAGCAAACGTTCCAGATGCATTCACATTCGGGTCAATAAATTCGAATGCAGAAATCCCACCTGCGATGCCGCCTGTTGCAATAGTAATATTCTTAGGATCAAGAAGAACCGAACCCGCAAGGCCTAAATGAGACAGTGATGCCGCCTGTGTGACTGCTTTCCCCGCAATCTTCATGCTGTCTTTGGAGGAGATTTCGATCAATCCGCCGTTGCCGCCTTGTGTGCCGCCGTTGGCGTAGGCTTTGCCGCCGAATAAGGTTTCTTCGTCAGACCAGACGATCACTTCGCCGCCATGGCCGTTATCTGTGGCACTTGATGAAATCGTTGTTGCATAGTTAACAGACGTCGTCTTGCTATGCGCCAATGTTCCCGTTCCCTGGAACTCTCCGCCAACATGAATCTTGCCGCCGCCTGTTTTTCCGTCAGCGGTTACTTTTGCCCCGAATAATTTTAAATCACCATTTTGTGCCGTGATGTCAATCTGACCGCCTTTGGCTGTCGTACTGCTGGTGTTATATGATCCGGACATAAAGGCATGGCTGCCGTCTTTTACGCCTTTGACAGCTACATTGCCACCTGTCCCGCCATTCGACTTCGCCGTCGTTGTACTGCCCTCGTTATCAAGATACGCATTCTGATAAGCTATATCGACAGTCCCACCGTTACCATTCGCTCCATCAGCACTGATATGCCCCTGTTGAATAACATTCTTTCCTTTTATACTGACATCCCCGCCAGATACGCCGTTGGCGTTTAATGTCCCTGTAATCCCGATATTGGTGCCATCATCCCCACCTATAATAATTGTTCCACCTTTTTGGGTGGCGGAGGACACATTGATATCACCGCTCACCTCAATCAAACTATCAACAATCGATGCGCCCATGGCCGCCGTCATCTGAACAATGCCGCCTTCCGCGTTAATTTGACCTTGTTGGGAGACGATCTTCTGCTGAACCGCATCACTGGCAACAACTTGGACAATCCCGTCTCCATAAAAATCAACCGTCATCTGGTCGCCGGATGCCAAAGTCACTTTGCCTAGCTTGGCATTAATCACACCTTTATTCTCAACCCGTGGGGCAACCAGACCAACCAAACCAGCCTGAGCCGCAGTGATTGTTCCTTCATTCTCAATTGATGCAGTTGCTTTCCCCACTTTATCAAAACGGAAATCACCCTGCATCGCTTTGTTCGTATCAATATCGGCGGTCGTTGCAACCAGCCCGTTCACATCCACAACGGCATCTTTCCCGAAAGAAATCCCGCTCTGGTTAATCAACACAATATTCCCGTTGGCCTGAAGCTGCCCGTTAATCAGCGATGGGTTGGCATCATTAATCCGGTTAACCGTGAGAGACCCCGAGGATGGTTGGTGAAACGCTGTCACCTCCCCCTTATCAATATTAAACGATCTCCAATCAATCACTGCTTTATCGGTCGCCTGATGAATATCAACGCGCTTATCGCTACTGACAATAGCCGCAGTTCCCCCAACCACCACCCCGTCCTGCGGATTGGCATACGCCACCGTTCCCGACATCAAAGCCAGAAACGAACATGCAGTCAGTGAAGTTGTTAAGAGATATAATCTTTTCATAAAAACGCCATGGTTAATCAAGAGAAGGCAGACGCCCTCATCTTCTATGATGTTCAATAATCTCTAAAATTTTATTAAAACTTGGAATAATTCGCATGGCTATCAAATCCGCGCGAAACCCCTTAACTCTTAATTAAAGGTTACCCTTGTAAATATAATGTATGAAAGTCTCATATTCTACTTCTACCCGTACTATACGTGGATTCAAGAACCTCTCTACCTATTCGTTTGTCCTGATGTGCCTTCTCTCATCAGGAAGCAACGCTATTGCGCAAACATTACCAAGTTCCGCAGATAGTGGCCGTATCAATCCCTCACAAGCGATAACATCCCCCCTTGTGACTGAGATCCCAATGGTGAATATTCAAAGCCAGACAAAATTTAAACTGACCCCACCACCGGAAAACTCCGACCAAATCCATTTGGAAATCAAAGAAATAAAAATTGTGGGTGGGACTGTCTATTCAGAACAGAAATATAAAGACATATACAAAGACTACCTCAATAAGGACATCACCCTTGATAAAATCTGGCTAATAGCTGATCAAATCACAAGCCTGTATATGGAAGATGGATATTTTCTATCACGCGCCTATATTCCAAAACAGGAAATTAACGATGGAATCATAACTATCCAAATCGTTGAAGGCTATATTCAGAATGTTGAGATCGACCCGAATCTTCGAAAAGAACCCATCATTCAAAAGATTGTCGGTAAAATTCTTTCCCAAAAGCCCATATCCATCAAACATCTCGTCCATTATAACTTGCTTTTGACCGATATGCCTGGCCTCAAAGGATTACAAGGCGTTCTGGCACCTGCCCAGAATGCAAATAATGGTGGCATACAACTTATCTATAAAACCGAAGATCAAGTCTCGGCTCTCAGAACCTCTTCCTTCTATACATCTATTGATAATTTTGGATCTCGTTATTTAGGGCCTCTAGAGATGTCTGTCGGCTGGTCAGGACAAATTGTTCCTTTTCAAGACACATCTATTTCAACCCTCGTCGACCTTCCTGTAAAAGAAATAAAAGCCATTAATATCAGTCATCGCAAAGCGATCTCATCATACATGGATATATCCCTAAATGCCGGATACACAACCGCAACCCCGGGATACTTATTGAAGGTTCAGGATATTGAAAGCCGCTCTCTGAATATGGGTGTAAACTTATCCTATAAAATTATTCGTGATCGTGAAAAAAATTGGTCGGCTAATATTGGTTTTGATGCCCGAAATTCAGATAGTGAAATCCTATCAACTACTCTCAGTGAAGATAGAATCCGAGTTATGAGACTATCAACCACCTACACCTCTTACGATGGCATGAATGGTTATAATACCGCTCTGTTAAGACTAAGTCAGGGACTGAATGGCCTTGGGTCTAATGATTCAAACGACATCAATATCTCCCGCGATGGCGCGTCACCTGATTTCACGAAACTGGAATTAGAATATTCCCGTTATCAGAAAATATCAGATAACTATGCGTCAACACTCAATATTAAAGCACAAAAAGCCAGTGGCTCTATGTACTCTTCGGAAGAATTCGGATATGGCGGACAAGATGCAGGTCGCGCCTATGATCAATCAGAAATCACGGGAGATGATGGTATTTCTCTGTCCACAGAGGTGATGTATAACGGCATTTCAGAAGCCCTTGATACCAAACTCCAACCCTATATCTTTTTCGACACCGGAAAAGTCTGGAATAAAAACTCCGGACAACAAAAAGTAGAGTCTGCAAGCTCAACAGGCCTTGGTGTACGCTTCCAGTGCATTGGAGGCGCAAATGGACTCTTGCAACTGGCAATCCCACTCAACCGCCCCATCGACACCCCCCTTTACGGATCAAGCCCCAAGTCAGCACAACTCGGGTTTAAAGTCGGCTATGAGTTCTAATGAAAGCGCTGTTTCCTGCTACTTCTCTCTTATACCTTGTAAGAAAAGATCTTGACGCATGCCGAGAGATTAATAAATAGGGCGGATTAAAAATGGCAAATGTCTCACTCTGGCATCTCACCAGTGAAATTTGCATGTAACATATTGATTTAAAAGAAATTGGCGTCCCCTACGGGATTCGAACCCGTGTCGCCTCCGTGAAAGGGAGGTGTCCTAGGCCTCTAGACGAAGGGGACGTTAAAGTGATTAACGTAGGCCGTTTAACAGGCGTGGTTATACCTTTATTTTGCACCCTAATTCAAGTGGTTTTTTCATCAATTGTAAAAAAAATGTAGGAGTCCAATGACTCTGGCACTTATAGAGGGGTAAAAACCCGTTTTTCCCCTAAAATTTGTCATGGTTAAAGGCGATTTTCGAGCGTCCGTAGCAAAACTTGCGCGTCATATTTGTCGCGCGGGTCGGTGACCACTTCCAGATAATCGCGGATCGACTGGATGGCTTCGTCTGTTTTATTGAGCCGCGCTTTTAACACACCATCATCAAGGAGCAATCTATACTCATTCGGCGCAAATAACCGCATGGTGGTCACGGTATCAAGCGCGTCATCATAATGTTCAGTTTCAATTTGGCGATATTTGATGTTGTTTTGAAGGCGGAGGAGGATTTCGCGGTTACTGGCCTCCTGATAAAAACTCGATGATAATTCCGCTTTTTCACCAAGCGCACGTTTGATCAATGACCGTAAATCAGCCGCCTGTAAGATATTGAATTTATCAAACGGGTCGCACATCACACGTTGACTGCCTAACTCATAGCGGATAAGGAAATGTCCGGGGAAGTTCAAACCCTTTAAATCCCAACCTTGCGCGCGCCCGACCTCTAGCACAATGATGGCCAGAGAAATCGGCAATCCTTTGCGGCGATCAATCACCTCAATCAAATCAGCATTGCGGAGGTCATTATAATTTTGGGAATCGCCTTCATATCCGTATTTATCGGAAATGATATGTTTGGTGGCGGCAATGCGCGTTTCACAATTATCCGCAGCACCCGCGGCCAATAATTCCGCATAACGCACACCAACTTCATCAGCCATTTTTTTGATATGATTGGCGTAGGACTCAAGACCGCGCCCGACATGCGCCAACTCTGCCAACAACAAAGCTGTCTTCGATAGAGGGATTTCATCATCTGCGAAGCCCCCCATTTGCAGAAGGGTATCGCCTGTATGCTCAAGGGGCATTTATGAACCTGTCCGCTTAAGGTGGCAAAACTTCTGATTGGACACCAGATGGGTTTGAATCATTTGACGATGGCGGCACGTAAGACTGCGAAGTCATATCATCATTTGATAACGGCACAGGCTCGCTCGTGACGTGCCCCACAGGCGCACCCGAATAGGTTGTTGCCGTGCCTGTTGACCCACCTGTTTTGGCTCCGCTCAT
>MEMI01000045.1:42188-42678 GCA_001767915.1 Alphaproteobacteria bacterium RIFCSPHIGHO2_02_FULL_46_13 | reverse complement strand
GTTCTGTCCAATTCTTGTTGATCTTGGGCAACCCCCATCAGATAGACAGTGCCCTGCACCACCTCGATCGAATAATTGATCGACTGAACATATTTCTCGAACGTCAGACGAGTGCGCAATTGCCCCGCAATCCAAGTATCTTGGGCAAAGCTTCCGAAACTTGATGAGTTACCGACGCGGATTTCATTGATAACTTGTTTCACACCCTTTGGTTGCCACGCAAGGCGAATGGCCTCAACACGGTCTTCGGGGTTTTGAACAACACCGGTTACAAGGACGCGGCCTTGATTAACGGTCAGGTTTAATTTGCCGAATATTTCGGTACTGCGTTTAAACCACAGGTCACTAATTTTAATACGGATGGCTTCATCCTTGATCGAGGTTTGCAACCCACCTTCTTTGGCCGCACTGACGCCGAGAGCAGCCCCAGCACCAACAGCCGCACCAACGCAGCCGGATAATAAAAGAGTGGACGCGCATAAAGATAAAA
>MEMI01000045.1:35479-42182 GCA_001767915.1 Alphaproteobacteria bacterium RIFCSPHIGHO2_02_FULL_46_13 | reverse complement strand
TGGATGTGTTATTCAACATGAGACACTCACTAAGAGAAATTTTAAAAAGGAAACAGTGACTCTGAAACGAATCACAAGGGCTAACTCCCCCATTATGTAGGGCTAATCCACGCATTGTCCAGATGTCTTACAAGGAAACCGCAGACAACCAAGGCATCAAAGCGTTGTGATAAAGCCTGTAAACGCGGGTGAGATACCATAAAATGCCCCGCGGCGCGGGCGATTCTCTGTTGCGCGCGCGGAGTAATGGCATAAAGCCCTGAATCCATATCGGGGCGCAGCTTCACCTCAACAAACGAGACCACCCGCCCCCGCTTGGCAATAATATCCACTTCCCCCACAGGCGTCTTATACCGCCACGCCAGAATGCGATAGCCTTTCAGGGTCAGATATAAAATCGCATAAATCTCCGCAATCATTCCGCGGAGGTAGTTGGTGGGTTTGAATGAGGGTGGAAGTTTGGGCATGGTTAAATGTTATCGGAATTTAACAGGAGTGACCAGAACGAATTTACGCCACTCACGCCACCCCTTTCCCTCTTACCGTCATCCCCGCGCCAAGGCAATAAAGCGGGGATCCAAAATCTAACCACGAAGAACACGAAGGTCACGAAAAGCCACTTAGTTCTTCTCTACCCGTTATTGCGAAGAGCAAAGCGACGAAGCAATCTAGAAAAGTTTAACCTCAAAAAACACAAGCTTAAGCAAAAGCTTTTGAAGTATATAGTGAACAAATATCATGATACAAATTGCCTTTAGCGTTTTGAAAAAATTCCAGCAACTGAAAATCCTCAATCATCGATTTTATATACTCACCTTCATTTGTGAGTCCATATAGCGAAATCAATAAAACCTCAGAGTCCGTGAACTGCGATTTTATTATATCTGCATACAATGATTGATTGGTAAAATTATGTTTCTTCAAAGAGAGTAAGATGCCATGCAGACTGCGAAAATATACCTTTATAAAATTACGTAAACCTGAATCAATTTTACTATATTCATCATTAATGACATTACCCCTAACAAAGATATTACTATCTTTTAACCCTGAGTTATTTGAAACAGACTTTGTAAATTTAGATTCACATCTCGAGAGAACATCCTTTCCAACGGCCCCATTAGGTATTCCAAAACTTCCAGGTTGGATAACAAACTTCTCAATCATGTTTTGATGCAACGACAACATGCTAAAAAATGAATTTTCAAATCGTTGTAATGCAAGCGTTTCATTCTGTGCTTTTAACTCTAATTTTTGCCCTTTGATTTCATCACGTGTATACCCTAGTTCTTCTCTTTGAGCTTGAAGTTCTTCTCTTTGGAGTAAAATCGTATAAATCAAACCTGCGAATGCCAAACCTGAAAACAAAGCATTAACTGCGCCGAATTGGTCACCAAAAACCCCCGCATTCGTCGCCCCTTCCACATGATCTTTAATCCAATAAAAAGAGCCAATCCAAAGGCCTACAACCAAAGCAATCATACCAAAAAATATCAAAAGATTTTTCCACTCTTTTAGAAATTTTTTCATTTTTTTATTTTCCTTTAATTAGAGATAAAAAATAAAACCCCCGCTTGCGCAGGGGTTTTAAATTAATTTCTATTCTTTTGTGCCAACTGGAGGAATTTGCTCAGGCAGTTCGGTGGTTACCGCGCCGCCTTCATTTTCTTCGGCGCTGACGCCTTCGATGATATCCTCATCCGTTTCTTCCTCTTGGTCTTGTTTGAGGAGGGCGACGGAGACGATATGTTCATCTTCTGCCACGCGGAAGAGTGTGACCCCTTGCGCGCCGCGGCCTGTGAAGCGGATGCCGTCAACCTTCATGCGGATCATTTGTCCCGCATCGGTCACCAACATCACTTGGTGGTCGTTGGTCACGGGGAAAGTACCCGCAACGGTCAAGCCGTTTTTCTTGGTGAGGCCAATATTGGTGATCCCCTGTCCGCCGCGACCTGTGACACGATATTCATAGGCCGATGTGCGTTTCCCGAAACCGCCCGTGGTGACCGTCAGCAAGAATTGTTCCGCCGCCTGTAATTCCGCAAAGCGTTCATCAGAGATATTCGCTGCATCACCCTCGAACTCAACCCCCTCTTCATCCGCACCGCGTAAAGCAGAGATGCGTTTCAGATAAGCGGTACGTTCTTCAGGTGTCGCATTGATATGTTTCAGGATCGACATCGAAATCACTTCGTCGTCTTTTTGAAGTTTGATACCCCGAACACCGGTGGAGGTACGACCCGCAAACACGCGGAGATCCTCGACTTCAAAGCGTATTGCACGACCAAGACGAGTGGCCAGCACCACATCTTCGTCATCTTTACAGACCTTCACGTCAATCAGTTTTTCACCACCCTCCAGCTTCATCGCGATCAACCCGTTAGAGCGGATCGAGCGGAAGTCAGAGAGTTTATTACGGCGAACCGACCCTTGCGTTGTCGCAAACAGAATATCGAGGCTATCCCATGTGGACTCGTCCTCAGGTAGGCGCAAGATCACGGAAATATTCTCGTCCTTCTCCAGCGGCAACATATTCACAAACGCTTTACCGCGTGATTGTGGGTTGCCGAGCGGCAATTGATACACCTTCATACGGTGAACAATTCCCTTCGATGTAAAGAACAGAATCGGAGTATGAGTGGACGCCACAAATAAATCGGATACGAAATCCTCATCCTTCATGCTCACCGCTGAACGGCCTTTCCCGCCGCGTTTTTGGGCGCGGTAAGTCACAAGCGGCGTGCGTTTGACGTATCCGCCGTGGGTAATAGTGACCACCATGTCTTCACGTTGGATCAAATCTTCAACGTCAGTTTCGAACCCGCTATCGATGATTTCGGTGCGGCGTGGTGTGCCGAATTTCACCTTCATCTCGATCAGTTCGTTTTTCATGACCTCGTATAATTTTTCGCGTGAGGCCAGAATGGACAACAATTCAGAAATCGCATCAGTAATTTCTTTCAGTTCGTTGCCGATTTTTTCGCGCTCAAGTCCTGTCAAACGGTGCAAGCGCAATTCCAGAATGGCCTTCACCTGAACTTCAGACATTTGATATTCACCTTTGTCATCGACAAAGTAATCAAGGTCATCCACAAGGGCGATCAACGGAGCGACATCAGCCGCAGGCCATCTGCGCGCCAACAAACCTTCCTTCGCAATGGCAGGGTCTTTGGCATGACGGATGATCGCAATGATTTCGTCAATATTGGCCACAGCAACCGCGAGACCCACCAAGATATGTGCGCGGTCACGCGCTTTGTTCAAATCAAAAATCGTGCGGCGTGTAATCACTTCCTCACGGAATTTGATGAACGCAGAAATAATTTGTTTCAACAGCAATGTCTGCGGACGTCCGTGGTGGAGTGCCAGAATATTACAAGGGAAAGATGTTTGTAACGCCGTGAATTTATAAAGCTGGTTCAGAACCACATCCGCATTCGCATCGCGTTTGAGTTCGATGACCACGCGCACACCGTCACGGTCGGATTCGTCACGGATTTCAGAAATCCCTTCAACGATTTTCTCCCGCGCGACTTCTCCCAAACGTTCCAGCAACGTGCTTTTATTCACTTGGTATGGAATTTCGGTGACGATAATCGCTTCGCGTTTATCACGAATTTGTTCAATCTCGGCCTTTGCGCGCATCGGGACGGAGCCTTTACCGGTTGTATAGGCACTGTAAATCCCTGAACGCCCCAAAATCTGACCACCGGTCGGGAAGTCGGGCCCGGGGATATAGGCAATCAACTCTTCGTTGGCAATGTCAGGGTTCGCAATATACGCCATGCACCCGTCAATCACTTCACCCAGATTATGCGGAGGAATGTTGGTCGCCATACCAACCGCAATCCCGCCAGCCCCATTGACCAGCAAGTTCGGAATACGCGCCGGAAGAACAGATGGTTCTTGCAGAGACTCGTCATAGTTCGGGCGGAAATCAACAGTATCTTTTTCAATATCCTGAATCATCGCATCGGCGGCTTTTGCCATGCGCGCTTCGGTATAACGCATCGCCGCCGCATTATCGCCGTCCATAGAACCAAAGTTCCCTTGACCGTCAATGAGTGGCAAGCGAAGGGAGAAATCCTGCGCCATCCGCACCAATGATTCATAAATCGCACTATCGCCGTGTGGGTGGTATTTACCCATCACATCCCCGACGATACGCGCAGATTTTTTGTAAGCTTTGTCGGAATGGTATCCGCCCTCTTGCATCGCGAACAGGATACGGCGGTGAACAGGTTTCAAACCGTCACGCACGTCCGGCAGGGCACGCGATACAATCACACTCATCGCGTAATCGAGATATGATTTCTTCATCTCGTCCGCAAGAGAAATCACAGGAAACTTTTGTTGAGCGGTTGTATTGTCCGAAGTGTTAGCCGACATGGGAAAAACTCGTTTTCTTTTGATTAAATTTGAATGGTTTTTTATAGCAAAATTAACCCCTTCCAGCAAGGGCTGAAAGGGGCATAAAACCAACTAAATTTCGGGTTTTGAACGACTATTTTCCGTTTATTTTCGGAAGATGTTCGGCAGGCACGCCGTCATATTTGGCGGCTAGAATCGCGGCATCGATTTCGGCAGTAATATCCTTACCGATCTTACCGGAAAATGTAGCCCCTTTTGCCTCTGCCGACTGCCCGTTCGGTGACCCAAAATAGGCAATCATCGCTTTTAATTCGGGTACGGTATAAACCTCGGCAGCATATTGAATGGATTTTTCTTCCAATGCATCATAATTGACTTTCAACTGCACATAACGCTGAAAATCTTCTCTGTCGGCAGGCGGAATAGCATTTGCAGCATCTAAAATCGTCGCATTGATGCGTTCACGAATATTGCGAATATCATGCAGGTCTTTGGATAACCTGATCCGTTCGGCTTTGTCGTCCGTAGCAGGATCGGCAGCCATAACATGAAAAGACATCATACTTAAAAGAAGAAGAGAGAATAAAAGTGATATTTTTTTCATTGCCCAACCATTATTGCTCATAAAATTTGACGCGAAGGAACGAAGTGACGAAGAAAAATG
Organism: Alphaproteobacteria bacterium RIFCSPHIGHO2_02_FULL_46_13; assembly: GCA_001767915.1. Lineage (GTDB taxonomy): Bacteria > Pseudomonadota > Alphaproteobacteria > Micavibrionales > Micavibrionaceae > UBA1573. The sequence continues at coordinate 37,147 of MEMI01000045.1, read as the reverse complement.
AATACTAAACGTCGTTTCTTCGTTCCTTCGCGTTTAAATATTTTTAGAACGGAATATCGTCCGCCATCTCATCAACGCGTGAGGCCGGTGCTGCCCCCCCGCCGTAAGATGGGGAAGAATACCCGCCCGAAGATCCTGAATCGGAATATCCGCTGGATGCTCCGTCATTTGCGGCTGATCCGCCTTTACCGTCCAACATGGTCAATTCACCACGATATGGGCGCAAAACGATTTCGGTTGTGTATTGATCTTTGCCTTCTTTGTCGGTCCATTTACGGGTTTCGATCTGACCTTCGATATAGACTTTTGAGCCTTTTTTCAGGTAATTTTTGGCAACCTTCACAAGGTTCGGATTGAAAATGACAATTTTGTGCCATTGGGTACGTTCTTTTTTCTCACCCGACGCTTTGTCGTTCCAGCTTTCGGAAGTCGCGATGGACAGGTTACAAACCTCATCACCGGATGTCATGCTCCGCACATCTGGGTCAGCACCCAAATTGCCAATAATCATTACTTTATTTAAACTTCCAGCCATATCCGACCTCTTCTCACTCTGCTAAATTTTGAATAGAGAAACTATAGGCAATATCGACGTCTTGTCTATAACAGATTTAAAGAAAAACCCAGATAATCACAAGATTTCAGTCAATGAAACCTGCCCGCTACCGCGCTTTGCGGGTTTTTGCTGGGACTCGTGCGGTGCCCAACCAATAACGAAGATAATTTCGTAACTTGCGGTAACGCGCCCATCTGGTTCCGCAAAATGCTCTTGATAATATTTGGCGGCTTCAAAGAATAATCGCGATGATGACAATTGTTTGTGACAATCCGTCAAGGCGTTCGACTCCCCCATCCCACGCAAATCGGCCATGACATGAAAAATATCACGATAGGAAATGGTCAGTATTTCAGAATCAACCACAGGCAACGCAAACCCAGCACGCTGCATCAACCCCGCCATTTGTTGTTTATCGACAAACGGGTACACGCGGGGGCTTGCGCCACCTGTTGCAACCATTTCCCCCTGCATGAGGGAGGCGCGAAGTTCATGAAGTGTCTCCCCCCCTGCAAAGGCCGCCAGCAGCACGCCGTCAGGTTTTAATGCTCGCCGCATCTGAATCAACAACCCCGGCAAATCATTTGCACAATGCATTTCCCCTATCGAGAGGATGCAATCATATTGTTCATTCTGGGATGACAGCACCTCGGGCGTTGTGTCCTTTGAAAGGGTTGCATCAGGAAATTTTGTCCCAAAATAATCTGCGGTATGCTGGCCGCTTAATAGAACAGATTGAAAGTCACGGGTAATCTCGGACAGTCTCTCTGCCATATCTTTTGCAACCCATTGATATAAAAAATCATGGGCAGAAAATTGACCTACTCTGCGCTTCACAAAATCGGCTCTGCGAGATGTGTTAAAAATCATGGGGGAAGACTGCATAATAAAGATGATTATACAGGAACGCGCGCAGCACGCAAACCCTGCATCGGATCACGAGGTTTTTCAGGGGCCCCATCTTCAGAAGATGAAGACGATGATGAACTGGAAAAGGACGATGTCGAGCCAGAAGATGGCTGACTGCCTCCATAGGCCAGAACAGAGCTTTCAATCACGGTGGCCTTTTGAGCGACGTCCGCCGCTTTAAAATCAAAACTGGTTCGATTGGA
>MEMI01000045.1:27560-35442 GCA_001767915.1 Alphaproteobacteria bacterium RIFCSPHIGHO2_02_FULL_46_13 | reverse complement strand
CTTTCAGGAAGGAATCATGGTTATCCCAATAACACAGCTTCCATAAATCTTTAAGCATCGTGACCTGTGTTGTTCCGTGCGTGAAGCCGTTATAGAATCCGCGCATATCGGTGACAACAAACGGATAAATACGGTGCGGGGTCACGCCGATATGGGTGAAATAACTCTCGCCCATCCGCGCCACATGCTCTGGCTTCACTTTGAATTGTTCAGCGACATAGAATTTCGCGGCTTCAATATCGGTGACTTCTTTGGGCAACGGAAAGCTCGGGAGGGTCAATGTCTGACCCGAACCGCTATAGCGTTGTGGAACAGGTAAATATTGCGTTACAACCCCCGCCATCACCTCGCCATTCAGATTTTTGACGAGAGCCATAACCACAGCCGTATTAATCGTACCGTTTTCAGGCACGGCGAATTCCAAATCGCGAGCAGCAAGGCCAGCCATTCCGCCCCCCTGATCACGCCCTTCATCCACAAAGACAGATTGTACCAAACGCACATTTCCTGCACTTCCACGAACGGCTTTGAAACGGTCATCCGACAGGCTGTATTGCTTCATGATATCATTGACATTCACCGTTTCTTCAATCGGAATTTCCGAGAGTTGTAGCGGGGAATCAATCCATACTTCCGATTTTAAATTCATCATCTGGAACAATCCCAAAATCTGAACTTCCAACCGTGATGTCGGAATAAATCCGACAGAAATCGCATTCAATATTTCCTGCGCGTCAAATTCACGAATCACACCGCGGCTTGAGAAACCCTCGGTATCTTTGAGTGTTTCTTTGACAGGGAATTGCTCATGATAATTTTCAACACGGTAATAATAAGTCACAACGCGTTCATCAATCTGGTTCGGGTCGGGATAGAACCCGCCGCCTTCCAGCAATTTGGCATCAAGGGATGCATGAATACCGATATGTTGCACAGAGAATTTTTTCAACTCAGAACTATCTGCTTCCTTCAAACGATTCATATCGAATGTCGATACGCTGATCGCCTCAATCATATGACCTGACCATTTACGGCCATCCAGATTAATACCGGATCGCGGGACAGAATTGACCAACCCACGGGGCACATCTTCATGCAAATAAACTTTTAATTTATTGTCTGGTGTTATGCGGAACGGCAAGACTTCCGAAATCTCCATATCACGGCAAACAATATCGGTGATCGCCCCTGATTTTTCATCGCGCACACTGCGGATATAAACTGATCCTGTGCGGGCGCGGGATGTGCGGCGTTCCATCACCAACTGGCTGGTATTCTCGGCAACTTTGCGCGCTACTAAAATATAATTGGTGGGCGGAGGCCCTAATTTTGTGCCGTCTTCCTTATAAAGACGCATCGCCCCCGTATAACGGGTTTTTATAAAACCTTCATCCCAGTGCGGCGCGGTATAGGCCACACGCGCCCCAAGGCCGCGCAGATGTTTTCTGAATTCTTGTTCCGTATAAAACGCATATTCCTTGGCAAGTTCTTCGCGCATTTTTTCGCGGTTATCTTTGCGCAGGATAAATTCATACGCCCACTTGGACGGAATACGGAATAATCTTGTTCTGGGGTAATTGGGCGGCAATTCTTCCAAAAAGAATCCGGAATCGCTCAATGTTTCGTTACCGCCTTTGGCGCGCGCATGGTCTGCGAACCAGATCAGTAATTCAGCCTCGGATAATGTCTCGAACGTATCACCGGACGGGACTTTATCGGTGAATTCCAGTTGAACATATTCCCCAGGGGTCGGGTTGATGTAGTCACGGATAATCAATGACCCACGATCTTTCAACGCCTTATATTGCTTTTCAAGAGCCAGTTGAATTAAACGGTCATTATAAAAAGATGCAGAATAAATCTCATGCAGGAAGAAGGAATTGATGATCAGATCATAGGAGTTTTCTTTGAGATCAACATAGATATTTCCAACTTCGAATTTCAAATTCGGACGTTGATATTTGGCGGTGGCCTCTTTAATAAAGGCAGGGTTCAAATCAACCCCAGTATATTCGAAACTCGGGTTCAACACCGCCATGACATAAGTCATCGCACCGGTATTACATCCGGCATCCAGAACCTGAGCCCCGGGGTTTAACAAAGCATGCGACATGGTAAACCATGCCTTTTTAACAATATGCGGGGGGATATCTTTTAATAGCTCAACACGGTCACTGGTAAAAAACCGTTCCATGGTACGCGTATAGGCTTGTTCGGTCGCAACTTTATCAAATTTCGAAGGCACACCAAATTGATCACCATCAAGACCGATTGCCTTGCGATGCCCTTGGCTGAGAGTGTCTTTCTTAAGCCGTACGGTCAATATATTTGCCCCAGTTAAGCCGTTGTTCCAAAAATTTTACGCTATGTGGATGACTATACACAATTTCAATCAAAAAATGCAACAAAAATAGAGGGTTAGCATAATTGTGTCAAAATTGTGAAGATTAAAAAACGCCCTAAATCCGCCAAACCATTGAATCAAAAGATGAATTATAAAAAATGCGCCATCAATAAAGACAGCGCATTTTGATTTGAAAGCTGATTTTGAACTTCAGAAATCTATGCCTTTAACTTGGCAACAACATCAGCGATTCTTTTTCCATAGCTTTTTGCGGTATCCAGATCGCCTTGCGGAATTTCATCCACGCTGGCATCGGATGGTGATTGCACCATAAGTCCGACCGATCCACCCAGATTATTCAGGTCGGTCCGTGCCGCTGACTTTTGGTTGCTTGGCAATAAACCAAGGCTCACCCAAATCCCGCTATGCTGGGAGGCCAGAGTTTGCAAAGCGATCAAAGAGACCTGTTTGTCTCCACTAAAACTCGCACTATTGGTAAATCCACCAAAAACCTTATCTTTCCATCCTTGTGTAAACCAGACTTTGGATGTCGCATCGGCAAATTTTTTGAATTGCCAGCTCACATTCCCCATATAGGTTGGTGTACCAAAGATGATCGCATCAGCGGCATTTAATGTATCCCAAGCCCCGTCCGGCACATTTCCGTCCGCATCAATTGCGATCAATTGAGCGCCAGATCCGGCACCTTCCGCAACATTTTCGGCAACGCGTTTGGTATGGCCGTAGCCAGAATGATAGATAATCGCAATTTTAGACATAAATTCTCCTGAATGGTTTTAAATTTGATCTATTCCTATTTAAAACTCTGCCCTATGCTTTCAAGAGACTGAAGGAACTATTTTTTGCGTCATATACAATCTTTGCCAAATCGGGTTTTGAAATGGGGGCTGGATTTAATCCTGCCGCCACGCTGCCCCATAAACGGTGATATTGTGCCCTCCGTGGGGGCTATATCCCCCCGCGCATGGCGCGAACTGACCTTTGTCGCCGCCCCCTATTGCAAATCTTGCGGTGTCCCATTTGTGGTGGATACGATGATAGACACAACGCAGCCCAGTGATTTCTTATGCGCCACCTGTATCGCCTCCCCTCGGCCGTTCGATCAGGCCAAATCGTTGCTCGTCTATAATGACGGCAGCCGTAAAATGATTCTGGCCTTCAAACATGGCGATGCCCTCCACCTCCATACAACCCTTGCCCCCCTACTCTCGAAAATCGGCCATGACTTTTTAAACCCTGATACGGTGATCGTGCCCGTACCTCTCCATTGGCTACGCCTCGTCAAACGCCGTTATAATCAGGCGGCTGTTTTGGGGATTGAAGTCGCAAAATTATCTGGCACAACCTGTTGGCCTGACGCCCTGATCCGCACCCGCCACACCCCACCCCAAGGCCATAAAGGCGCCAAAGACCGCCACCAAAACGTATCAGGCGCATTCGACATCAATCCCTCTTACACAGGCAAATTATCAGGCCGCGATATTGTATTGATTGATGATGTCTTCACAACCGGCGCAACCCTCGAAGAATGCGCCAAAGTCCTCAAAGCCGCAGGCGCAAAAACCGTCAATGTGTTGACGGTTGCCAGAGTCGTGAAAGACTAGTGGTGAAGGATTAATGTTGAGAGACTAACGCGGCTCTAAAGCTGGCGCTGAAAACGCGAATGTCGGCCGATACGGACGACCAGTCGTGCCACCAATAGGTTTAACCGATTTCCACGCGTGGGCTGCTATCTCAAATGCCCCGCGGACACTGTTTATTTTTCCGGCAGCCTGTAAAACCAAACTGACGTTAAAAGCCGACGCCACGCGATTACCAAAACTATCGGCAAAATCGCGCGCCCGCACATTCATCCACCCGAAAGCATCCGCCAGATTTTGTGCTTTTAATTTCATCATAATTAATCCATCTCCGGCTTAGGCGCGATCAAAGTTTTTCTAGATTGCGGGGTTGATAACATCCTAAACATCCAGCTTAATTTCGGGCCGCGGTAAGATTTGCTCCATGTCTCTAATGTCTTCATGACCATTTGGTAAGCATGCTTGGACGGGGCGACATTAAACCCTTCCGCAACATCCTTTGCGGAGACATCCCACCCGAAAACACTGCGCAATGAGCGAACGGGGTGACGTGCAATGGCAAACGCAGCACCAGCGGTGCTTCTTCTGCCACCTAATTTTCTGTATAGTTTATTTGGTTTTTTCATGCCCTCACTATATCATTTTGAGGGAAAAACTGCAAATTTATCCGATATATTTGAGGACAGGTTGGCGTGCTGCCTTGACCTCGTCCAATCTGCGGCGTGGTGCAGATTTCGGGTATTCGTGGAAAGCCTCTGTTTCACCCTGTTTCACGTTATCGGCAATCATTTTCATGACGGCGATAAAACGATCCATGGTTTCCTTGCTCTCTGTCTCGGTCGGCTCGATCAACATCGCTCCTTGTACCACTAACGGGAAATAAATGGTCATCGGGTGCATGCCATATTCAATTAATGTTTTGGCAATATCAATGGTGGTCACGCCGGATTCTTTTTGAATTTTATCGGTGAGCAATGCTTCGTGCATACAAGTCTTATCTCCAAACGGCGCATGATAATCCCCCTTCAGTTTCGCCAGAATATAATTGGCATTTAAAACCGCATCCTGAGACACCTGCCGCAACCCGTCACCACCATGCGATAACATATAGGTGAGCGCCCGCACAAACATCCCGAACTGCCCCTGAAAACTCCGCAACCGCCCAAACATCGTCGGACGATCCGTCTCTTTCTCCAACACATAGTAACTCCCTCTCCCCTCGGGAGAGGGCTGGGGTGAGGGAACCCGCCGCACAATAGGGTACGGAAGATAAGCCGAAAGCTTCTCATTCACACAAATCGGCCCCGACCCCGGGCCACCGCCACCATGCGGCGTTGAAAATGTTTTGTGCAGATTGATATGCATCACATCCACCCCGAAATCCGCAGGGCGCACAGTGCCGACCAGCGCATTAAAATTCGCCCCGTCACAATAAAAATACCCGCCAGCGTCGTGGAGGAGTTTGGCACATTCCGCAATCTCGCGTTCAAACAACCCGCAAGTATTAGGGTTGGTAACCATCATCCCCGCAACATCCTTGCCGTCGCCCAAAGCTTCCTTAAACGCTTCAACGGTCACACATCCATTCTCGCGTGTCGGAATAACCCGAATTTCATATCCACACATCGCGGCAGTCGCAGGGTTTGTGCCATGCGCCGAGTCAGGACATAAAATCACTTTGCGATGTCCCTGCCCGTTCATCTCATGCGCGCGACGAATGGTCATTAATCCCGCCAGCTCACCATGCGCCCCCGCCGCAGGAGTGAGACACACACCGCGAAGCCCCGTGAGTTCACCCAACCAGTTCTGAAGCTTGAACATTAATTCCAAAGCGCCCTGCACCGTGCAGTCCGGCTGCATCGGGTGAATATTGGCAAAGCCGTCCAGCCGCGCGATTTTTTCATTGAGGCGCGGATTATGCTTCATCGTACATGACCCGAGCGGAAAAAACCCATGATCAATTGAAAAATTCTTGGTCGATAACCGTACAAAATGCCTCAAGACTTGCGGCTCTTTCAATTGCGCCAACCCGATGTCGGCACGCGCCGCTTGCCCCGTACGAAGCGGGATATTTTTGGGACGCGGAAAATCCACACCACTCGCCTCATTCTGTGCATACTCCCACAGCAATGGCTCTTCGTAATTCAATGCGCGAGAAGTACCGATTAAATCTTGAGTCATTTTTTACCACCGGAATCGTTTAAACTATACGATCCAGCATATCAAAAACGTTTATATCATCATAGGGGTTCAGGTGGCTTTTCAGATGGGGATTTCGCTTTAATTTTGGCCATCATCTTTTGACCTGCTTCCAAAAAACGCTGCCCTTCGTCCCTGTCTCCGGAATGATAGAGACTAAGCCCCAAATTGACCATTAACTTTCCCGTGCTTTTGCTAGGTTCCACATGTGGCCATTTTTCACGCGTTGGGTCGTATGCAATATTATAGGCCGCCTTAAAACAATTCGCCGCCTCTTCAAATTCCCCACATCTGCCATAGAAATTCCCCTTAACCATATAGGGAACGGTATAGGACGGTGCCAAAGACACCATTCTGGAATAAATGATATCCATTTCAACCAATATCTCAGGGGAAGTATAGGGCGTGACCTGTACCAACGCAGGTGCCAATGTCTTCGCAATTTTATCCGCTAATACGCGTGATTGGGTATGAACATAGACATACGCTAAGGCATCGCCCTCTGCCGCACGGACAAAGGCTCTATCCATCTTGGCAATCTCTGCCTGAATACCCGAAAAATCAAACCCCACCACACACCGTATTCTTATATAGTTTTGTATACTATAGCAGATGAAGCCGTAAAATTTCAAATTTCAGGTGATCAGACTAATTTGCAGTCAATGCATCCCTCAACCCATCACACAACGCCTGAATATCGGCATCCGTTGTCATCTCTGTGGCGCAGACGAGTAAGCGATGATCATCCAGACGAAGCCCAGGGATCATATCCTGATGTGCCAAGGCCATCACAATGTCTTTGGCGGGCTTATCAAACTTCACCACAAATTCATTGAAGAAAGTTTGATTTTCAATGGTGATGCCTTTGATAGTGAACAAAGCATCCGCGAGTTGGCAAGCCTTTTCATGATTCAGGCGCGCCAGATCTTTAAACCCCTGTTCACCCAGCAACGCCGCATGCACCGTGAATGCCAACGCACATAAACCTTGATTGGTACAAATATTCGACGTGGCTTTCTCGCGACGGATATGTTGTTCGCGGGTAGAGAGGGTGAGGACAAAACTGCGCCGTCCATCGGCATCCAACGTTTCACCGCATAGCCGCCCCGGCATTTGGCGCAGATAGTCTTGTTTACACGCAAAGAACCCGAGGTAAGGCCCGCCATAAGACATCGGAATCCCGATACTCTGCGCCTCACCACACACAATATCGGCCTCGCGCGGCGGCTCTAACAACCCAAGTGACACAATCTCGGTTATCACCACAATCAATTTTGCACCGACCGCATCACATTGCTTGCGGTAGTCTTCATAACGATGCGGCGTGCCAAAAAAATCAGGCGACTGAATAATCATCGCGGCAACAGTATCATCCAATCCATCAGCAATATGATCACCGACATAAGATTCCAAAACCTCACGATACTGCGGATGCAACTGATTGCCCACGACAATTTTCTCACGCCCCGTCAAACGCATCGCCATCAATGCAGCCTCGGCACATGCGGTCGCTCCGTCATACATCGACGCATTGGCGACGTCCTGCCCCGTCAACCGCGCAATCATGGTTTGATATTCGAAAATAACCTGCAATGTGCCTTGCGCGATTTCGGGTTGATACGGCGTATAAGACGTTAAAAATTCCGACCGCTGAATAATATAATCAACACTTGCCGGAATATGGTGGCGATACACCCCCGCGCCAAGGAAAAATCTCCCTGATGATGCCGAACGGTTC
>MEMI01000045.1:0-27544 GCA_001767915.1 Alphaproteobacteria bacterium RIFCSPHIGHO2_02_FULL_46_13 | reverse complement strand
CCATAAACCGCTCAACCTCCAACTCTCCCTGATGGTCAGGCAAGTCAAAATCTTTGGTCACAGGCAACCCTTTGAAAAATTCATCGGCAGATGAAACCCCGATATCTTTCAACATCTGGGCGCGATCAGTTTGGGTCAAGGGTAAATTTCGCATGGGTTAATCCACTGTTTTAAGATAATCTTTATACGCAGCTTCATCCATCAACGCCGCAAGTTCCCCCGCATCCGTGATCTTGAATTTCGCAATCCAGCCGTCAGTCTCCGATTTCAACAAATCATAATCGCTTTCAAGAGCGGTGTTCACCTCAATCACGTCACCAGACACAGGCGTATAAACCTCGGCAGCCGTCTTGACCGATTCCACAACCGCAAAATGTGCCCCCTTCTTAAAGGTCGCCCCCATTTTCGGCAGCTCAATAAATACCAAATCCCCCAGCGCGTGTTGCGCATAATCGGTAATACCTACCACCGCCACATCATTGCCCTCCAATTTGACCCATTCATGGTCACGGGTGTATTTCATTTGTGTCATTCCTATTTTCCTGTTTTCGTCTTTGGTTTTAAAAATGGCATTTTAGTGATTTGTGCAGGAATCAAATTCCCACGGACATTCACTTGAATCTCCGTTCCCTCTGCCGCATAGTCAATCGGCACATATCCTTGGCCGATGGATTGTTTGAGGCTTGGTGAAAATCCGCCACTCGATAATATGCCGATTTTATCGCCAGCAAGATTCAAAATCTCTGCCCCTTCGCGGGCAATTCCTTTATCTGTCAAAACGATCCCAACACGTTTGCGGGTTGGTTCGGGAAAGGATGCTATTTTATCCTTCGCCATCACCCATTCCAAATCCGCCTCGCGCGGTGTGGTTGTGGCATCAATATCGTGTCCGTATAGACAATAACCCATTTCCAAGCGCAGGGAGTCACGGGCGGCCAAACCAATCGGTTTAACAGATGGATGCGCCAATAATCTGTGCCATAGAATTTGAACATCTTCGACAGGCACGGATAACTCAAAACCGTCCTCACCCGTATACCCCAGACGAGAGATATAGCAACGATCCCCATACGCCATCATCTTCATATAACCAAGACCAGAGAGATCAAGATTTAAAGCCTCTCTCAAGACCTGTTCAGACTCAATACCTTGTACGGCAACCAACGCATAATCATCGTGGACTTTTAACTCAACATTCTCAGGGAGTTTTGACTGAAGCCATGCAATGTCTTTGTCTTTACATCCCGCATTGATCACACAAAAATAGGCATCCTCACCGCAATGAGTAACGATAAAGTCATCAACAATCCCGCCTGTCTGATTGAGAAAAACAGAATATTTGGCAGCCTCAATTTTCAGTTTAGAAAAATCAGAAGGCGTCATGCTGTTTAGAAAATCAAGCGCACCAGAACCCTCAATGGTAATCTGCCCCATATGCGACACATCAAATATCCCGCAATGTGACCGCACCCATTCATGTTCTTTTAAAACACCAAGGTCGTAATAAAGCGGCATATCATACCCCGCGAACTCGCCCATTTTGGCAGAGAGCGAAAGGTGGGCAGAGTGCAACGGGGTCTGTTTCATGTTAGGCTACGATCTCGAAATCTTCGGTCACTGGGTTGGCCAATAATTTTTGACACATTTCTTTCAAACGATCTTTGGATGTCCCTTCAGGCACTTCGATCTCGATAAATTTTCCTTGGCGGACATCACCGACTTCGGCAAAGCCAAGGCCGTGCAAGGCATTTTCAATGGCTTTCCCCTGTGGGTCTAAAATACCTTTACGAAGGGTAACTTTAACAACTGCTTTCATTTTCTACGTCCTATTTTATTTCCATGGTTTGGTTGGTGATGATTTATTGATGCTACGCAACTTCCGTTCACGCGCCAATTCGTTTTCAATTTCGCCGAGGGAGGCCGCGATCTGTTCGTCAACATTTCCACCCTGCATAATACCGCTTTCCGGCACAAGGCCAAGGCGTTTGGCAACATCCTGATATGCCTCGATCACGCCGCCCAGATCGTTGCGGAATAAATCCTTATCCAGTTTTGCGCCCGTTTTCTCGTCCCACAAACGACAATTATCGGGGGAGATTTCATCGGCGAGTAAAATATAAACCTCTTCGAACTCGCCAAACAAACGACCGAACTCAACTTTGAAATCGACCAGACGAATACCGATCCCTGCGAATAGCCCCGACAGATAGTCATTAATGCGCCAAGCCTGCGCGACCATTTCCTCCAGCTCATACGGATCGGCCCAACCCATATTGATGATATGGTTCTCAGATACCATCGGGTCGCCCAATTCGTCTTTCTTATAATAGAATTCGACCAAAGGGTAATTGAGGACAGTCCCCTCTTTCAGCCCGAATTTTTTGACCATCGATCCGGCGGCAACATTGCGTACCACCACCTCAATCGGGATAATTTCGACCTGCCGCACCAATTGTTCGCGCATATTGAGGGATTTGAGGAAATGGGTCGGAATACCTATTCCTTCCAGTTTTTTCATCAAATGCGCGGAAATACGGTTATTTAACACGCCTTTACCGGCGATAACCTCATGCTTTGCGCCATTTCCGGCGGTGGCGTCATCCTTGAAATACTGAATATATGTCCCTGGTTCAGGGCCTTCGAACAGCGTTTTGGCCTTGCCGTCATAAATGACTTTGCGGCGGGATGACTTGAATCCAGAGAAAATCATTCTGCAACCTTGTGATGTTAATAAATTCGTTAGGGTTATTTGGTATAACAAGAGGATGGCATTCAAGTAAAACCATTTCAACATCTAACCAAATTTTATTGGGAGAAACTTATATGACAAGTATTATGTCTTTTGAAGACAGAGGCCGCGGTTTTGAAACAAAATTCGCGATGGATCAGGAAATTGCCTTTAAAATCGAAGCAAAAACCACACATTTGGTGGCCCAATGGGCGGCAGAACGTATCGGACTGGACGAACATCAGTCTGCAAAATTCGTGTCCGAGCTGGATAGTCTGGTTTTGATTGATAAAGGCCAGTCTCTGGTCAAAGAAAGACTATTGTCAGATTTCTCCTCAAATAAGGTCGAAATCTCGGAAAACGCCCTGGAACGCTTGTTTTTGCTAAAACACCAGCAAGCCGCCAAGATGGTTTTAAAAGCATCCGCGTAGAATGTGTCGTCATTCAAAGGATTTTGCGACGAAAATGGCGGTTTTCGAGAACCGTATCGCAGCGTACTTAAAGTATGTGAGAAACGGAAGCGCAGGAAACTGGCATTTGCAGTCCAAAATACAATGAATGACTACACATTCCGATAAAAACTATTGCAAAATTCATACGGCCTTCTATTTTGTCCGTACAGTTTACACAAATAGGGACAGAGGTTGCCGTATGAGTTTTAATGACCGCGAGAAAGCGTTTGAAAATAAATTTTCTTTGGATCAACAATCCAGCTTCAAAATCGAAGCCCGCGCCAGCAAGCTGATTGGCCTGTGGGCTGCTGAAAAATTCGGATTATCCGGCGCAGACGCCGAGACTTACGCCAAAGAAGTCATCGCCGCCAACTTGGATGAACCGGGTTATGATGACGTCAAACGCAAACTCAAAGCCGATTTCCAATCCAGAAACATTCCGTTTGATTCCGCAGAAATCGATGCCGTCACCGAAAAATATGTCAGTGAAGCCACCAAACAGGTTGAGTCAGAGAAGTCCTAAGGGTCTTTATATATCCCAGAAATAAAAAAGCCCCCAGTTGGGGCTTTTTTAATAAATTCGCTGTAACATTTAGGAAATAATTTTCTAAATAGGGTTATCAACATTCAAAAACTGCCCAAACATTTTAAGTACCATGGCGGCTCGATCCTGCAAATTTCGGGAACGAACGGACACCCTATTTTAGGTATTTTTATTCTTGCTTTTTCAGGCATCGCCATTGCGATTGGCTCTAGCCTTATCCATACCAAACCCGAAGAAATCAGTGCCGATGGCCAGAAAATTTTTATCGGTGTCGGCCTCTTTATTCTCATCCTCGGAATGCATTTTGGATTTTGGTCATCCCACACCTATATCGACAAAGGCCGCAGAATTTTATCATATAAATCGGGGCTATTCGGTTTGGGAAAAGCAGTCATCTACCCCCTCTCTGACTATGATACGATTAAGCTGGGGTTCGTTGCAGGCGATTCCGACAGCAATGATCTATTCCCCATTCAACTCATGTCAAAAGTTACCGGAAAATCTTCACCCATCCTCAGTCAACCCTATATGCTAAAACAGGCACGCGAGGAACTTACAATTCTCACAGACTTCTTACAATTGCCAATAACAGATATGACCTTGGGCCCCGTCGCCCATGTTGTAGAGAATAATAAACGCACCACAGAGGCCACAGAAAAATTATCTTCGCCAGTCGATACCCAATTAATGATTAAAGATATGCTCGGTGAAATAACCATCGGTTATCCTGTACCAAGCATAATGGGATCAAGAATTGTCTCGGCATGCTTCCCGCTTATTTTCATTCTCTTTGTATTTTGGGATATTTTCTTAAGGAATGGCCTTTATCTGACTGCGTTCATCCTGATATGGGCGCTCATCATATTATTAATCGTCAAAAAATATAAAAAACCCCAGCCCCTTTTAAACCTGCATATAAATACTCAGGAACTGACGATTTCTATAGAAAATAAACGTTCAAAAATGCTGACTATTGCGCTCACTGATATCCATGCTGTCTCGCTCCATGCCAATGAGGATTCAACACGACGCTGGTCAAACAAGATTGTTATTCAAACCAACACAGAACAACACGAGATTGCCAAAGCCCTGACCTTTGATGACACGACCTATATCTATCACCAGATAAAAAGCCGTTTATAAGACTAAAAAACCCCAGAAACAACAAAGCCCCCAGTTGGGGCTTTTTTCACATTCACCAGTCGAAAGTTTTTCAACGTACTCCTGTCAACTCGCTGGGGCTTGATTTGCCCACCGGTCACACGGTTAAACCGTGTTTGTTATGCTAACGCTACATCATTTTTTCGGGTGCTTGCAATATATTTTTGAATTGCGCCGCAAAATGAAACTTTGTTACACCCTCAGAAAATTAAGAAAGATTAATTTTTTAACATTTTGCGTAGCTTTCCACTTGGCAAAAACCTCAAGATGTTCTAGGGTTCAGCCCATCACAAAAATTAATGACCCCCAAGAAAAATAGGGAAAACCGCGATGAAATCAGCCATTATCCTCTTCCCCGGAAGCAACCGCGAAAAAGATATGGAGATGGCTTTGACCCACGTCACTGGCCACGCCCCGCAAATCGTCTGGCATAAAGAATCGACCCTCCCTGATTGTGACCTGATGGTTTTACCGGGGGGATTCTCTTACGGCGACTATCTACGATGTGGCGCGATGGCGGCTCATTCCCCGATTATGCAGGAAGTCATCGCCCGTGCGAACAAAGGTGTTCGCCTGTTGGCGGTTTGTAACGGTTTCCAAATGCTGGTTGAAACAGGTCTTGTTCCGGGGGCACTCCTCCATAACCGTTCTCTGAAATTTATCTGTAAACAGGTTCACTTGCGCGTTGAAAATAATACCACCGACTTTACCCGCGCTTTCACCAAACAACAGGTCATTCAGGTGCCTATCGCCCACGGCGAAGGAAATTATTTTATTGATGCCGATGGTGTCAAAGCACTGGAAGACAAAGACCAAATCGCCTTCCGTTACTGCGACCCTTCGGGCGCAATCACCGACACCGCCAATCCCAACGGGTCAGTTTATAATATCGCGGGCGTCTTCAACGACACCAAAACCATCATGGGCATGATGCCTCACCCCGAAAATGCCGTGACCCCTCACGCCAACGGGCATCAAGGCGTGGGATTGTTTAAATCACTGGTTGAGGCCTTGGCATAATGGCAAGCAGACTTTCAATCAAATCCATATTGGATCCTGACAACATAGTCTTCATCGCACCGATCCTTGTCATCGCATCCTTTTTCCATGTATTCAGCCATAATGCAGGCACACATAGTTTTGGACAGATTGAGATTTTAGCCGCCCTGATTCTCGTCGGCTATTATCTCTGGGATAAAATCGCTGCTGTTTATCCGCTTGAAAAAATCTGGAAAAAACGGATCGAGGCAGCCGTTTGTGTAGTGGTCAGTATCTTTTTGGCACTTGTCCCGTTCGCACCACTCATGACATGGCAATATTATAATCTTTACAAAAATTCTGACCGTTATAGCTTCAACAAACAAATCCTCGCGGCCATCATCACTGCTTGGCTGGGCGTTGGCGTACTATTTTACAGTTCTTATACACTCTTGGCGGATCGTATGGCTACACAGAATGCCAGCGTTCCTGAATCCTCATACGTCGCCCCAACCCAAGGACAATAATAATGCCCGAAACCACAAACGATATACCAACTCCAAAATTCGAATTATACGAAGTCACAACCGAGGATGAGTTTGCGGAGGTATTCCCGCTACTCCAACAATTAGGCCGTCTTGAAACACCGGAAACAATCGAAGACCTGACCCTCGCAAAATCATGGGCACAATACCAAAAATCCTATGACCAGAATTACCGACTCTATGTTGCCAAAAACACCAACGAAGTTTTGGGGATTGCAGGCCTGCGTGTCTGTGACGACCCGTTGAATAACGGCAAACCTTACGGCATCATCAATAATCTGGTGGTCGAAGAAGATTACCGTGGCCTCGGTATCGGGACAGACATTCTGGAACGCGTTGAACTGGTTGCCCAAAAATATAAATGTGACCTGTGCCTGATTGTCTATCTCACTAGCAACAAACAAGCCAAAAACCTTTACGAACAAAACGGCTACAACCACGTCGCCAATATGATGGTAAAAGAAATATAGAGGAAAACAACATGACCGCTGTTAGAAAAGAAAAACCAGTTATCCAAGAACCCGCTATCACCGCGGCTCTTGCCAAATCGTTTGGGATGACCGCTGATGAATTTCAGTTGGTGCAGGATATTCTGGGGCGGATGCCGACTTATACCGAACTCGGCGTGTTCTCGGTCATGTGGTCTGAACATTGTTCTTATAAATCATCGCGCATCCACCTCAAAAAATTGCCGACCAAAGGCAAATGTGTGATCCAAGGGCCAGGCGAAGGTGCGGGTGTCATTGATATTGGCGACGGTCAAGCCGCCCTCTTTAAAATGGAATCCCACAACCACCCGTCTTATATCGAACCATACCAAGGTGCGGCGACAGGTGTCGGCGGGATCATGCGTGACGTGTTCACCATGGGCGGTCGCCCGATTGCCAATTTGAACGCCCTGCGTTTTGGCGAACCATCCCACCCGAAAACCAAAACCTTGGTCAAAGGTGTGGTCGCAGGGATTTCAGGCTACGGCAATTCCACAGGCGTCCCGACAGTGGGCGGAGAGACCAATTTCCACAAATCATTCAACGGCAATAACCTCGTCAACGCCATGTGCGTCGGACTTGCCGAACAAGACGCCATCTATTACGCACGCGGTGCAGGTGTCGGACAACCAATCGTCTATGTCGGATCAAAAACAGGACGTGACGGTATCCACGGCGCAACCATGGCCTCGGCTGAATTCGTGGACGGCGCAGAAGATAACCGCCCAACCGTTCAGGTCGGCGACCCGTTCACCGAAAAACTCCTCATCGAAGCCTGTCTCGAGTTGATGCAGTCCGATGCGATTATCTCGATTCAGGATATGGGCGCCGCTGGCCTCACCTCCTCCTCCGTTGAAATTGCATCGAAAGGCGAGATCGGCGTCGTGCTGAATCTGGATGACGTTCCGCAACGCGAACAAGGCATGGTGCCGTATGAAATTATGCTGTCTGAATCCCAAGAACGGATGTTGATGATTTTAAAACCGGGGTCAGAAGACACCGCGCGTAAAATTATCGAGAAATGGGATTTAGATTTCGCGGTCATCGGTTATACAACAGATGATAAACGCCTTGTCCTCAATATGTATGGCGAGGAATGGTGCAATATTCCTGTGCCGCCACTCGTTGACCAATCCCCTTTATACGACCGCCCATCCGTTGCCCCGAAAAAGCCTGCGGCAATCGATGATACGGCCTATCCCCTCGGTCATGATGGCGCGGTCGCAGCCCTTAAAAAATTAATGGGCTGCCCTGACCTCTCGTCCAAACGCTGGATCTGGGAACAATATGACTCGCTCGTGATGGGTGAGACGATTTTCTCCCCGGGCATTGCAAATACCCAAGCTTTAAAAGCCGGTGATGCCGCCTTGGTCAAGATTCCAAACAAAGCAAAAGCCTTGGCAATGACCTCTGACGTGACCCCGCGCTACGTCCATGCCGATCCGTTCGAAGGTGGTAAACAAGCCGTGTGCGAAACATGGCGCAATATCACGGCGACAGGCGCAACCCCGCTTGCGATTACGAACAATCTGAACTTCGGCAACCCTGAAAAACCTGAAATCATGGGACAAATTGTAACGTCCCTCGAAGGCATTTCTGCCGCCTGTATCGCGCTCGATTACCCGATCGCCTCGGGCAACGTGTCGCTCTATAACGAAACCTCGGGCACAGCCATTCAACCAACCCCTGCCATTGGCGGTGTAGGCTTGATTGCAGATTATAAAAAATCCGTGGGCCTCGGCTTTGCAGCAGAGGGCGAAACAATTCTGGTCATCGGCACAACCCGCGGTCACTTGGGACAATCTCTCTACCTCCGTGAACTGCACGGCAAAGAAGAAGGGTCTGTTCCACCGACTGATCTTCTGGCTGAACGCGCCAATGGTGATTTCGTTCGCGCCAATATTATGGACGGCACCATCACTGCCTGCCATGACGTGAGCGATGGCGGATTATTGGTGGCAGTTGCCGAAATGGCAATGGCTGGACAAATCGGAGCAACCGTTGAATCTGCCGATTCCAATCTGGCTGGTTTCTGGTTTGGCGAAGACCAATCCCGTTATGTGGTCACCACCAAAGATGCAGACCACCTGATCTCGGCCGCCAAAACCGCAGGAATCCCGATCCTTAAAATCGGAACAACCTCGGGCAAATCACTGGTGGTTGATGGAACATCTATATCCGTTGCCGACCTGATCGCAATCAACGAAGAGTGGTTGCCGAAATATATGAACAGCTAGAAAATATCAGGGGGATGGTAAACTCCAACATTCCCCCTGATTCGTTGGCATAACAGATTTTGCGCCCCGCATAATATAAGCCGCCCCCTTAGGATGCCCATTCAAATGGCGTAAAGTCTGTTCAATATTATCAATGGCAGAACGGCGCTCTAATTGAGGATAAGGGATGCGTAAAATTCTGAAATGATCGCCCATCATTTTTTCCATTAACACAGTATGCAGGCGTGTTGATCCATTATATCGCATCAATTGATTTTCAGCATCAAAGACAAAATGGAACGGGCCATCAATTTCAAGACCGACAGAATTTCTATTAAAGGCAATGACCAGATCAAATCTATGCTGTGTTCCTTGTAAAACATGGTCATCATAAATTGTAAAACCTTTGTCCGCCAACCCTTTCCCCACAAATTTTTCTGCTTCTGAAATTCTCTCTGTCGTGGATTGAATTATGCGTCCTTCTATAAAATCATACCCAAACCATTTGGCGGCATAATAGATTTGACTATCAACTTCTTGAGGGAATAAATCATCAGCTCCATTCGAAAAAATACGCATTACAGGGCGAATGATATCTGCGCAAGGGGTAGGTTCCCTGCCATCTTGAACGGCGATACAATCCAATATCGCCAATTGATAAATAATGCGGTAAGAATCTTTTAGATTCCAATCTTTGGCCAAATACTTTGCATGATCCCACCAAGTATTTATAAAATCATCAGATGGACAAACCCCCAACCCTGAAAAATATCCCGGAATACCCGATAAAGAATTTGCATCCAGTCCAGACATTTTGAGTTCTATCTCATCAATCAATTTTTGGAAAATAATGGATGGGGGTAAAGTTTGTAATCTACTAAAGGCTGCTAAAAAATGAACAGGGCTGCTCGCAGAACAAGAGACCTCTGGCTGAAGATGATAGAGGGCCATATCCTCATCAATTCTGGAGAGCAGAAAATTTCGTGCTTCTTTTTTTTCTTTTGGTGTTCCGTTTAAAGAAATGCTCCCCCGCGGAGCAAGATGACGAGAGAAAAGTTCAATTGACTGCGCTCTCTCATCAAAAGTTTTTCCAGCGAATTGAGAATTCCAGTCATGCAGATTTAATCCAACTGTAAAAAGTTTCTTTTTACGCTTAGCGGGAACGGTGTCCGAAAAATTTTGCATGACCGTGATGAACCTCTCTATTAGGAAAGGCTTATCATCTATAAATTAACAAATTATGTCAATAATTATTCTAAATCATCATCTTTTCTGATCAAAACAGCCGCAAAAAACCCGTCCGTATTGTGGCGTTTGGGGGTCAGGCGCATATATTTGCCTTCACATGGCGGCTTGCACCCTTCTGGCCAGACGTCTTGAAGGTCTGCTAATTCATATTCAGGGTGTCCCGCCAGAAATTTTTCAATCTGTTGTTCGTTTTCTTCGGGAAGCAAGGAACAAGTCGCATAGACCAAACGCCCACCCGGTTTTACAACACCGGCCACACGTTCCAGAATATCGGCCTGAACAGGAATAATCTCTTCAACCGATGGACCATAATTTCTCCAGCGTGTATCGGGGTTCCGTCTCCATGTCCCTGTGCCTGAACATGGCACGTCAACCAAGGCCACATCAAAACTTTGTTTTTGACGGCGCAACCATTTACGGCTTTTCTCGTCTGACAATGGGCGGGTCTCGATAATGTCACTGACCTTCGCGCGTTTAAAACGTGTCTTGGCTTTTGCCAATCTGGCTTCTTCTAAGTCCATGGCAACGATACGCCCTTTAACACGCATCGCCGATGCCAGTGCCAGCGTTTTACCGCCACCGCCTGCGCAATAATCCAGAACCTGCATCCCCGGTTGAACATCACAGGCAAGGGCAATCAATTGCGACCCTTCATCCTGAATCTCGATATGACCGGAACGGAACGCCTTGGTCTCCCCAAGGAATGCCTTGCCTTTGGCACGCAATCCCCAAGGGGAATACGGCGTCAGGTCTGTTTCAACTTTATCTTTTTCCAAAGACTCTTTCATCTTCTCACGGTCGCCCGCGACACAATTGATTCTTAAATCAAGTGTTGCGCCATGACACAACGCTTCCATCTCAACATCAAAATCTTTGCCGAAATATGCGTGAAGTGATGCAGAATAATTTGCAGGGCATTCAAACAGAACATCTGACGGGGCCGCATCAAAATTTTTCGGCAAGCGATGAAGAACGTCAATCTCGTCCTGCGTGACTTGAGGTGGCGCATATTTTGTGCCGTCAAAATAAACGGTCGGGTCTTCTCTGCCTTCAACCAACAACAGATATGCTAATAATTTAATCCGCGCACTTGGCACCGTAACACCCGCTTGTTCCAATGCCCAATTCAAACGGGCATGATGACGGACGATGCCGTAAATACGCTCGACAATATCGGTACGGTCTTTCGACCCGATATAGCGACGGTTGCGCATGTAATCTCCAATGGTCAAATCCATTGGAATGGGGGATTTTTGGGTGCGTTCCAACAGGTCGAGAACGGCAAGCATACGAGCGGATATAATCATGATGCGGCTTTGTAACAGGAAGTTGTCCAGAATGCAAAAAATAAACCCGCCCTTAGGATAAAGGGCGGGTTTACAAGGAATCTTATAAAAATTAGTGTTTTGCAGGCGCTTCGGCAGCAGGTGCAGTAACCAATTTACCGTCTTTGGTCGTTACTTTTGTACCATCAGCCAATTCATGTTCTCCATCTGGAGCAGCCGTTTTTTTGCCTTCTGCATCAACAACAGAAACAGTTTCACCTTCGATAACAACTTTAGTGCCATCTTTCAGGGTAACTTCTTTTGCTTCAACAGCATCATGGGCAGCTTTAGTTTCTTCAGCAGCAGGAGTAGCATGTTCAGAAGCTTGTGCAGCAACTGGAAGTGCAAGGAAAGCAAACGCAGCGATAAGAGCGAGTTTATTCATTCTAGATTCTCCAAAATATGTGATGAAAGAAATTGATGACTTTCAGGTAAAGCACCCGACCGTCAACAAGACGATACCACACATCAAAAGAGAGGTTTAGTCGGATTTTTTGGTTCTGTGCATATTTGTGTTTTCCAGATTCGCATCCGTTAAATCACACCCGCGAAGGTCTGCCTCTGATAAATTAGACCCTTGCAAATTAGCCCTTACCAGAATCGCATTTTGAAGATTACATCCCGATAAATCACTAAAGCTCAAATCAACATCGGTCAAATCTGCAACGATCTCTTTATCGCCCGCAAAAAATAACGGGGAAAGATTGGCCTTCTGCAAATTGGCGCGGGACATTTTTGCCCCGACGAATTTGGATGCTCTCAAGTCAGCCTCGATAAATTTAACATCTCTGAAATCACTGCGATTAAAATCACCGCTTTGCATTTGCGCAGATAGCAACGCCATCCCCTGAAAAATTGCGTCCTCGGCCTTCACCGCGGTTAAACTATATCGTGCAAGGTCGGTAATATTGCGCATATCATACCCGGATAAATCGGCACGTTGCCCTGCACCCTTCCCTTGAAACTGAATCCATTGCGAATGGGATTTTAAAATCTGGACAAGTTCACTATCTTCTCCCTGTGTATAATCAAATACTTTACCCTCCGCCTTATCGGTGAGCACATATTCCATCAGCGCGCCTTCGGTTTTGGCATCGGTGAGGGTTGCACCCGTGAGAACGACACCCGCCATGCGCGCCCCTTCCAAATCTGCTTTGGTCAGGTCAACATGTGACATATTGGCATTTTCAAGATTGGCCTGCGACAGGTCAATATTCGCCATCCGCGCATTGGTTAAATTCGAATTGGACAAATCAATTTGTGACGCCCTCGCATCACTCATATTGGCATTTTCAAGATCAGACCCTCTGAAAATGGTTGTTCCATCAAGGCTTTCAACTTTTGCATGGGTGGTGGTGTTTTGAGAAATGATTTTCGCGCCCATGCGCATATCGGCCTTACTCAAATCGGCATCGGTCAGATCTGCACCAGTGAGATCCGCGCCACGGAAATCCGCACGGGAAAAATTTCCTTTTGCCAAATTTGCGCTCTGCAAATTACATCCATAGAAAACAGCATTCAGAAAATTGCCGCCTGCCAAAGAACAATTGCGCATATCGCAACCGGTAAAATCCGCACCGGATAAATCAGCCCCGTGGAAGGTTAACCCAACCATTGATTTGAACTTAATAATCGCGCGCGCCCCACCATTTTTAGCCTTCACAAACATCAAATGTTTCTTAATGATGGCATCCAGCTCGAACTGCTGTAAAATTTGTAATGAATTCGTATCTTGCGCGTTTGACATGCTTCTACTTTAAGGGCTTATTCTACATTCGGCAACGACGAAACAATCTTATAATGATCGCCCTTTTGAGGATGACCCACCAATATTATTTTTATGTTCTTGATCTCTAATAATCGCTTAGAAACCCTTAAAATATCGTCAACATTCAGTTTTTCGATAGCCTTTGTGCGTTGTTCCATATAATCCATGGGTAAATTATCACTCAATAAACCAATGAGAATGGCGGAAATCCGGTCGGTTGAGGTCAATTGCAGGGGAACTGAGCCAATCAGGTAGGATTTTGCATCCTTTAACTCTTTTTCGGTAATATTGGCTTTGGTCATGCCGTCCATCACATCTTTGGTGATCTGAATGACCTCATCCGTTTTTTCATTCCGCGTTGCAGCACCAATTGATAATATACTTGAATGATTCATCTCGGACAGGCCGCTATAAATCCCATAAGTCAGTCCGCGTTTCTCACGCACCTCTTCGGTTAATCGTGACCCGAACCCCGAACTCCCCAACACAAAATCCATCACCTCTGCCGCATGATAATCGGGGTCGGTATGTTTAATCCCAGGAATCACCATATTGATAATCGTCTGCGGAATATTTTGTTCATAAAGAGTCACAGATGGTTGGTCGTCAAAAACAGCATCCTCGATTTTCTGAACCTTAGATGTTTTCGGAAGTTGGCCGAAGACTTTGTCCAACATACCAGACACTTCACTCGCACTCATATTTCCTGCAACCGCGACAATCAAATTATCTTGGGCAAGTTGTGTTTTGAATTTGGCGCGCAAGTCATCAGGGGTAATGCGCGGCAAACTGCTGATCGTGCCGCCTGTATTCATCGCATAAGGATGGTCACCATAAATCACCGCATTGGTCAATCGTGCGTTCATCCATTCGGGGTCGGTCATACTGCTACGGATACGCACCAGATTACTATCAATCATGCGGGCGACAGGGTCTTTATCAAAGCGTGGTTTGGTTAAGGCAAGCGCCAATAAATCAAAGGCTTCGTTCTGATATTTGGATAATGTTTTAATCGATCCGCCAAAATCATCACGCGAAGATTGAAAAGACAGCGCGATGGAATGGTCATTCAAAGCTGCCTGAAACGCCTTACTATCCATCTCTCCCGCTCCTTCATCCAAAGTGTTGGAAAGGATTTGCGAAAGTCCCTGTTTATCCTTCGGATCATTTATCGCCCCCGCATCTTTAAACTGGAAACGGATAGATACGACAGGCACGCTATGATCTTCGACCAACCAAGCCTTTAACCCGTTCGGCGATGTGACTTGTTGAATGTTCAAAATAGCCGCCTGCGCAGGGGGAGCCATAAATAATATCAGGGCAGCAAAAGCAATTCTCATGATTATTTTGCCTTTTCTTTCGGGATCATAAATCCAATCACAGGAAGATGTTTGGGGGACACAGGATCAAGATATTTTTTAAGGACGGCATTGGCATCATCCAATGTGACGGCCTGAATCTGCGCGGGGCGCGTTTCGATATCGTCCAATGTTAAACCGTAAGACAATCCTTGTCCAACGACCATGGCGGGGCCCATCACACTATCGCGTGCATATAATTCTTGGTCAATCATGCGGGTTTTTGCTTTTTGAAAGGCCTCATCACTCAATCCAGATTTCACCAATTCACCCAATTTACGGTCAATCGCTTGTTGCAATTTTTCGAGGGTAACGGTGGGCGCAGGCACAGCCGATAACCAGATACTTCCCTCACCACGCGAATCCCCTTCGAACGAGAGAGAGATATCGGTGGCAATCTTCTGTTCCACGACCAAAGATTGATAAAGCTCGGTCGAAGACCCGCCGCTTAATGTCTCCATCAACACATCCAAGGCCAAGGCCTCTTTTTTATCCATGATATAACTCGGCGCGCGCCAAGCCTCAAGGAACATGGGCTGGCGGAGTTCATCCGATTCAAATTTCAAAGTGGTCGGTGATGGGAAATCAGGGGTGATGGGGCGAACATGATCCGGCACATCATGGCTCGGGATAAAGCCGTAATATTTCTCCGCCAGCGGTTTCACGTCATTCATCGTGACATCACCCGACACCACCAGAATAGCATTTTTGGGCGTGTACCAAGTTTGATAATAATTCAAAACATGATCGCGGTTTAATTTCGGCATCTCATCGCGCCAACCGATAATCGGAACGGCATAATTGGTGGACGCAAATAATATGGCGCGCATCTGTTCGGAAAATAACGATTGCGGATCATTATCAGTACGCATGCGACGTTCTTCAATAATCACAGGAAGTTCCGATGCAATTTCTTTGGGCGGTAATGTCACATTCAACATCCTGTCCGCCTCAAGCGCCATCACATTCGGTAATTTATCTTTGGATACGGATTGAAAATAAGCCGTGTAATCCCAACTGGTAAAGGCGTTATCTTCGCCGCCCCAACCACGAATGATTTTTGAAAATTGTCCGGGGGCAACGGCTTTCGTGCCTTTAAACATCAAATGTTCCAGAAAGTGCGCGGCACCCGATACACCATCACCTTGCGGTTCATCGGCAGCCCCGACTTTATACCACACCATATGCGATACAACAGGGGCGCGGTGGTTCGGGATAACCACAACCTGCATCCCGTTGGACAGGGTAATGGACTCCGCATTATATACTTTTTCAGGAGCGGCCTGAGACGGATTAGAAAAACAAAATGCCAGCAGAACGAATGTAAACGCTGTTCTATATCTCATCATGTGATACCCCTCTTAGTCATCTACAGAAGGGGTTTCACCATCTGTAATCGGTTTACCGGCTTTTTTGGCATCCTGTATCCGCTTGGCTTCGGCCTCGGCATCAACCACGCGTGATCCTGCTGTATCGCTACCGATACCAAAGATACGTTTGACGACAGGGCGATTATCTTTTCCGCCATCTTTACCCTCTGCCGCCAATTTCTCGCGTATTTTAGAATCTGTTGTTCCCCCGCCGACTTTACTGACCAAAGCATTTTCGGCAGCAGATGGTTTTGCATCAACATCTTGACCCAGAATAGCTTCCTTGGCTTGTTCTTTGGCGGTCACATCTTGCGGGCGATCCATTCCGGGTTGCGGAACAGGCAATGTTGTCAGATCTGTTGGTATTTCAAGCGGCGCGCGCTGCATCACTGCAAATTCATCAGGCGTATGGCGATCAAGGCCAAGTTCGGATTTAACGGTATCACATCCGGTACTTAATAAAAAAATTCCAAGAATAAGTCCCTTGGTTGAAATTTTAAGCAACTGATTCATGTGTAGTTTCCTTTTGCAGTTTCTTTTTCTCGCGACAACGCTCTAATATAACCCCGTCAAAGGCCAATAACAAGACACCGACGACAATACAGCAATCGGCAATGTTAAAAGACGGATAATGCATATCTTGGTAATGGAAATCGAGAAAGTCCGCCACCGCGCCAAACCGCAACCGATCCCACACATTGGCCAACGCCCCCGATATAATCATCGCGAGTGGAATCAGTGTCGAAAGATGCGTGGCTCTGCGCATCCAAACGCCCAATATCACTGACATGATAAGGGCAACACCACTTAAAATATATGGCATAATATCATGCGCGGACGCGAACATCCCGAAACTCACGCCCTTGTTCCAGACCATCGATAAATTGAAAAACGATGTCACCTCAATCAAGGTTGGCGGGAATTGTTGTTGCCCAAATGTCGTCAACCATTCAAAAAACGGCAACGACGCTCCATCAGCCTCAAACACCCGAGGCCGATAAAAAACCTCCATAATCCACCACTTACTCAACTGGTCAACAAAGGCCAGAAGGATGATCAAACCTGTCAGAAAAAATTTCTGCATTTTATGCGGCTTTCTTGACTGACTGATAATATCTCACAGCATCCGCATCACGTTTGGAGAGCGTCGGATATTCGGAATCGCTTCCGACATCAGGCAGAATTTTCCAGCAGCGTTCGCATTTATTGCCCTTGGCGAGTTCAAACACCACGCCAACACCCGCAACATCACCCAGTGCAAATGCACCGGCAGGAGCAGATTCCGTTACGATAGTGACTTGCGATGTGATCGCAACTTCCGCCATATCAATGCCGTTCAGCAGTTTCGCAATCTCTGCGTCCACAAAAATTTGCGGATGGGCTTCGAGCGATGAGCCGATGGTTTTATCAGCCCGTTTTGGTTCCAACGCACCGAGGATCACACGGCGCACATCACGGATTTTATCCCATTTCGCGGACAGTGCATCATTTTTCCAATCCGCCGGAATGGTCGGGAAGGTCACCAAATGCACGCTTTTGACATCTGGGTACAGGGATGCAGGGCGGTATCCCCATGCTTCCTCCGCCGTAAAGCACAGGATCGGCGCAAACCATGTGACCAGAGATTCAAATAAATGATAGAGAACCGTGCGGCATGCCCGACGATCAAAACTATCCGGACGGTCACAATATAATCTGTCTTTCCGAATGTCGAAATAGAATGCCGACAAATCCACCGAACAGAAATGGTGTAATTTCTGGATCATTGAATTATAATCATGCGCATCAATCGCGGTACGGATATTGCCATCCATCTCTGCCATCCAATGCAACACCAATTTTTCCAGCTCAGGCATTTTTGAAAATTCCGATACGGCAATTTTCTCATCCTCTGTAAAGCCTTCAAGTGCGCCGAGCAGGAAGCGGAACGTATTCCGAATACGGCGATATAAATCCGCAGCGTTTTTGAGCGTATCTTTACCAATGCGCACATCTTCGGAATAATCGGATGTCACCGTCCACAGGCGCAGAATATCCGCGCCATATTGTTTGAGGACATCATTCGGGTCAACGACGTTGCCCAATGATTTTGACATTTTATATCCTTTTTCATCCAGTACAAATCCGTGCGTCAACACAGATTCATATGGCGCACGTCCACGCGTGGCGCAAGATTCAAGGAGCGATGAATGGAACCACCCGCGATGCTGGTCTGACCCTTCCAGATAAAGGTCGGCAGGCCATTTCAAATCAGGGCGTTCATCACACACAAACGCATGGGTGGATGCAGAGTCAAACCACACGTCCGCCGTATCAAAAATCTGATGATAATTTTCTGCTTGATATTCCGCGCCCAAAAATTCTTGCGCAGGTCTTTGCCACCATGCGTCCGCACCATCTTCTTCGAACGCTTTGACAATACGGTCAAACACGGACTGGTCATTCAAAACCTCGCCCGTTTTTTTATCAACGAACAACGCAATCGGCACGCCCCAGACACGTTGTCTGGATAAACACCAATCACCGCGTCCGGCAATCATCGCCGAAATACGGTTTTCACCCGATGCAGGATACCATTTGGTATCTTTAATCGCCTGTAATGCCGTCTCACGGAGCGTCGCGTTCTGACCCGCGATTTTTTTATCCAGTGCCACAAACCATTGCGGCGTGGTACGGTAAATAATCGGGGCTTTTGACCGCCAGCTATGCGGGTATTCATGGCGGACGGATGCCTTGGCCAATAAATTGCCGGCCTCTTCAATCGCCTTGATCGGGGCAAAATTCCCCTGATCCATTTCACCCTTCTGGTTATAAACGGCTAGTCCCGCAAATAACGGCACATGCTCACGGAATGTCCCGTCATCGGCCACGTTGTCGGTGATTTCCAGACCAGCGGCTTTGCCTAAATAAAAGTCGTCCTCACCATGGCTCGGCGCGATATGAACAAAGCCTGTTCCTGCATCCTCGGTGACGAAATCACCTTTCAGGACGGGCACATCGAATTCATATCCTTTACCGCGGAGCGGATGCGCGCAGATCGTGCCGATAATATCCGCCCCCGTTAACTCCGCCTCTAATGTCCAGCTTTCAATTTTCGCGGCCTCTTTCACAGCCTCCGCAAGAGAAAGTGCAACCACCAATTTCTCATCACCATGTTTGAAAATACCGTATTTGATATTTTCTCCCGCAGCGATCCCGCGGTTAGACGGCATCGTCCATGGTGTTGTTGTCCAGATGACGATTTTTGCACCGTTCAATTTTTGATGCGCGGCTTTCACAACAGGGAACTTCACCCAGATAGTGATGGATTTATGATCTTTATATTCAACCTCGGCCTCTGCGAGTGCCGTTTTCTCGACCACCGACCACATCACGGGTTTCACACCGCGATAGAGTAATCCGTTGGTCACAAATTTGTGAATCTCTCGCGCGATCACGGATTCGCTGTGTTTCGCCATGGTCATATACGGGTTTTTGAAATCACCGAACACGCCCAGACGTTGGAAATCGGCAGATTGAATATCCGCCCATTTTTGCGCGAACTCACGGCACTCCGCACGGAATTTCGGGACAGGCACATCATCTTTGTCCAATCCTTTTTCGCGATATTGTTCTTCGATCTTCCATTCAATCGGCAGACCGTGGCAATCCCATCCGGGGACGAGCGGTGCATCATACCCCTGCATTTGTTTGCAACGATTCACAATGTCTTTCAGTGATTTTGTAAACGCATGCCCCATATGCGCGCGACCATTGGCGTATGGTGGCCCCCAATGCAAAACCCATTTTGGTTTGCCTTTGGAAACTTGGCGAATTTCTTCATATAATTTTTCATCGGCCCAGTTTTTTAAAATCGCAGGCTCTTTTTGCGGCAAATCGCCC
This sequence comes from Alphaproteobacteria bacterium RIFCSPHIGHO2_02_FULL_46_13, assembly GCA_001767915.1. Classification (GTDB taxonomy): domain Bacteria; phylum Pseudomonadota; class Alphaproteobacteria; order Micavibrionales; family Micavibrionaceae; genus UBA1573. Next base: position 7,481 of record MEMI01000045.1, on the reverse strand, counting down.
CGCATCGGGAAATCGGTCTTTGGCAAAAACACATAAAAATCATTGTTCGTTTCAGTGGTCATTTTTAATTAAATCTCGCATTCTTATATCCTGATAAAGATCAGGTTTTCTGTGGGAATTGTTGTATCAGATTGGAAGTCACGCGGAAACCCGACTCTTGCTAAAAAAACAAGGTCGGGCGAATAATTCGAATGATAACGGCGTGCCTGAATGTCATAACAAGAGCATGCCAAATTTTAAGCCCTTTGTGAAGCAATAAAAAAACCCCGCGATGGCGGGGTTTTGAAAAAAATATCCTGATGGAGCTTAATCCCCAAACCCAGGTGTACGATAAACTTTGCGACCAAGCGCGGAATAAGGAGCAATATGACCTTGCATATAATCTTGTCGGTCAAGAACGCGTGGAGGTGCCCCATGCGGACGATCCGCAGGTTGACCTGTAATAAAGGTTCTGAGCGGGGCGGCACCTTTTGCATCAATCTCGTCTTCACATCCTTTTTCTTTGGCCATTCTCTCAAGAATAGCCTGATCGGATAATTTCTCTCCAGCCCATGCCCCAGCTCCTGCTCCAGCAACAGTTGTCGCAACGCGGACACCCGCAGATCCAACTCCGTTGGTCAAGCCACCAACAATCAAAGCACCAGCGATAGGAGCCCATTGTTCCACAAGGCTTTTCTTGGCAAAAAGATAATAGCCATTATAAAGATAATTTACTTCCCCAGCACGGGTACGTTGATACATTTCCTGTTGTGTAACCATGGTCGCAGGACGAGGCTTGATCCCTTCACGTTCACACGCATTCAAAAGAACAACATTGTTTCTAACGCTATCTGTGACACCAACCTGTTGTCTTTCAAGGCCCACAGCCCGATCACCCAACGCTGCACATCCGCCTAAACTGAGAGCTATAACACTTGCGCCAAATTTCGTGGCTAAACTTGTATATGACATTTGAAACCTCTTTTTAAATTAAATCTTTGATTAGCGAGGGCGCGGGGAAACGCCAGTTCTATTATTTTTCTGGACATCACATTGTCTAGGATCCCCTACAACAACATGAGTCACATGACCATTTTCATCGAGGCACGCAGTACCTCTCAACGCACCTTTAACTTGACCGGCGGCCGCCTTTTTGGCGTCATAAACATCACGATTAACAGATTGGTTTATGACACGACCAACAGGGATACCACCCATATTCCCTTCAGGAAGATTTAATTTCATGTTAGCACAACCAGTCATGAACATAGGAGTCAGAGCAACCGCAAGTACCGCAACAGGTCTTTTCATGGATTCAATCACTTCTTGAAAATTTTCTGATAAATTCATCACACACACCTTTTTTAATTATTTATGAATGCCGCAATTTACTCCCCTTTTTGGGAAAAAGCAACAAAATTTACAATATGACAAATATTTTCTATTTGGGGCGCGCGACCATCTTTTTCTGGGTCACGTCATGAAAGCCATACGCCCCGTTTTCGCGCCCTAAGCCAGAGCGTTTATACCCGCCAAAGATATTCGAAGGCCGTCCTGAATTGACCCCGTTCACCCGCACCATCCCCGCCTGAATGTCGGAGACTGCGCGGCGAATAATTTCGGGGTCGCTTGAAAAAATATTGGACGACAGGCCGTAAATCGTATCATTGGCCTTGGCGATGCCTTCATCATAGGTTGAAAAACTGACAATCGGTAACACAGGGCCGAAAACTTCCTCTGACCAGACCCGCATATCGGGCGTCACGTCCGTCAAAATCGTCGGCTCAAAATACGCCCCTTTTAATCCCGCAGGTTGTTTCCCGCCGCAAATGATTTTCGCGCCCTTATCAACCGCGTCCTGCACCTGCCCCAACAATGTGTCCAGTTGTTTTTGCGATACCAAAGGCCCCAGATCGGTGGTCGGCAACATCGGGTCACCCAGTTTCTTGCCCATCAATAAATTGGATAATTTTGTAACGACCTCATCAAAGCGGCTCTCATGCACAATCACCCGTTTCATCGACTGGCACACCTGACCGCAATTGGTAAAGCGTCCTGCATAAATGGCGCCAATTGCTTGATCAATATCTGCATCCCCGAAAATCAATCCGGGGTCAGACCCACCCAGTTCCAAGACAACCGGAATAAATTTCTCCGCCGCCTGCTTATATAATAACTCCCCCACTTTGGTGCTGCCCGTAAAACTGATGAGGTTAATGTCATCGGCAATCATCGCCTGCGCCACTTTGCCGTCACCGTAAATCACATTGAACACACCCTCGGGGAATCCTGCCTCCTTGGCCATATTCTCAATCTCCACGGCAAACAACTGCACATCTTCGGAATTTTTAAAGACGACCGTATTGCCGACACATAAAGCTTGAAAACACGCCCACACAAAATTCGATGCCGGAAAATTCCACGGCGAAATGCAGGCCGCCACGCCGTAAGGCTCGAACAGAATTTCATGGATTTCATGGTCATCTTCATAGGTCACCTCGGGCATCAAAACCCGTTCGGCGTTCTCAAGACTCCAATTCATATACGATACGGCTCGGTCAACGGTAAATAATGTCTGGGTAATCGGCATTCCCATTTCCGCCGTCATCAATTCCGCCAATTTTTGTCTGTTGGATATAAACTGGTCACGTAGTTTCCCGAGAATTTCCAAACGCTGCGAAAGGGGCATAGCTTTCCAGATAGGAAACGCTTTCCGTGCCGCCATCACCTTGGCATGAACTTCCTCCACCGTGGACATCGGCACTTCGCCTACAACTTCAAAATTCTTGGCAGGGTTTAACGATTGAATAGAGGACATGATCATCACTTCTTTCATAACAGAGTACGGGAATGGCCTCTATGATATAGCCCACCCCCGCCAAATTTCCAACCCGCGAAACTTTATCCGCCATAGGAAAATCTATTACTTAAACAAATACAACCCGCACAACGGATTTGACGGAACTTCTGTTGACATCATCATATGCCCCGTTGGCCTTGCATGCAGACCGTCACGATAGGTATTGGCATGGATAAAAATATCCCACTGATCCTTTAACCATGCTTGCCGATATTTCCGCCCGTCGGTGATCAGGCGAAAAACATTCTCCACAAAATCAGGGTATTGCGCCCTGACAATCTGGCGCGCGCCCTGTTCCTGCGGATGATATAGTCTGAAATGATAATCCGGCCTCTCCATTTCGGACAGCGCGTCCACGACTTCATCGGGCAAATCATCTTTATCCAATTTTCTAATCGCCTCTTTGACATCCCCCTCCAGCGCATAGAGTGTATCTTCCTCGCGCGCCTCCGGTGAATTTTTATAAATGGCGGACATATAATCATCAGGCGGCAGGCCAAGGTTATTCTCTGGCGGGGCAATATCATAATGGAACGGATCTTGAATAAATTTCCCGTCACCGTCTTTTCCATGGGATAATTTGGATGCTTGTTCGACAGGAATGTTATGCACCCTACAATTTTTCAGAACAACAAATCCGAATGTACGGGTCAATTCGAATAAAGGCGCATGCGTGACCTGTGACGATGCTCCGTCAATTTTCAACTCGTCTCCGAATGTGGCAAGGCGGTTAAATCCGACCACCAACCCCCTGCCGATTTCCGGCAAAGCAATACCAACACCCGTGGCACTCGGAAAAATCTCCCTGATCTCTTGAAGGCTGGGGCGACGGATAGAGGAACGATGAAGCGTCATCCTGCAGTCTTATGAAATTCCATAAAAATTGTCAAACTTATAAACCTTGACACATTAGGATAATTATGGTGGTGACTCAGTTTGAAAAATTAACCTTTTCGCCTTTTAAGGCTTTTGCGGTATATTAAGAATATGGCTAAAGCTCCCAGAGATTCCAACCAGTTAGGTAAGTTTATCGCGGATATCGCCACAGGCGCGATTGAGCGTCCTGACCCAGATAAGGGCAAAAACCCCGCCGCAGTCGCGCTAGGTCGTCTTGGGGGTAAAAAGGGTGGAAAAGCTAGGGCTGAGAGCTTAACTGCTGAGGAGAGATCTGAAATTGCTAAAAAAGCAGCAAAAGCGAGATGGGATAATTAGCTAATCCTCAAGTGCCTCATATTCTTCAATAGCTTTAGATAGAGCATACTCTAGCGCTTCTCCAGAATGGCTAAGTATTCCTTTATCCACTAATGTTCTCAATCTTTGCTTAGCATCATCATTGATATTCATTATGATTACATTTCTATCTTCATCCAGCTTATTATTAATTGAAGCTAATAATTCTGCCTTGGAACATGTTGGTGAAGCGCATTTAAATTTTTCTACTGTGTGAACAAGCCTAGAATATTGGCACGTGCCAATATGAGTAGAGTTTACAGCATAACTAAAAGACCTGCATGGCTGTATATTATGTCTAGGGTCTAATAGAATAATATTAAAGACTTGAGATTCATCGAAAAATCCGACAATTCTTCCCAATGCTTTTGAAACGTGGAACTGGCAAAATGGGAAGTCGTCAGGGTTGTTTAAATATTCCTTAGGTATCCAATCAAACTGATCTCTTTGAAGAGGTATATTTTTCTGATCCCAATTGATTTCATGAAATCTGATGCCATCTTTTAAACCATCATCTTTGAGCACTTCCAATTGAAGCTTAGACATATCAGTTAATCTATTTAGGAGAGAAATAAACCAACTTTTATTCTCTCCACCGACACCAAAATACTCTATCTGATTCCAAAATCTGAATGAAAAAGTCCAAAGCTTTATAGGGGGTGTTGTTCTGCCTAGTAGAGGAGTAATTCCAGAAGGTCTGATGACTTCTTCTGCCAACCTTGGTTTAAAGGATTTCTGCCCAGTTTTAGCCATTCATTCTTGCTGCATAATAAGATTGCATTGTTGATTCACTAATAACATTTTCGGAGCGTTCATTCGGGGCAGCACCAGCTCTAGCTTCAATCCATGGCTGCTCAATATGAGTCATTTCTTCCAATTGCGCTCCTGTAAATGGAGCATAAACCTCAAGAACACCATCTACAAATGCTCTTTCATCTGAACTGATACTACGGCTATCAAACCTTGGATTAATATCATCCAAAGTAATTGCAGAATATAAAGTTTTTTGCGGGTATCTATTATAGATTTGGCGACTAACTGGTCCATGAACCCAAGCTTGAAATCTCTCATCAAATAGCCGACCTCTACCAAAAGCCAAACTCCACGCTTGAGTATAGTAAAGCAACTTGTGAAGTTTTAGAACATTCACAAGGCTACCTGAATCACTCAATTTAACTACAATGTAGTCTGATATATCGTTTATGTTTGCCATGTAGCTCTCCTATGAACTGAGTACACAGACAAAATTAATCTGTGTTCTCATCAAAGAATCGTCCTTATTTTAAGTCTGGGGGTACGCAGTTAATACTGAGTTAATATGCGGAATGCAAGAGAATCATTAACAAGAAGTTAACACACACTGTGAATCCCGCATAGCCCTCAACTTTTTACCTTTATAATGAACTTTATGCTTAACCGTTCATAAACATAATTCAATTATGATAATTATATGAACCGGAAATCCGTTGAAGAACGCGCAAAGATTATTCAGCTGCTTGTGGAAGGCAACTCAGTACGATCAACCAGTAGAATAGCCGATTGTTCCATAAATACCGTCATGAAACTTCAGCATGAGATTGGCATCTTCTGTGAAGGATATCAAATGCTCGCCTTGCAGGAATTAAACTGCAAATTTATTGAGGTTGATGAAATCTGGTCTTTTGTTTACGCACGAAAAGGAACAGAAACTGAGCAAGAATGTGCCGGCGATCTTTGGACATTCAGCTGCATCTGCCCAGACACAAAACTTGTTCCCTGCTGGTACATTGGAGAAAGAACGAAACAATCTGCAATCGAATTCTTGACTGATTTGAAATCCCGCTTATCTGGGCGCGTTCAAATCTCAACCGATGGCTTTCCTGCATACAAAGATGCTGTCGAACAGGTCTTTGGGAAAGATGTTGATTTAGGCAGACTGATGAAGCAATACAGCGAGAAAAAGGGAAATCAGGTTCGGGGAAAGTATCAAGGAGCTCATAAAGATAAATCGATTGGATGCCCTGATGAAGCGCGGATTACAACGGCTCACATAGAACGTCAAAATCTCAACATGAGGAACTCTATTAGCAGATTTCGCCGTAAGACAAGCGCATTTTCTAAGAAAGCTGAAAGCCACTGTGATGCAGTGGCTTTACATTTTATGTATCATAATTTCTGCCGCATCCATACCAGCCTGAGAGTAACTCCAGCCATGGAGGCCGGCATTGAAGACCATGTCTGGAGTATCGAAGAAATGTTAGAGATGTGTGATGAAATGAATATCCTTGAAGAAATGGAAGAGCTTTAAATTCTGCTCTTCATAAAGCTCATATCAATTAGATCTTTTTTCCCGGCGCAGTGGGTCTTCCATTTAGCTACTTTGCCCATGAAAACTGCTGTGCGTTGAATTGTCGTGCCATTAAACCCATTCTTCCCCCGATAAACGAAACACCCAAGATAACCATTTTTATTTGAGTATATCTCCATCCATTCAATTGAACTTGGATCACGCGCGGCCTTTTTGATAGCTTCTGCATACATCGACATTGCGGCATATCTTTGATTGGATGCTTTCTCTTCAGCGCTCAATTCTGGCTTAGGGGTCTTAGGTGAAGACCCTCCTGAATTGCCAAATATCTGCAATCCCAAGACAACTCCAACAATTATGATAATGAAAACTTTCATTCTTCAACTCCTCAAACTGGTGATCGGGGAGTTGATAAACCCGTTTTGCAAAGGGTCGCATTAGTCTTTACCCGCGAGGGTTGGACATACACTAATGCCTCCCCGACCATAGTCGAGGAGTGATTTAACGGTCACAAACCGTGCAAAACAGGGGTTATCAAGCCCCAAAAGCCCTGCGGACTTTCATTTTTACCATATATTAGAGGGAGATTCGCGGCAAGAGCCTTGTAAATGCTCAGATTTCAAACTGAGTCACCACCATAATTATCCTATAGTAGGACGTCTGTGCAATACGCCAACCAAAAAGGAGAAACGGCATGACAGACACACCCCCAAATCCCCCCACCCCGAAACCGCCGAGCCTTCGGTCAGGGTCACCCAAAGATATCGCCATTTCCGCCTGTAATCGGAAGTCCTATCATACCGAAAGTTTTGCCCATTATCTTCGATCTCTCGAAGATTCTCAGCAATCCATCTTTCAGAAAAAACGTCCGCGTCAGGAAACACTCGATCAACAAATGGATATTCTGGATGCCATATTTACCTATATGGCTGTACATGCTGACTGGAAAATGGAGAGTATGCAATCCTATTCTGTTGGCCTTCGGGCGCAAAAACAATTTTGTGCGACGCTCAAGGAAATGAAAAATCTGAAACTCCCCAAAGCCCCCAAGGCACCCGCCCCCACTTTTCCATTGGACAAAAAAATAGGAGAAAATCATGGGACGCGTCTGGACAATTGAGGAGC
>MEMI01000044.1:6559-16479 GCA_001767915.1 Alphaproteobacteria bacterium RIFCSPHIGHO2_02_FULL_46_13 | reverse complement strand
TGCCTGAATAAACGGATCGAAGCGCGTTGGTGTGGACATCCTGAATTCCTGTTATTTTTTACTGGCTGAAACTCTTATCTGCCGGAACCATATCCACCAGAGCTTTTGCGCCGCTGGCATTCCGGGACGTCAATTTCGGATTGCGCCACGCCCAGATTTGTTCGGTTTGCGCATTCAAAAGGCCAATATAGGAGATTTCGGTCAATAACGGATATTGCGGAATATTATCAAGGGTGATCGTTTTTCGATCATCCGCCGCAAGGACATGCAGTTGTAACAACAAGGTTGCATCGCCACTCAATGACAAACGGCTATAGACAACATCGGTATCGGCTTTATCAAGATGGATTTCACGAAACAATTCCATGCCCTGAACAATCATGGCAATCGGATATTTTGCAAAATAAAACGGGAAATAGACAGGATCAGACGGGAAGGTGCGGATTTTCAAAACACCTTCGCCATTGGGAAGCTTCTTGAAAAGAGCGTTCACCTTTACACGAACAATCAGGTCATTTTTGTTGGGTGAGAATGTGACATAGCTGTTTTGGAGTTTGCCAGTCATCTTTGAAAGATAATCCTGCTGCGCCAATGGATTGAGCGCAGTATAGGCCTTGCTGTCTTTCACGATTGCAGAAAAATCCGGAAAATTATTCGACATTTTTAAAAAGGCGATCCCGACATCTTCAGTCGTTGAAGGCAATTTTGTGATCAGCGCGCGGTCATAGGGAACGCGGTCATCTGCCTGTGCGCCAGCGAAAGAACCGCAAAGAGAGGCCGCCGCAATCATGCCGCTAAAAACCCAATTTTTGAACCCTGATTTAAAAGAACGCATTATCTATCCTTGCCAGCCATAAACATATCGATCTATTGTAATGCACATCATGAAAGAAAAAAAGCCCCCCAAAACTGCCGCATCATCAAAGACGCCCAAAACACGTCCTTTGAAAGATGAAGATTTAGCCGTTTGGGGGCAAGCCACCGAACATGTCACCAAATATGCTGCACCGAACATCCATAAAGAGAATACCTTAAAACGCTTAAAAAGACATTACGGGCAAGATCTCGCCGGCACAATTACTCTGGAAACTTTCGGGGTTTCCCCTTCTCTTAAACCAATCAGCCCCCAGCCATCCTCTTTTCAGGTCGATGCCGCCCTTAAAAAGCGATTTGAAAAAGGGGAATTGCCGATTGATGGGAAAATTGACCTTCACGGCATGACATTGGCACAAGCGCATCATCGCTTTACACAATTTATCATGGGTAAAATAAAAGACGGCGCACGTTTTGTTTTGGTGATAACGGGCAAAGGGTCAGGGGACGGGACGGGTGTCATTCGCAAAAACCTGCCCCACTGGTGCGATGACAAAAATTTGAAACCGCATATTTTGCAAATCACCAGCGCGCAAGCCAAGCATGGTGGAAGTGGCGCAAGTTATATTTTATTGCGGCGGCAAAAGTAGAGTGATGGCGGTGCCTTCGCCAATCGCGCTTTTGAGGTTAATTGTCCCGCCGTGCAGATTGACGATATTCTGTACAAGACTTAAACCCAGCCCTGCCCCGCCACGGCCTTCTTCGCGGAGTGCTGCGGTTTTCTCAAACGGTTTGAAAATACGCGCCTGATCTTCGGGGGCGATGCCGGGGCCTGTATCAATCACCGATAAGGCCAGTTGATCACCGATTTTTGCGGCGGACAACGTAATGCGTCCGCCCGCAGGGGTATAGGCAATGGCATTCCGGAGCAGATTCAAAATGCCTTGTTTAATGCGGCGTTCATCGAGATCAGCAACACCCACATCACCCGCCACAGACAAGGTGACCTCAATCCTTTGCCCGCGTGCCCATTCCTGGGTTAGGTCATAGAGTGCCGTGAGCATCACGGCAACATCTACAGGTTCTTTGACAATCGTCATATAGCCTGCCTCAATTGTCGAGAGATCCAGAATATCATTGATCAAATTCATCAATTGTTCGGAAGCCTCACCAAGCCCTTTGGTATATTCTTTTTGACGCGTATTGAGTTCGCCAAAATATTCCTTATCCAGAATTTCATTAAACCCGATAATCGCATTCAGTGGTGTGCGAAGTTGGTAGGATACGTTGGCGAGGAAGTCGAGCTTCAAGCGTTCTGCGGTCTCTAACGCCGTTGTTTTTTCGCGCAGGGCTTCTTCGACACGGACGGTATCGGTCACGTCATGGAAGGTAACCATTGTTCCGCCGTCGGGAAGTGCAACAGACACATAATGCAAGATGCGTCCGTCAGTGCGGCGGATTTCGCCTTTTTTATCATGGCGCACAAATAATTCACGTGTCATTTGGTCGCGCAGTTTATCCCATTCATCAGCGGGGAAGAATTTTTTCGAGCGTTCTAGAATTTGCGAGATATGAAGCTTGCCTTCCAGATCCTCGGGGTTCAGATCCCACATCGTGGCATAGGCAGGATTCCAGAGTGTGAGGCGTCCGTTACTACCGTACACCGCAACACCTTCGCTCAACCCGTCGAGTGTTTCTTTTTGAACGGCCATCAAGGTGTTATAAGATGATTCCAGTTCCAGACCACTGGTCACATCTTCGAAGGTCATCAACAATCCGCCATGTGGGTGTGGTACAACGAGCGAGCGTAAAACAGAGCCGTCCGGCAGATAGAGCATGTCTTCCTTAGGGCCGATTTGGGAGGTGAATAATTCTAGCCAGCCTTGCTTATAACGCTTGAAATCCGACTGTTCCGGCAGGCGGCGGGTTTCGCGGAGGCGTTCTAAAATGTCACCGAGTTTCGGATGGGAATTGAGCCAGCCTTCTTCCAGTCGCCAGAGTTGCGCGAAGGAGGAATTATAAAATTCAAGTTTTTGTTCGCCGTCAAAAATGGCAATCGCGGTGCGGAGTTGCTCAAGGAGTTCACGGTTCACCGCTCTATTGCGCTCTGACCGTGTTTCAAGTTCTTCTTCGCGGGAAATGTCCTGTGCCTGCCCCACCACAATATCCAGATGCGGCAATGGAATGAGCGTGACATTCATCATTTTACGGTCACCGCCAATAATCACATGTTTTGGCTCTGTTTGGATTTGCCCCGAAGACAACGCGTCTTCGACCAAGATTTTGACGGGTTTACCGACTTTGCCTTTGCGTTTCGGGGTGGTGAATAGAACTTCTTTTTTCTCGAACAACACATTGTCGGGGGAGACGCCCAGAATATGAGCGTAAGCCTCATTACACCACACAACTTCACCGGACGGATTATATATCCAGACGGGATAGGTGACTGCGCCCAGCACCGCGCCGTATTTTTTAATCTCATGTTCCAGACGGTTTTGTTCGGCGCGTTTGGATTCAAGCTCATTTTCCGTCGCCGTAATATCTTCGACCCAGATAATATCATATTGGTCGGTACCCGATATCGCCGTCCCTGTCCCGCCCGTTAGACGGAGGATTTTCATGGAGTCCAAAGTCTGGGCTTTTAACACGAAATTCTGGCGGTCTTCTTTGAGGCGGATGTAACAGGTCTCAAGAGCCGCCGCATCACCCGGACGCAGGGCATGTTGAATGTCTGAAATACCCGAAATTTTCTTGAGGTTTAAAAGAGCCATAAACCCCTTGCTATAGGCCAGTGACCCATCAGGGTTAAAACCACAATATTCCCCCGGAAACGCGCCCAGAAAAGCCTCCAGCCGATTACGTTCAGCCAGCAAGGCCGCGGGTTTCAACCAACGGTCAAAGAGGGATTGTTTTTTGGACTGGGCATTGGCAGAAGACGAATTCATGGGGTGAGTTTACCCTTAGAAACCGAACCTCGCAAGCGTCATAGATTATGCGACTTCTGGTAAATTTATACCAGCTGACGTGGTTGATGATAAAGCCGCTTTAATATCTTTGATATTGAGACCTTGCGCATAACATTTCAGATTTTTTAGAAGCGCCGCATCAGAAAAGGCAACAACCAGAACTTTCTTTGGTTTTCTGAGCGCCCATAGCTCCTCAGGGTCTCCGTTATCGGACGGATTGGTCAGATGTAATATTTCATATGCAGGTTTGTCTTTTTTACCACTTTGTAGCGGATAGATTTTGACGAGGTCTGTGGCATGACCGCCTAGGTCAAGCAAAGCTTGCTTCAGTTGAGTTTTGTCTTTGCCTGCCGCCAAGCAGAAACATATTTTCACCTGCTGTGGCTGCATCAGTGTTTTAAGGGCGGCCAATCTTAAAGCATATTCACCTTTCAAATCAGCGGCACATAAATCATTCACGTCCGAGATCAGTTCACCGTTGGCATCTTTTGCCACAGCGCGGACAGCCATATCAATTTTATCAATATTATACATGACAAACCGTTCAAAATGCCTTTGCTCGGGCAGATAGGACAAATAATTTACGGCGTCAGGATTAGTTTTTTTCTGGGCGCGCGGAAACAAAACTGCATTCGGATTTTCATCCAACATTTGTCCCAGAGCCATCTCGGACATATAAGCTAGGCTCAGAAAAATATGTGCATTGTCGTCCGTTTCTTTATCTTTTTTTGACGGATAATGGGCATTCACCGCATCATGACATTTTATGAATAAATGGGTTTTTTTTGCGTCTATCAAGGCTTGCATTGCCGCAATAATTTCTTTTTGAAATATTCCTGTGTGCAAAGCTGTTTTAAAGGCGACCACAGGATTTGAGTCAAATAAATCTCTAAAGGCTTGCTGAGCTTTTGGCTTTGTTTCTTTTATAAAATAATCTAACGCAAAAGAAGGCAGTAGTGGTTTTGTTACATTGCTATTGCCGATGATGGCACTTACAAGGGCTGTATACCAATTCAGTTGAATGAGAGGCTTCTCTTTTGCCGCTGTTGATTCAGGGTTTTTGTGTTTGCTTTTAGGTTGAGGAACATCTTCGGTCACTTGTTCCAAAGCGTTTTGGATCTGGGTGATGTGCTTTTCCAGATAGTCAAGCTTCTTTTTGTCACTCCCTTTTTTCCCTAGTTTTTTAAGGGCATGTGACAAAACGTCCTGAGGGGTATCTTTGCGTCTAAATGGGAATTTCATAATTTTTTCCTAATTTTATAATAAGCGCATATTGCATAACTCATGCCCTTACGTCAATAAAAAACGGCCCCCGTAAGGAGGCCGTTTGAATATTTCGAACAATCGAAAAAAACTATTTAAGGGCAACTTTCGCGCCAGCTTCTTCCAGTTTTTTCTTCATTGTTTCAGCGTCAGCTTTTGCGGCGCCTTCTTTAACTGCTTTTGGTGCGCCCTCAACGAGGTCTTTAGCTTCTTTCAAGCCAAGGCCAGTGATTTCGCGAACTGCTTTAATCACGTTGATTTTGTTGTCGCCAGCGGATTCGAGAACAACGTCAAATGAGTCTTTCTCTTCAGCAGCAGCGGCAGCTGGACCAGCAGCAGCAGCGGCAGGAGCAGCAGCAGATACGCCCCATTTTGTTTCAAGCAATTTTGCCAAATCAGCCGCTTCGATAACGGTCAATGCGGACAAGTCTTCTACGAGTTTCTCAAGATTTGCAGCCATAATATAGTCTCCTTTTAAATGTATAATAGTAAGCTGTTAGTTTTATAAAGTATTAAGCCTGTGGTTTGTCTGCATAAGCCTGAGCCAAGCGAGCCAATTGTGCTGCAGGAGCCTGAATAAGGCCAATGAGCGTTCCACGAATTTGGTCGAGAGTTGGCAGTTTTGCCAATTTTTCAACTGCGGCAGCATCCAGTTTCATATCACCGAAAGCACCACCAACAATCACGAGTTTACCATCGAATTTTTTGGCAAAATCGTAAATAGTTTTAGCAACAACCAATGGTTCACCGGATGTGGTGGACAATGCGGTTGGGCCTGTCATCAAATCAGTCACTGATTCATAACGTGTGCCAGCGGCAGCACGTTTTACCAATGTGTTTTTGCTGACCTTGTAAGCCGCGCCATTAGCACGGAGTGTACGACGAAGTTCAGTTACCTGAGCAACGGTCATACCTTTATTATGTGACACGATCACGATTTCGCTGGAATCCATAGTCGATTTCAGTTGTTCGATCTCTGCCTGTTTTTGTACGCGTGCATTATTCATCGCGAACCTCCATTTGTTAAATCACAATAAAAAAGCGGCCTTAAAAAGCCGCCCGTCCAGAACATATAAAAAAGCCAAAAATCACCATAGTTTTGCAACACGGTTTTCATTTCAGCCTATCTATGCGGGCGGAAGCCCATTATTTTTGGTATTCAAGAACACCAGAAACCCACAGTCTTGGACAGGTCAGGGGGTTATAGATAAAAGCCAACCTTCTGTCAACAAATTTCCAAAGGACATATATATGCCCTTATATGTCCCTCCCCCTTGCAAGCTCAAGAATTTCTGTCAGAATCGCAAAGTTGCAATATAAACAAGCCCATGGATGATATTATGAACAAAAAAACCCCTCTCGTTCTGCTTACCCCACTGCTTATTCTATCCAACCCATTTGAAGCCAGAGCCGAAGACGGGAACATCAAACTTGGCCTAAGCGGTCATATGAAAATGTACGGGAATTACGCCAGTCAAGACGGTGACGTCAACGCATTTGATATTTTGCGCGATACTGATGTGACTTTCTCGGGCGAAACCACCTTATCCAACGGCCTGACAGTCGGCGCCCTGATGAATGCAGATGGGGACGGAGATGATGGATTTGCGGTTGAAGATAGTTTTATCTACGCTTCCGGCGATTGGGGTCGCGTGAGCTTCGGGATGGAAGACGGTGCGGCGTTCTTGTTGCAAGTGGCTGCGCCATCTGCCGATGAGAATGTCGATGGGATGGAAACATTTGTGAACCCGTTTAATTTTGCGGCGACCACTCTGGCCACCAGCAATTTTGAGTCCGAAGTATCATCATTCGGTCTGGATTACGATAACGACCTGACCGCCGGAATTGATAAGGTGACTTACCTGACCCCTGTCTTCTCTGGATTCCAAGCGGGTGTATCCTATACGCCGGATGTTGCGAATTTCAGTCCAGCATCACGCGGCACCAACGGAAATAACCCAGACGATGTCTTGGACGAGTTTGGAACGGCGTGGGAGGCGGGTATTCGTTACGAGAACAGTATATCCGACACCGTTGCCTATAAAGCGGGTGCAGGTTACACAACCGTTGGTCTGGAACAGACAAATGGTGCAACCGTTTTAGACAGACAAAAAGAATGGAATGTCGGGTTGGATTTTGATATTGGCGCATACGGCATTGGCGCAATCTACACCAAAAATAATGGCGGCATGATGTCAGGCAATGAAAGCGAGACATTTGTCTTAGGTGTTGATTACACTGTTGGTCCAGTCAAGTACGGCGCGTCATGGTTGAACAACACCCATGAAGAAAGTGCCACCGAAGACACCAAAGCAGACCGTATCACCGCAGGTTTGGTTTATGAGTATGGCCCGGGATTATCATTCCGTGGAAGTGTGTCGCATGTATCCGTCAATGCCCCTGCATCTGTGGGGGACGATGTGGACGGAACAGCAATCACCATCGGTACACAAATATTATTCTAGGAAATCCCTATATTAAAGCAAAACCCCCGATTTTTTCGGGGGTTTTTATATTCTGAATTTTTATTCTTAGTTGATCATCAGAACCGATGGGCCTTCCGGAAGATTTGGATAGAGGCGACCTTTTGGACTTGGGTTTTCGCCACCATAAGACGACAGGAGGGAATCAAGCGCTTGAGGGAATTCGCCTTCGAAATAGAAGGCATTATTGATCGGGTAGTCGTATGGTGTTGACCAGTTCAATTCGACGTTAGAATCTTTTGTCCATGCTTCTAAAGTCTGGCGGAGTGTTGTGCCTGGGCGAGCCTGCCATTTACGGGAAGCCTTCATATCCATCGCAGCCATAGGGCGGCGGGCTTCTGTAGGCGCTGGCTCTACGGCAGCATCTTGTGTTGCCACCAATGGAAGAGGTTCTTCTGTTGCGACTGGCGCAGGAGCTGTTTCAGGGCGTTTGGCAACCATTGTTGGTGGTGCAACCGGAGCCGCAGCTGGCGCAGACGGGGCTGGCTCAACCACAGAATTTTCAGATGCTTTGTACTGTTTTGCAAAAATAACGATGGTGCTTTCAGTCACCGCCATATCCAGATCAAGCGGAGTCAGCGCATCTTTCAAAACATCTTGCCAAGGCTTTCCGCCACGCCAAGAAATTTTAGCGCCGGCAACATCACTAGGTGAGAATGAATAAGCATATTTGGTTGGGGCAATATCACGAAGCGCAATCGCCAAAGGAATGTCTTTCCCGAAACCTTCAACAACATCATCTGCAACTGGGGCTGTAACTGCAACAGGCACAGGCGTTGCCTTAGCTGTCGGGACTGGAGTTGGCTCAGGAACAGGGAGGGGAACCGGGGTAGATTCAACAACGGGTGCGGACGTTGGCTTTTTATTATCAACAACCAACGGTTCATTATGTTGAACAGGAGCGGATTCAACATGTCCGACAGGTACTGGTAATGCATCAGGTTCTGGGGTCAATGGGCCGGAAGGAGCGGCATCTTGCACAACTGGAGCAGGCTGCACCGACGGGGCTGCGGCTGGTGGTGTCCAATCGAATCCTGCTTTCGCAACAGATGGCGTCAAGCATCCAACCAAGAGAAGAACACGGAAAACAGATCCCACTGATTGCTTAGGTAGAAAATTCACAAACATTATCAAGCTCCAGAAAATTGCGTGAAAGGGTATTCTTACCCCTTTATTCTGCCAACATTAGGCTGGAGCAATAAAAAACTCAAGGCAGAACTTATGTTTAAGGCAAAGAATTAACGGCCAAAGTCTTTCAAGCGACGATACCGGAACCTTGGGAGTCCGGGACGAAAAGTGCCTACAATATTCACCCTTAAAGCCCGCATTGCAGAATCTGCCGTTAAACCCTTTTTTTCCAGCCCCCAAAAGACCAAAGTCGAGAGTATACAGAGAACAAGAGTGCTATAACGAAGATAAAACAGGAGTAGAAAGAACGGGATAATAGCCTTTACGTCAAAATTGAAAAAGCGAATGGGGCGCATGGTATTGCGCCAATGCCAGTTCACTTGTTCTTTGAGGTCTGCTATCTGATTCTGAGCCATTATAAGAGCTTATCCTGAAAATCATGCCAAAAGGTTAATAGGATGACGAATTAATGCCCGCCGCCGCCACCTGTCAGCAACAGATAGAAGCGTTTTTCAATGATGCCTTTTTCAAAAGCCAGCGTGGCAGATTTTGACATGGTTTGACCGTAGAACGGGATCATCCGTTGGATTTCATTCGTCCAATCGTCAAAATCTTTATCCAGAAGCTTCTCACGAACCTCTTCCGGGAAAATCATCCATTCGCGTACACCTAAACGACCACCGCCCTTTTTAGGGACAAGTGATTGTGTGACAATCATCCGCAAGGTTTCCATCAACGCGTACGCACGTTCGGAGCGTTCGTTTTTATCAAAAGCCGAGATCATCCGGCGAATAGTGGACGCAACACCCGTGGTGTGGGTTGTCGTATAAACGGCGTGACCTGTTTGTGCGGCCTCAATAGCGGCAGAGATTGTTTCCCTATCCCTTGCCTCACCCACCAGAATAATATTCGGTTTACGGCGGAGCGCATTCCGCACACCCGCCGAAAAGTCCGGCAAATGGCGATGAACTTCGGTCTGGGCAACCAGTGAGCGTGGGGAATGGATGGCGTCGTAAGTAAATTCGATTGGCGCTTCGTAGGTCAGCATTTTACCGCAACCATGCGGACGCTCAAGCAACATGCGCATCCCGCCCGCGAGCAAGGTTGTTTTACCAGAACCTGTTGGCCCTGTAATCACAATCATCTCTTGGCGAGGCGCAAAATTATCAATGATTTGTTGTTCGATCCCCATATCAGTCATACGTGGTGGTTCGGCAGGCATCACGCGCATGGTGATCTGTGCCGCATCACGTCCGCGAGAGAGAAT
>MEMI01000044.1:0-6527 GCA_001767915.1 Alphaproteobacteria bacterium RIFCSPHIGHO2_02_FULL_46_13 | reverse complement strand
AATAACGATCAGGGCGAATTTCATAGGAAACGTCCAGATCTTTACCCGATGCCAGACGTGCGAGCGCATCAGGCCCATAAATTTTATGGAGGAAGACGGTCATGTCCACGCCGTCAATCGCGCGATAGGTGGCAGGGTAAAGTGTGCCGTAAATATCGGTATAGACAGGACGATCCGTTTGAATGGAAATGTCGGACGTTCCTTTACGAACGCACCACATCAGGAAAGGGTCAACATGTTCTTCCGTAAAGCGATGCGGCTCATCAGGCCACGTCTGCACAAGAGACTGGTCACCTTTGGTAAGACTTACCGGTTTGCGGGTTGCCATCTTTGCGATTCCGTTATGAGTTCAGGGACACCTGTAATAACCACAGCACGGTCACCGACGCGCATTGTAGCATCTTCCCCAGTAACCCCACGATCAATTTGTTGGGCAAACGGCGCGGAAACCATACCTTGAGCCAAGAGTTGACGATAACGAACCATGCCACTGAATTCAGATTGCAGGCGGTTCAAGTCTTGGGCAAACACTTCATCAGCTTGCTCGAAACCTTCGTCCCATCCTTTTTTCACATTGATGCGCCATTCAGCGCGTTCTTTTGCATCTTTCGGGCGCAAGATTTCAGGAGGCTCTTCAACAGGCCCCCATGTTCTTTCCAAATATTGTCTCCAGTTACGAGGAGCAGAGACGATTTTCACGTTTTCATTGATTTTATAAATCGCATCAGCGACCGCTGCTTTTTGACCATCGCCTTCGATCAACAATGCTTTCAAAGATTCAGAGATAATTGGTGGCTCGATCATAAACCCACTTGGTGCAGCAATCAATAATTGGCGGAAATCATACACTTTGTCCATATAGACGCCACGACCAACCATGTTTTTATTGATTTCGTAGCTGCGTGCCGCAAGACCGCCGCGAGCGCCATAGGACAGCGCCGCTTCTTTCAACGATTCTTTACGAATATCAAACGGCATTTCTTTTTTAGACGCACCGTCCGGAGGTTTATACCCCTCAATCTCTTGCAATTCAGCCAAAGTTTTAGGAATAGCCGCTTCTGATGCCGCATCAACTTCGGACTGCGTCATGTTTTCCTGACGCAACATTTCATCAACGCCGATTTTCTCGAGCGGCACTTGTTGTACCTGTTGCTGTTCTTGCGGTTGGAAAAATGATGTCCCCGAAGGAAAAGATGTTGCAGACGCAGGAGCCACAGAAATAGTTGCTCCAAGGACTGCACCAAGGGTCAGGATGATCGCTTTAGGTGTGGAATTATATAACATTCCTTATTTCTCCGACCTAATGTCCAACAGAGTTCAATGCAACGTCGCCGCGACCTGTCACAGGCGCATAGGTCAGAGCCACCATTTTTTCAGCGCTATCAACATACACATCCGCACGGGCGCCAAGTTGGTAACCAACACTCCGCAAGACCTCGATCAACGGGGTATTGGTGACATTGATGTTCACAACGACCGGTGTTGAAGGGACGGAGCCTAAAGTGACGAAACGGTAACTTGCCTTATCCGCAAGAACCTTGGTGATTTGATCAACGGGGCCGACCCAGTTAATAGTAATGGCACGGTTGAGTTCTGCAGGTGCCCCTACAATCGCAGGAACTTGGGCGGCTGGTGTTCTTTTTTGCTCAACAGCAGCTAATGCTTCGAGAGCATTGGACGCTTTATCAGCGGCCTGAGCCAACATCATGGAAACTTTGTCAGGTTGCGCGACTAATTGAGGGTCTTTCACGCTAATCGGGTAACCCGGGGCACATGCCGTTAAGCTGAAAGCCATCACTGTGAAGGACAAAGACAAGAAAATTGAACGAATCATTGGATATAACACCCTTTTTAAAAGTAATCCCACTCCTTAGGTCATCTGCCAAGAGATTGGCGCAAATCAAACCCAGAAATGCAAAAGCTCTCACACAATAGCGGTTCAGAGGCACGCTTACAAGCGTGACTTCATAATTTTAAGATGATTTTCGATGAAATTATATGAAATATAACCATAGGCTTTCAAAAAAGCGGAAATTCCCACCCCCTTAAAAGAGATCAAAGCCCTAATCTGGCCTCAGTCATCTCTTGAACAACCCCGTTTGGACCGGAAATATTTTCGGCAATAAAGCCATTGGTCTCCTGCGCTTGAACAAGCCCACTCACGGCACTCACAGCTTTTCTATAAAGAAGTCTTAAGCCATTTTTAGCATTAGCCTCATTCGCATTATCAACAATAGCAATATCATTTCCGCTCATGTGCTCTTTGAATTTATAGCAGAGTGTTTTGATCACATTGACGGATGATCTTTCTTTTGGAATCTCGGCCGTACAGGAAGCGGCCAAATTTTCCACCTTCAATTGAGGAGCCTGCGCCTGAAGATTTTTGATGATTACATCGGAATGCGCAGGACTGATCTGTTTCGCCAAATCTTCTGCGGTTGCATCAACGGGGGCGTCTGTTCCTGTTAAATTTTTAACAGATTCGTGCAAATGCTCCATGGTATAGGCGTTGGTAAGCTCTTCCTGAGTGACTGCCAGTTTTGCTTTTGCAATCGCCTGTGCCGCGAGTTCCTGTGGTGACGCGTTAGATACAGGAATTCCTGTATTTGTGTTAGGAACTGCTTGGGGGGCCGCAGGGGCAATTTCAGGGGCTGGGGCTGGAGCCTCATTGATAGCTTGATAATCAGCAGAAAACTGAGATCTTCCGGATTCAAGGTTATCCTGAGCCATGTCTGATGCAGACGCCATATAGGCCTTTGGATCTTCAGGATAGAGGCGTTCAGCCATTTCAGCAGTTGTCATTGATTCAGGGGCTGGGTCGCCAAAGCTTGTCGCATAATCATAACGCAATTTTTCTTCCAAGGCTTGGGCTTGGATAGTCGCTTTTAAATCAGGAACAGCAACGGGGGCTGGCGCAACAGGTGCCATTTCTGCCACTGACGCAGGAGGTGGCGTTGGCACAGAAACCTTCGGCTTAGGCATATTTTCATGAGATACATGTTCATTGGATGCCTGGAGAGCTGCAGCCTCCGGGACTTTGACTTCTAATTTTGGAACACTGTCAGGTATCGCTTGAGCGACTGGGGCAGAAGGCGCAGAAATATGACCTATGGGTTTTGGGATATCATGAGTTGGGGCATGAAGACTTCCAGTAGGCATGACATCAGAAAGTTTATCCGAGAATATTTCCGCCACTTTGTGGAAAGCTTTGCCCAAAGATTGGGTAACAGTTTCACCCGTAAAATGTTCGAATAATTCACTATAGCCAAGTGTGGCAGTAGATATAGCTGCGCCTATCCCTGCGGTCTTTAATGTTGAAAAGCTCAGAAATTTGCTTCCGCCTTCTTGGTTGCGTTCTTTAAGATGTTTAACGGCGGCTTTTGAAAGCCCCACAGCCGCGCCACCAATGACAGCGGCGGCAATCCCCGTTCCACCCGTAGCTACACCAAAGAGTGCCAATGCACCTGCTTTTGCACCAATCCCAGCGCCAATGCTTAAACCCACAAAGGCTGCGCTTTTGACAAAGGCTATTGTTTCAGGGCTTGGATGACGAAGGCTTTCACCCACTTGCTTCACGCGCTTTAAAAGGCCGCCTGCAAATCTGCCAAAGCCTTTTGAAGGCGCGGGGGTTTCATCTATATAAGAAGAAGTATTTAAAGCAATTGAAGCAGCCATGTTCACACCATCGGGTTGGGGACGTTTTTAGTCTTTTGTCCGCATTTATATAGTTTCTGTAAAGTGACCAGATAGATAACATATCCGCCATTTTAAACGCAAGAAAAATTATTCTGAAAATTATCTTGACATAAACTTATCGTTTGAATTATGTTTCCCCATACAAAAATTCAACTTTTGAACCTTCTGAGAGGGGATGTGTAAAATGAAATTATTTAATCAATTTATTGGCGCTTCAGCAATTGCTATCGGAACCATGGGCGCAGCTTCCGCAACATGCTTAAAAGACAATAAACCTGTGGCTTGCCCACCACCAGTCTACAACCCGATTCCGAGCACAACACCAACTGGTTCTACACCAGTTTATAATAATAACAACAATCCTGTTAACAACAATAACTCTGCTGCAACTTCCCAATCTGGTGCTACTGCTGGAGCAGTTTCTGGATCAAGCTCCACTTCTGGTGCTTCAGCAGGAATTAAAACAGGTGATATTGGTTCAACCTCTGGTGTTACAACTGGTGCAATTGGATCAAGCTCTAGTGCTAAGGCAGGCGATTCTAATTCTTCTGCAAAAACTGGCGACGTAAATGTTGATGGTTCAAACAACAGCCAATATAGCTCCAGCACAACATATAAAGCTGCGGCAGCATCTGCCATCAGCGGTGGTGCTGGAAATATGGGTCACGGATGTTTCCGTGGCAAAGGTGGTTTCAGCCTTGGTTTACAAACAGTTGCAGGTGGTGCAAGCGTTACCATTGGCGGCGGCGAAGAGTATGAAATCAGCAAAATCAAGACAATTGATGCTCAAGGTAACGAAGTCGAGATCGAAGGTAACCTTTGCGCGATTGACCAAATCAATCAATCAACGATTGCTGCAGGCGCAACACCATATGCAACCAATGGTCAAATTCGCCTAGGCGCCCTGACTGCCGCCAAAGCATCCCCTGATGTTGGTCGTGCAATGGCTGAAATAGCAACTGTAAGCACTCTGTTTGACAGACAAGCTACTGGTGGGGCTTCCGCACCTGTTAGCAACACTTATCAAACAGTGATTGTTGATAAAGCTGGTGTTACAACAACCATTGAATGCCCAAAAGGTACAAAACCAGTTCTTAACAAAAATGGTGTGCCTGTGGTTGATAAATCAACCGGTGAACCAGTTTGCCAACCAGGTTAATCCAACAATTCTAAAAATTCCAAAGGCCGCCAGATCATATTGGCGGCCTTTTTATTTTCTTGCGGTTGCCAAAGATAAAAATCATTTGACTTTTTTATATTATGGTAATATAAGGTTCCATGGATTTTTCAAGACGCTTTTTTCTATCTGTCGGATTTGCGGGGGTTATGGCTCCGTTGATCAGTCATGCCGCAGAAGAAATGGTCATACCCACTCCCGCCGAAGCAAAGATGATCGCATTTATGAAAGATCACGATGTTGCGCATTTTATGATGCTCAATAAGCAACGCGGGCTGCTTTTATATATCGTCAATAGCAGGATTACAGACGCCGCCCCCGTCTTGTCCGGCAAAATGAAGGGCGATAATCGGAGAGAAAATTTAGGTGTTACCCCGTCCGGTATTTTTAAACTAGAAACTCTGGACGACAGCGATAGCATTGGTTTTAAAAAGGTCAAAGGAACAAGTATATATTATACGATCCACCCCGTTCTGGACATTCCGGGACAACGCCGTGAAGAGCGTTTAGAAAGCATGAGACCCGCATGGCAACGTATTTCGTCGGGATGTGTTAATGTTGCCCTTCATACCATTGCTAATATTCGCGGCATGATGACGATGCCACAAACATTTAAAGATGATAAATCCGCACAACAAGTCACGGGAAGTTTTTTTGTCGTTCTGCCTGAATTAAAACCTGTTGAATCCATTTTTAAATATCCGGAAATCAATGCGCCGTAATATTTATTTCTTTACATTATGACAATGTATGGGTAATATCCTCACATGCAAAATCAATTAACGAATAATTTGAGCCGTCTTGGATCTGCCTTTGCTTTCGCGGCATTGACGGGTTGCAGCACCATGTCCACCCCGACACTTAAAGACGACGCTTGCATGGTTGGACACCAAGTTAGAAACGAGTTGTTTCTGGCGTTTGTTTTCAAAACTGATGCGCCTGAAGAATATTCTATTCCCTGCCGTGAAGGAAAAACGGCAGCTCAGACAGCGTATGTCGGGCAGGATGCAAAAGGGAATCTCAATCCAACAGGCGCCCTATTTGCTGTGAAATATCATCAAATTATTCAGGATAAAATTAAAGCAGGAGAAGAGATCGGCGATCAACCCACCGTCAAATTCTATCAAGATGTCAGTACTTTTTTTGGTTATTTTCTACAGAAAATCGGTGGCAAGACCATTGATGATATTCAAAGTTATGTTGACCAATTACAAAAGACTCCCGCTCCATCAACACCCAAACCAGCTCCGCGCTGCAACGCAGGAAATGGCGTTATTAGATCCTGTCCATCCGAGCCGACAGTCCGCACGCCTGCTGTTCAACCTACTGTTCAATAAGACATCACCAAAAAAATTTAATGCTGTTTCAATTTATCAATATCCATACGGATATTTTTTAAGGCGCTGTCTTGTTCGCTTTCGTGATCCAGAATTTCTGCGAAGGTTTTTTCAAGCTCTTTCATAAAGGCTTTGAATTTTGCATTCAGTTCCTGAATAGCCTTTACAATCGGAGCGGTGAGTTCGCCGTAGGTCATGTGATAGGTTTGGGCTTTGTCATGGTCATGGTTGACCAGCGCCAAACCTGATTGTTTTCCCACCAATGGTTTTAAATTGTCAGGCAGAACACTTTCGGTTTCTTGCGCAATAAACCCGTA
>MEMI01000043.1:46878-98717 GCA_001767915.1 Alphaproteobacteria bacterium RIFCSPHIGHO2_02_FULL_46_13 | reverse complement strand
AAGTTCGTTTTCGCGTTTGTGATTTTCGTAGGCTAAACGGGTTTTGATTTGCTTATTACGCATGACGGCCAAACGGACATACCAGCGCAACATTTTCATTTCATAGGTGAAACGCCCGTGTTTATAGGAGTTGCGGGAGGAAGTTCGTTTACCCTTGTGAGTTTTGGGGCCGGTGGATTTGAGCCAGATTTGGCGTTCACGAGTTCTGCGCCCCTGTTCGGCGCGTTGTGCATCTGTCCAAGATCGTTGCCCACGTTTGGGTTTTGGTACAGTTTCCATGGGGGTATTGTAGGATATAAATCCTAATATGTCAAGGGTTTTCAAGGCCTTTCACCACAAAGCCACAAAGGACACGAAGAATCACAAAGTTCTTCTTTTGCCGTTATTGTGAGCGGAGCGAAGCCATCCGGAAAGGTCGTTTTTTAACACAGAGGTCACAGAGGAAGGCACAGAGGGTGCAGAGTTTTTTTACTCTGTGCTTTTCTCTGTGATCTTTGTGGTGAAAAAAATCTAACCACAGATGGTGGTGGGGTTGTGGTACCGGATCCCCGCCTGTGCGGGGATGACAATAAAGTAATGGGCTGCCTATTAAGGGAACTGGACGTTACCCATGGTTTTTTTGTAGCCGGGGTCTACGGGGACGGAGCCTGTGCCGCCTGCGCCAGCTTGTTTTTTGCCGAGGACGGGTTTGGTCAGGGAGTCGCGGAGTAGTATGATGCTAATCCGGCGGTTTTGTGGATCAAGAGGGGTGGCAGGTTTTAAATGTTCGGTATCGGCTTTACCCACCACGTTTGATAATTTTTTGGGCTCGATACCACTTTTCAGCAATACACGACGGCTGGCGTTGGCGCGGTCGGCCGAGAGTTCCCAGTTGGTATAGTTTGCACCCATTGAATAGGGGGCAGCATCCGTGTGTCCTCGAATGGAAATCTGGTTGGGCATTTGTTTGATGATGCTAGCGACAGAGCTTAGCAGATTGACGGTTTTCTCGTAAGGGACTGCGCTGCCTGTCGGGAACATGGATTCGCCGTCACGGTCAACGATTTGAATCCGCAGGCCTTCGGGTGTCATGTCGATAATCAGGTTTTTGGTCAGGCCTTTTAAATCGGAATTTTGGATGGCTTCTTCGATTTGTTCTTTGACCTGTTCGAATTTGGCATCTTCGCGTTTTTCAAGTTCGGCTCTTAATTGGGCTTCGGCGGCCTGTTCAACATTCACATCGGTTTTGTTTGAGGGTTTATCCGCATCGGGGCTTGGCTGTTGGTCATTATTAACAATCGGCTGAACATCGGCTGCGCGTGAGCCGACATCGGAGACGGTCAGGCCACCCATGACACCGCCCGCGCCACTGGTGTTACTGGAAACTTCCATTGGGGTGGGGTCGAAATATTCGGAAATCCCTTTGCGTTGTTCTTCGGTTGTTGCATTCAGCAACCACATCAACAGGAAGAACGCCATCATCGCGGTTACGAAGTCGGCATAGGCCACTTTCCAAGCACCACCATGGTGACCACCGCCACCTTTGATGACTTTCTTGATAACGATAATGGGGGCTTTTTCGTCTCCGCCTTTGGCCATGATCTATCCCTATTATGCTGGAGCAGGTATGGAGTTCAGGCTTTCTTCCAGTTCTTGGAAGGTTGGCTGAACGTCATGGGGAAGGAATTTACGCGCAAATTCAACTGCGACTTGTGGGGCCGCACCTTGGAGGAAGGCGAGGACGCCGACTTTCAGGCAGCGGTAATACATGACTTCGGTTTCTGCACGGGATGACATCGCACCCGCAATCGGGCCGATGAGGCCGTAAGCCAAGAACACCCCGAGGAATGTTCCGACCAGCGCACCACCGATCATACCACCCAGAACCGCAGGCGGTTCGGAAATAGAGGCCATCGTTTTAATAACACCCAGAACCGCCGCAACAATACCAAGCGCAGGGACACCGTCCGCAACCGTTTGCATGGCGTGACCCGGATGTCCGTAGTGAGCTTCGATGGTGTTGATCTCTTCGTCCATCAGCGATTCAATGGTCATCGGGTTATCGTTGCCCAGAGAAATAATCCGCAAATAGTCGCAGAGGAATACGGTCGCATGGTGGTTATGGGCAAAGGATGGGAAGCTATTGAACATCGCACTTTCATGCGGGTTTTCAATATGGGCTTCGATCGCCAGCCAGCCTTTTGTCCGCACCAGTTTGAAAACCGAGAACATCATGCCTAACAAATCCATATAATCTTTTTTGGAATAGGCAGCAGGTTTGCTTAAACATTTGAAGGCTTTCCCCGTGTCTTTGATCACATGGGGCGGGTTGGCAATTAGAAAAGCCGCAAGTGCGCATCCGCCAATAATCGTGAACTCGCCAGGGAGGGCGTGAAGAATCACCATCACGATGTTGACGAAATGCTCGAAATTAAAATGCATAGCGATGAGCAAACCGCCGAAGGTGAAAACGAGAACGAGAGCGATACCGGCAAACTTCATGGGAATCCAATTGGTGAGTTAGAATGATTGATATGATTCATAGAATCACTTCCCTATAATGCCATAGAGTGATGGGCAAAATAAGTAGAATTTTTCTTGCTATACGGAAATTACATCCCATATCATTTTTATATTCAGTGCGATGAGAATAAAAGCAATGATCGACGTGATGATGGTTAGCCAGATAGGGGCCACAAATTCACCCATTTTGCGTTTATTGGCGGTGAACATCACCAAGGGAACAACGGCAAAGGGGAGTTGCAGGCTGAGAACGACTTGAGACATAATCAAAAGTTTCCCGACGCCTTCCTGACCATACAGAACAGTCACAAACATTGCGGGAATTAAGGCTAGGCCTCGGGTGATCATCCGGCGCGCCCATGGTGCAATGCGAATATTGATAAAACCTTCCATAATAATTTGACCCGCCAAGGTTGCGGTCACGGTCGAACTTAGACCGCAACAGAGAAGCGCAACAGCAAACAAGGTCGCTGCGATTGATGTTCCCAAAAGAGGGGTAATCATTTTATGGGCTTCGGTTAAATCGGCAATGTCGGTTAATCCCGACATATGAAAGGTCGAAGCGGACAAGATCAGAATCGATGTGTTGATGATAAGGGCGATGCCCAAGGCCAGAGTTGAATCGATTGTCGCAAAACGGATGGCCGATTTTTTGGCAAGAGATGTGCTTTCAATTGCGCGGGTTTGGACGATGGAGGAATGGAGGTAGAGGTTATGCGGCATAACCGTCGCGCCGATGATCCCCAATGCGATATAGAGCATGGCGGGATTAGTGATAATTTCTGTAGTCGGGATAAAGCCTTTGGCAACTTCGCCGATATCCGGTTGCGCCAAAAACATTTGAACGGCGAAGCATCCGAAGATCACCATTAATAAGCTGATAATAAAAGCTTCGATCCATCTGAACCCAATGCGTTGCAACGCCAGCACCAGAAAGACATCAAGCCCTGTAATCAACACACCCCATTCCAACGGAATATGAAAGAGCAGGAAGAGGCCGATGGCTGTGCCGATCACCTCGGCAATATCGGTTGCACAAATGGCGAGTTCGGCGAGTACCCAGAGGATAAAGGCAACAGGTTTGGAATATGAATCGCGGCACATCTGTGCCAAATCGCGCCCCGTCGCCACACCCAAGCGCGCGCATTGGGATTGCAAGAGCATCGCCATGATATTGGAGATCAGACAAATCGAGAGGAGGGTATATCCGAATTGCGCCCCGCCCGTTAGGGCCGTCGCCCAGTTGCCCGGGTCCATATAGCCCACAGCCACCAGATAGCCCGGCCCCATAAAGGAGAATAATTTGCGGAAGAAGTTTTTGCTGGAACTTACCCGCACCGTCCCGTGGGATTCGGGAAGGCTTTTGGAATTTTGGTAAGTATGCAATGCGGTCGGTGTCATGATAAGTTTAGTGTAGCATTATAAATGTAGCCATGGCAACAAATTTGACAAGGGGCTTAAAAAAGTTGAAAATAAAGAATGAAAAAAGAAAACGCCGCCTCTGACTCGCCTGTTATCCGATCCGATGCCTTTGATTATGTGCGCAAGGCGCATCAGATGGAGACGGCAGAGGATTATGTGGAACTCATCGCCGATCTGATCGCCGAAAAAGGTGAGGCGCGTGTGGTGGATTTAGCCGAAGGCTTCGGCGTATCCCACGCCACGGTCAATAAAATTATTCTGCGCTTGAATAAAGAGGGGTATGTAACCAACCGCCCGTATCGGTCTTTATTCCTGACCACCGAGGGCGAAAAACTCGCCAAAATTTGTAAAGAACGCCATGATATTGTTTATAGTTTCCTCCGCGCGCTGGGCGTCGATGACCGCACGGCGCAGTTAGATGCCGAGGGAGTGGAGCATCATATTAGTGATAAGACACTGGCGGCGTTTAAAAAGTTTTTGAAGAAGAATGGGGCTGTGTAAGCCCACCCTTTTACCACAAAGTTTCTCTTTTATCGTCATCCCCGCCTGCGCGGGGACAACAATAGTGGGTGTTAAAGTGGCTTTTTCGCGATAAATTTTTTATAGAGTGGTTTCGCGGCGACCAATAATATGACGACACCGATAATCGGCAACAGATATTTATCGATGCTACCCGCAGGAATGATTGACCCGAGGAAATAGCCGAGGAGGGGAACGCCCGTTGCCCAGAGAAGAGCGCCGACAGCGGAATAAATCACGAAAGGTTTATAAGGCATCCCCGTCATACCCGCCATAAACGGAACGAGGGTACGGGCGAAGTGGATAAAGCGGGAAATGACCACAGTGAAGGTGCCGTATTTTTCAAAAAATTCATGACATTTTTCGAGGTGGGCTTTTTTGATGATTTTGCCTTCGTATTTCTCGAGAATTTTCGGACCCCAGCGTTTACCTATTTCGTATCCTGCCAGATTACCCAGAAAGGCCGAGATAAAACACCCCGGCAACATGATCCATAAATTGAAAACATCCTGACCCGCCAGAATCCCGATTGGGAATAAAAGGGTATCGCCCGGCAGGAAAATTCCGAAAATAAATGCTCCTTCGATAAACAAGGCCGTCCATACGCCCGCATAACCGAAGGTTTTGAGAAGGGTGATCATATCCATAGAAATTTCCTTTAAGGATGAAAGCGCATGACTGACTGCGTTTTATTTGGGGCTATCAGATTGTTTATTTAACAAACTGGTCAGTACACTATAACTTTCGATTTTTCCACCTTTATTAAAACGGGTGGTTTCTATATCACTTATTTTCCATGTCCCATTCTCTTGCACAAAAACATAGCGGACAAGATTTTTCCCTCCATTTATAAAGGTTGCATCAATGGCTGGCTTGGTAAGGCGAGAATCATCAGGTTTGAGAAAAACTTCTTTGAGCTTGAAATTTGAAATATTCCAGTCTTGGGCATTCACAATAATGTCAAAATCAAGACCACAAATACCTGCCTCTTGCTTTTGACAGTTTTGTTCTTTCTCAATATCGGTTTTGAGAGAGGTGCTGGCATGGGGTTCGATCAAGCTCAGAGCATTTGGACTATCGGATTTTTCTGCATGGGGATCATCAAGATATGGTTTGTATAATTCCTGAACAATTTGTAGTGGTAATTGGGAGGGATTGGGTGCGGCAATTGCGCTGCATCCGATTACGATGGCAACACAGCCCATAAAAAAAGCGCTTTTTTTCATTTTTTGAACCTCTGCCATTAATTTATCTTTTTTACCAAGGGAGCAAAGCCTGTTTGTCAAAACAGACCGACATGTTCAGAGACTTTATATTGAAATTGAGATGTTTATAAGAAAAACATTTTCTTTTATGGAATTGGTGGCAATTTTTGGTTCAAATCGACAAAAAAGCTTGCATTTTCATAATGTTTGTGGAAATGTATTGCAGATTTTAAGAATAATAGAGGCAACAAAAATGGTATATAGATCAGGTGGATACAGAAAACTTCCAGATGGGAGCATGGAGCAACCCGCAGATGCGCTGAAGCGCGTTGAGCGTAGGAGTGTTTTCAATATCGCGGCGGCTCTTGTTGTGGCGTCGGCTGCATTTGGCACGACATTAGGAGGATTCTATTATTCAATTGAAGTCGTTTCCAATGCTCCGCAAGGAAGCAGTAAAAATGAAGAAGGTGCGGACGCTGACCTCGTGATACAGTCTGAGCAAATCAGAAAAATGAAAAGTGACCAAGTCAAAGAAGATGCATTGAATGCACTTTTTTGCTTTGGTGGAGCGTTGACTATTGCGGTTGCCGGTGGTTGGATATGTGCCACCCGTATTGCCCGCGACCAGAGAAGTAAGGCTGGAATTCTTGAAGATATTGAGCGTGGTATGTATTTTGACGAAAAAGGTGACTTTATTGATCCTCATCGCTATTATCCCCCACAAGAGCCAGTGAGCCAGCTTGCATCGCAGACGGTTGCGCCGCGTTAATTATTAGTGCATCTACGGGCTTTTCAAGCCTTGAAAATTAGGTCATAGTCCCCATATCTTTAATATATGAAGGGGACTAAACCATGTCAGAAATATCCGTCGTTATTGTGTCAGCCAAAAGAACTGCTATCGGTTCATTTTTAGGGAGTTTGTCTTCCTTGTCCGCTGTGGATTTGGGCAAAATTGCCGTGACTGCTGCGCTCAAAGACGCAGGGGTTTCGCCAGCGGATGTGGACGAAGTAATCCTCGGTCAGGTTTTAACAGGCGCATGCGGTCAGAACCCAGCTCGCCAAACCGCCATCGGTGCAGGTATCCCGATTGATAAAACAGCCATTACGATTAACCAAGTCTGTGGGTCAGGGCTTCGCGCTGTTGCCATGGGTTTACAGTCGATTAAAAACGGTGATGCCAATATCGTTGTTGCTGGTGGGCAAGAGAGCATGAGCCAATCTGTTCATGCCGCCAACCTTCGTAACGGAACAAAAATGGGCGACATGCAATTCACCGACACCATGATTAAAGATGGTTTGTGGGATGCGTTCAACGGTTATCACATGGGCATCACTGCCGAGAATGTTGCGACCAAATATGGTTTAACTCGTGCAGACCAAGATGAGTTTTCTGCCGTATCACAACAACGCGCCATCGCCGCGATTGAGGCAGGGAAATTCAAAGACGAAATTGCGCCTGTCACCATCAAACAAAAAAAATCGGAAGTCGTATTTGACACCGATGAATTCCCGCGCGCTGGGACAACCGTTGAAACACTTGGCGGATTGCGCCCTGCGTTTAAACCGGACGGCACTGTGACTGCGGGCAACGCGTCCGGTATCAATGACGGTGCTGCCGCCTTGGTGTTGATGTCTGCGGATGAAGCCAAAAAACGCGGACTTACTCCGCTCGCGACCATTAAGTCATGGGCGACCGTCGGGGTTGATCCGTCGATCATGGGTATTGGCCCGATCCCTGCGTCCCAAAAAGCGCTCGATAAAGCAGGGTGGTCTGTTGCTGATTTGGATTTGGTTGAAGCCAACGAAGCTTTCGCGGCACAAGCCTGTTCCGTTGTACGTGAATTGAAACTCGACCCTGCAAAGGTCAATGTGAATGGTGGCGCAATTGCACTCGGTCACCCGATCGGCGCATCCGGCGCCCGCGTCCTCACCACACTCCTTCATGAGATGAAACGCCGCGATGCGAAAAAAGGTCTTGCGACACTCTGCATCGGTGGTGGTATGGGGATTGCTCTTTGTGTTGAGAGATAATTGTTAGATCATAATTTTGATAGGGCGGGGTTTTATTATCCCGCTCTTTTTTTTGGGGAAGAAATGGTGATCCCGACAGGAATCGAACCTGTAACCCCCTGCTTAGAAGGCAGGTGCTCTATCCAGTTGAGCTACGGGACCTTTCGGACATGGTGTCTGTTTTAGTCTTTTGGGCTGCAAATTCTATTTCTTTGCGCTTCCGTTTTTCACGTACATTCAGTACGCTCAAAGCCGGTTCTCAAGAAATTGAATTTTCGCCTCAAAATCCGTCAACAGACATCATGTCCATAATCTATTGACGGGAAATTTTCAAATCATTTATGCTTTTGCGGTTTCTTCCGGTGGGACATATTTGAAGTTATCGACGTAGTTGCGGGGGCGGACGATGCGTTCTTGGGCGGGTTGGATGGTATAGACCCAGCCTTTTTTGGTGGCGTAGGCAACGGCGTCTTCCGCTGTTTCGAAATTCAGACTGACTTGGTTCAACGTATCCCCTGAACTTGTCCAGCCCATCAGACTTTCGGGTTGACGGGCGGTTTTGAGTTCATATTCCAAGACCCAAGCCGGGGCTTTTGCGCGGCCTGATTGCATGGCGGATTTAGATGGTCGATAAATTCTGACGTCCATGTTGGTTTTTCCTTTTAAAATCAAGCATAAACTAGCCGAATTACCAAAGAATGAAAAGGGGTTTATTGCGGATTATAGGGGTTTCCCTACCAACGGAAGAGCTTTTTGGCCACGAATCCCAAGAATACGCCCAAAACGACATAGGGCAGGAAGTTGAGCAAATAGGCCTCACCCACGTTATCCCGCGGGCAGACGAGACGCATGCCGATCCATCCGAATTCCGTCACGGAAATTAACGCAAAAGTTGCCATCCAGCAGGGCATGACCGTCGCGCCACTTTTGCGGACGAGTAAAATAACGGCGAGGGCAGGGAGGGTGGTGTGGAGTGCCGTGTTCATCCAGCAGTGTGACAACCAGTTTTCACGGATGTCGCCGATGCCTTCGAAATAGAGACGCTCTAACATCCATGCAAATTGAACGGCCAGTAAGGTCAGCGGGACGGGCATAAATTTTTTGCGTTTATCACAACCCGGAATACTGATCCAGAAGGTGACGAGAGAGGCGGAGATCGCAATTGCGAAAGCGAGCATGATTTCAAAGACGTAGTCTTCGCGCCCCATGCTTTCGGCAATATTTTCACGGAATCCTATTGTCAGGGCAACGGCAGAGGTATAACAGACGACAAGCAGAATCCACAGCAAACCATTACGCGTCGGGCAGCATGGTTTGACGGGCTTTAATCCGTCACATAATTTGTCGATCGTCTTGTCAATGTCGTTATCGGTCATTTCAATTACTCTATAATCTATCTCTGATTTTTTGTAGGGCGCGGTGTGCGGATACTTTTACCGCAGAGACCGACATACCCGTTTTTTTCGATACCTCTTCGGCGCTATACCCTTTAATCTTCATCAATTCGACGACCTTTTTCTGTTGGTCGGGCAGGGCATCGAATGCGTCCTCGATGTCCTTGGTGCTACCGTTATGACCACTGATAACCAAATAGTCCGGTGTGTCAGGGTCATCAAGGGATAGCTTCATATTTTCGCGTTGGGCGTAATGTTGACGCAGATAGTCCGTCTTCCTGAAATTGATGATCGACTGTACCCACGGCATAAACGGGCGTTTCGGGTCATAGGTGTGCAGGGCTTTATGAACCGAAATCAACACCTCCTGCACCACGTCATCGGCATTTTGTGGGTTGGGAAGGGATTTGATCACACTGCGGCGAATAACAGGCACCAAATCAGACAAAAGGGTGCGGTATGCCGCCGCATCACCGCTTTGCGCTTTCGCGGCGATATCGCTCCAATGCTGGTTGATTTGTGTTTCTGCTAATTCGGTCATCTGCGCGTATATTAAGGATTTTTATTCCACATTACAAGGAAAGGACGTATATTATTGAGATGTTCGAAAGTAAATCAAAACCTGTGATTTACGGTTTCTTCCTGATTATCTGCGGCGGGTTATTTTGAGTTGAGGCGATTGAATATTACGTGGAAAATCTTAGGGTAGGTCGTTTAATTAAAAATCCGTCTTTTTACAATCAGATAGACTCCTTGATAAGCTCTGTAATGATCGGGGATACCGGAAACATGGATTGTGTATTTTTGTCCTTTGGACATGTTCATGAGAGTGAGTTGGGTTTCAACGCCGCCGGTTTTACTAAAGCTTCGGGAGGTGACTTTAGGGAATATTTTATCTTTCCCAATAATTTTTTCACCATCCTTATAGATTGAATATGAAATTTCCCCAGGACTGTCATTTATAACATCAACAATTTTATCACCCACTTTTCGGTAAGTGATAGGGCCGCCGAGCATGGCTGTTATTTTGAGTGCTTCCTCACTGTTAGCATACGGATATTGTAAGCCGACTTGATAGGGCCCATCACGGTGAATAGTGACATCGCATATAAAATTAACATCTTTAGGGAGAGGGGGGATTTCTACGCGGAAAGGTGTAAGGCCAACACAGTGTTGCGGTTGATTTATATTTTCTGCCTTGGCCTCATTAATAAGATACGCATTATATAATGCCCTGATCGCAAGACCCAGTACGGGTATGCAAATGAGCGTAAGGGTAGCCAATTTAAGGTGATGTGCAATTTTTTTTTGATTGATTTTCATTTATCTCCCCACAGTTAGGAGATGAGTGTAACTAAGGCATTTTATCTGGGCAATAAAAAAGACACCCTCAACAGGGTGTCTTTTTTATTGTTACGAAATGGTCGGGGCGAAAGGATTTGAACCCTCGACCCACTGCTCCCAAAGCAGTTGCGCTACCAGACTGCGCTACGCCCCGACATGACGTGCAGTTCTTTTACACGAAAACTATCTTTAATATCAAGGCCTATTTTACTTCTTTTTTGAAAATTGTGTGAATGACCTTGTCACCCTTTGAAATCCCTAGCTTTTTTGCGTCTCCGCCAGTGATTTCCACTACCGCTTTTGTTTTCACATCGGGTGGAAAAATCTGGGTTTGGTCAAAAGGGATGGCATTTTCATGGATGCCGGTCACAGTTCCGTCCACGCCGATATAGATCATATCAAGGCGAATCTTTGCGTCTTTCATCCAGAAAACGGGTTTTGTCGGCGGGTCGAAGATGAACAGCATGCCTGTCTGTGGTTTTAAACTATCGCGCCCCATCAGGCCTTTTTTCTTTTCTTCGTCGGTTCTGGCGACTTCGACATCAAAGGAGATGGTTTTTCCGGCCTGTGTTTCAAATTGTAACGGCTCGGCAAATGAAGGCGTGGTTATCAATAAGAGAATAGCGGGCAAAATATATTTCATTATGATGCGAGTTCCTTTCCTCGTTTCTGGGCGGCCAGTATGGCGCGGGTCATTAAATCGGCGAGGCCGTTCTTATCGGACATTAGAATTTTGAGGGCGGCCTCAGTCGTGCCGCCTGGACTGGTGACATTTTGGCGGAGGGTGGCGGCGGGAATTGTGTTTTCTGATTCCGCGAGGGAAGCCGCCCCGATCACCGTTTGACGGGCAAGTTTTTCGGAGAGGGCGGGGGTGAGGCCAGCGGCTACACCTGCCTCTGTCATGGCTTCGATCAAATGGAAGACATAGGCGGGGCCGCTGCCCGATACTGCGGTCACGGCGTCCATCAGGGTTTCATCATCGATCCATTCGACATCGCCGACAGAGGCCATGAGGTTCATGGAGAGTTGTGCCTGAAGCTCGGAGGTGGCATCGTTACCGCAGAGGACAGTCATTCCCTTAGCCACGAGGGCGGGGGTGTTGGGCATGGCGCGGACGATGACGGTGGTTGTGCCGAAGATTGATTCATAAAAGGAAATAGTTTTGCCAGCAGCGATGGACAGGATGAGTGTTGTCGGAGTGATAAGATGTTTGATGCTGTTTGCCACATCTGCCATCACTTGAGGTTTGACGGCGAGGATGATGACATCGTAGCGGGTGGTTATTTCTTCTGCCGCATGATAATCGGCACCCGTGGAATGTGGGTCGAGGGTTGAAATCACCAGACCGTCACGTTTGCTCCAGCCATGAAGCAACGCGCCGCCCATTTTTCCGCATCCGACTAAGAGAATGCTGGTCGGCATTTTACGACTGGCCTTGGGTGGGCATTAAGGCGAAGGCGAATTGGTCTTCGTCGTGGGTGTGTTCTGCGGCGAGCATCAAAAGGGCGGGGTAGTGGAAATCACATTCCTCCATCGCCACGCGGATTAAATCTTCCAGATGATCTGCGCCTGACCCGAAATCTATGCCACGGAATAATTGGGTGTGGCGGAAGCAGGGAACCATGCTTTCGGGCGAGATGTGGAAGTGCCCGACCCACATGCCGTAATTGATATTATTGATGATCTGGCAGGCGTGGTTATATTGGAAGTCGGAGAGGCGAATATCGAATTCACAGCAGAATTGCATGACCTCGGACGTATCGTTCCACATGAACATCATGCGGTACACGCCGTGCTTGCCGGCCATCTCCATAAATAATTCGTCGCGGTTGGTGCGGGAATATACCCAGTTCTGGCGCGCCAGAATATCTTCGACATTATCCAGCGGGTTAAAGCCTGTTTCGAAATATGGATCTGCTTGTGAACTCATTTATTTTTTCTCTCCCCTGAGATGCTATTAAGCGCGCTTTTTTGTTTTTGCTTTTGGCGCTGCTTTTTTGGATGCGGCTGGTTTGGCTTTAGCCTTTGCTTTTGTTGCAGATGTTGCGTTTTTGGCTGGAGCTTTTTTGCCGATCATGGCTTCTAATTCCGCGATACGGGATTTTAAATCTTCCTGTTCGATGCGGAGTTTGGTGACCACACCTTGCAGACGGGCAACATCGTCATTGGCGGCGGGGGATGCGAATTGATCGCCCATTTGTTCTTTTAAATTACTTTGTACTTGTTTGCCCAAAGCAGATAAAACACTGAAGGCTCCGCCCGCTACGCGGCTCAAGTCATCGAGGATACGACTATTGTCCATTAAAAACTCTTATATATATGTGGATTGGATGTCATCTTTAGCATTATTTACTGGGGAGTTGCAACTCTCTGTCTTAACTTCTATACAGGTTTTGGTGCATAACTTAAGAAGGACATTATGGCATTAAATTTTCCAAAAATTGACCCTGTCGCGCTGGATTTGGGGATTGTTCAAATTCATTGGTATGCGCTGGCCTATGTTTTCGGCTTTATTGCGGCGTGGCGGTTGGCTATTTATATTTGTAATCTGGATAAAAAAGATCCGAATTATCGCCCCAATGCCAATGATATTGATGATTATCTGTCATGGGCGATTTTGGGTGTGTTGCTCGGGGGCCGGATTGGCTATGTCTTATTCTATAACCTGCCGACCTATTTCGACAATCCGTTGGAGGCGTTAAAGGTTTGGCACGGGGGCATGTCATTCCATGGTGGGGTGATCGGGGTTGTGACATCGCTTGTTCTTTACAGCAAAATTAAAAAAGTTCCGTTCTGGAGATTGGCGGATGTTTCTGCGGCGGTGACACCTATCGGATTTCTCCTCGGGCGGTTGGCGAATTTTGTGAATGGGGAATTATACGGGCGCGTGACCGATGTGTCATGGGGCGTTGTCTTCCCGCGCGGCGGAGAAGAACCGAGACATCCGAGCCAGTTATATGAAGCAGCGACCGAGGGGTTGTTGTTATTCATTCTTTTATTTTCAATCATCCATATCCCTGCGGTTCGGAAACGCGCGGGAACGGTGTCGGCTTTGTTTATGTTGGGGTACGGGTTATTCCGCTTCGGATGTGAATTCTTCCGTGAGCCGGATATTCAACTTGGGTTTATTGTAGAGCAAGTGACCATGGGACAGATACTTTGTATCCCAATGATCATTGCGGGATTAGTGTTTTATGTGATGGCAGGAAAAAGAAACCGCGTTTAGATGTCAAACCCGTTAGAAAATATCATTCGTGAATTGATTACCTATAACGGATCGTTATCGGTTGCG
Organism: Alphaproteobacteria bacterium RIFCSPHIGHO2_02_FULL_46_13; assembly: GCA_001767915.1. Lineage (GTDB taxonomy): Bacteria > Pseudomonadota > Alphaproteobacteria > Micavibrionales > Micavibrionaceae > UBA1573. Next base: position 85,029 of record MEMI01000043.1, on the reverse strand, counting down.
GCCTATTGGTCGTTGTGTTTGTCGCACCCAGAGCATGGATATTATATGAACCGTGACCCGTTGGGGGCGCAGGGGGATTTCACAACTGCGCCAGAAATTTCCCAACTATTTGGCGAGATGGTCGGGATTTGGATTGCCGAAAGATGGCATGAGATGGGGCAGCCCGAGGCCTTTTATCTGGTAGAATGTGGCCCCGGTCGTGGGACGTTGATGGCGGATGTTTTGCGGGTTGCGAAAATCCTGCCTGATTTCCTAAGAGCCATACAAATTCATTTGGTTGAAATGTCACCCTCACTCCGCGCCAAGCAGGGAGAGGCTTTAAAAGGGCATCAATTGGTGTGGCATGAGGATATATCAACCCTTCCTAACAATCTGCCGATCATTTTTATCGGCAATGAATTTTTAGATGCGTTGCCTGTGCATCAATATGTTTTCCAAGATGGAAAATGGTTTGAACGTATGGTCGGGTTGGATGTTTATAAAAATCTGTCATGGGGATTATTACCATCGGGAATGGATTTCGGGCATTCGCCAGAGGCAGGGGCAGTGTTAGAAATTTCCCCCGCCAGAGAGGATTTTATGGCGGATATAGCGGGGCGCATTGGGTCACAAGGCGGGGCAGGATTATTCATTGATTACGGTTATGACCAATCGGGATATGGCGATACATTACAAGCCGTGAAAGACCATCATTATGCCGACATATTAAAAGATTGCGGTGAGGCAGATATTACATCGCATGTTGATTTCGGGCGATTGAGCGAGATTGTCCGGACGGAAAAATTAGCGGTTCGTTTGAGTGGGCAGGGTGAATTTTTAAAACGCTTAGGGATTGAAATTCGTGCCGAGCAATTGGCGCAAAAATCGGATTCAATTTCATCAGGATTACATCGTTTGATTGATGATGCCGAGATGGGGAAATTATTCAGGGTGATGGAAATTAAATGAATATTCTGACTGTTGATGATTTTTTCTCTGGTAGTGTAAGCCACGGTTTCTTTGGTCGGCAGGGCGGCGTGAGTACGGGGCTTTATCAAAGTTTAAATTGTTCGCCGCAGTCAAAAGATGATCCGCAAAATGTCGCCGAGAACCGTTCGCGGGTTTTGAAGGCACTGGGCGGGAATGGTCTTTCGACCCTGAAACAAATTCATTCGCCGATCTGTTTGCCTGTTGAAAATACATGCGTGAATGGGGTGGAAGAGGGAGATGCGTTAGTCACCAAAACAGCAGGTCACGTCATCGGATGTTTAACCGCCGATTGCGCCCCCGTTTTATTTGCGGGAGCAGATCGTGATGGTGCCCCAGTTATAGGTGCGGCACATGCGGGATGGGGCGGGGCATTAAAGGGTGTTTTGGAATCGACCATTGCGGCGATGGTCAAACTGGGCGCAGATATATCCACCATCAAAGCAGCGATTGGCCCTTGTATCGGGCAGGCGAGTTATGAGGTGGGGGCGGATTTTATGACGCCGTTTATTGAAGAAGATAAAAATGCCGCTCAATTCTTTTCGTCATTGGATGGCGGTCAGAAAATGCTTTTTAATCTGTCTGCCTATGTCGAATTCCGTCTTAAGCGGGCGGAAATAGGACATATTCTCTCGGTGAATAAGGATACTTATGCCCTGGAAAACGAATATTTCAGCTTCCGCCGTGCAACCCATAGGGGAGAAACAGATTACGGACGGCAGATTTCTGCCATATCGATTCGTTGTACTTGATTTTCCTGTCAAAATTCATATAGTGCCGTCATCAACACCATAACCATTAGGTAAACCCATGAAACTGATTGCTGGTAACTCCAACCTTCCCTTAGCACAGTCTATCGCTGAATATGTTGGCGTTCCGTTAGCAAAGGCGAGCATTAAGCGTTTCGCAGACATGGAAATCTTTGTTGATATTGATGAAAACATCCGCGGTGAGGATGTTTTTTTAATTCAGTCCACTTCATTCCCGACTAACGACCATTTGATGGAATTATTGATTGCGATTGACGCTCTGCGCCGTTCATCCGCGCGTCGGATTACCGCCGTGATCCCTTATTTCGGTTATGCGCGCCAAGATCGTCGCACAGGGTCACGCACGCCAATTACTGCAAAGCTGGTTGCGAACCTGATTACGACTGCGGGTGCAAACCGTGCGTTGATGCTGGATCTTCACGCAGGACAGATTCAAGGGTTCTTTGATATTCCGACAGACAATCTGATCGCATCACCGATTTTGGTGCCTGACATGCAGAAACGCTTTGCGGGCAAAGACGTGATGGTCGTATCACCTGACATTGGCGGTGTGGTTCGCGCACGCGCGATTGCGAAACGCCTTGGCGCAGACCTTGCCATCATCGACAAACGCCGCGAACAAGCTGGTGTATCCGAAGTGATGAATGTCATTGGTGACGTGTCCGGAAAAACTTGCGTTCTGATTGATGATATCGCCGATAGTGCCGGAACATTGTGCAATGCCGCCGTCGCCCTGATGAACGAAGGCGCAACCGAAGTTTATGCCTATGTTGTCCACGGTGTTCTGTCCGGCAAAGCCGTTGAACGTGTTCAAAATTCTCCGATCAAAAAACTGATCACCACTGACTCAATCCTACCAAGTGATGAAGTCAAAGCATCTGCGCATTTCGAGCAGTTGACCATCGCTCCGTTATTGGGAGAGGCCATTCTGCGTATTGCCGAAGATCGTTCGATTTCCGCTTTGTTTAAATAAGTTTAGAATTAAGCAAGGCTATTGGCTGTGCTGAGGTAAGAGGTCGCATTTGATGCGACCTTTTGTTTTAAGGTTGGGTCATTTATTTCTGCGCTCTGTAATGGTTTTACGGCTTGTGCGGCCAGAACGGGGTCCGCTTTGGTTGCAAAATATTCACAAGCGCTGAGACAGCCAATTTTCATTTGTGCTTTGTCTTCGCTTCGCAAGTCAATTTGAGGAATGCCTTTGCCATCGTTTTGTGGCGTGGACATCAAGTAGCTGTATTTGCCTGAGGCGGGAGTGGTAGGAGGGGTTTCATTGTCTAGTGTGGGTTTGGAATCCTCATCTATTTTATCTTGGCGATATTGCTGGACGATATTCTGAATTTTTTCTTTAAGATAGGGATTGTCGCGTTTTATAGTGAGAGCGCCTTCGTTCTCAAGTTCTTGGGTGACGGTCTCCGAAATGAAAGAGGGTTGTTTTGAAACCTCTTCAAGGGGAATCTCTAATTTTTTGGAGATGAGTTCATCAATTTCATCCTGCGAAAATCTTTTTGTTGTTTGGAGTGGGACTGTTCCTTTTTTTAAACCTTCTTCTATTAGATCATAATATTTATCAGGGTCTTGTGTTACGAGTTCTAAAAGCTGATCATCATTCAATCCCAAAGATTCTTTTACAATTTCATCCATGACAGTTCCGGCCTCATAATCTGCATCCTTTTCCAGTTCTTTTGCTGTTTGTTCGGCGAGTTCTTGTTCGGATATTTCTGGATCAGATTGTACGGGTGTTGATGATTCTGGTTTTGTGGGAGTTGTATCTTTTACAAAGAGGAAGCGTGTACCATCAATATAGCTTTGAATATATTTATTAGTGTGCGGATTTTGAGGGCCGCGATCTTGTAAAGCGCCTTCAGCTTTCAGTGCTTGGTAAGCGGCACTGATCTCTTTCGCAGGTTTTTCGGTTATGCTGTCTTCGGATATTCCCATTTTTTGGGCAACCAATTTTTTGGCATCTGTTTCAGAAATGTCGCGAAGTGCAGGTATTTCACCTTTTTTGAGAGCATCTTCGGCGGCATTTGCGTATTTTTGAGGGTCGTCAAAACGAAGACTCATTGCGTCCCATATGGGTATTCCCAGATTGGTAGCGACGCCCATATTCATTTCGTTCAGGAATGTTTTCGCAGCATCTAAATGCTCTTTTGTTGCGCCGTTAAATTCGGGTTCATCAAAAAATATGCTCGTGGCGTGTTCGGCATCTCCGTTCGCGGCAGATATTGCACGCAGTGCCTCCCATGCTGTTACCACATCTTGATGGCCTTCTGCACGCAAAGTTTCTATAGCCGCTCTATCGGAACGAATCTCACCATCAAGCATTTTGACATCTATTTCAGGGTCGTTATTAAGTATCTTTTCTTGATTACAATGTTCTCCTTCATGTTCCCCAATCATTTGAGCCCATACGGAATTGAGCCCCGGTAAAGGCTTTAAATGCTCAGGATTAAATTGTGTGCTCAGTTGAAATGTTTCATAAATTTTATCAGCCTTCCACTCATTCCCTTTTGGTTGATTTACAACACATATTGGATTCTCAAATTGTTCTCTTTTGTCCGCAAATGGCCCAAGTTCCAGAGAGTTTTTTGTTAAAGCGAGCAACTCTGGCGCGCTAAATTTTTGTGAAATTCCTGGATATTGGTCATCAAATTGTTTTGCTAATTGGCTTGCGGCGGCATCCAAGTCTTTACGACTTGCATCTTTTCCTAGTTTCCAGAGATCAAATTTATTGGGATCTATATAGATAATAGGTTTTCCCGAGCGCATTTCTGTCCCGACTTTAAAGTCGTCTTGTAATATGCGGATCAGTTTCTGGACAACATCCATATATTTCTAGCCTTGGTCGATCACTTTACATTTAGTTTTGGGGAATCATCAATAATACAAGGTTGTGGCTTGTTAGGATTTTTTTCATCCTTAAAATAGCGGCACCCTGTTTTAGGGTCGGTTGTAGTATAGTCGGGGAGTTGTCCCGCAACCCGCGCGGCTTCTTTGGGGTCAGAAGCGGATGTTGCGCAGCCAGCGTTGACAAGGCCAAATAAAGCTGTAACGCATCCTATAAATACGCTTTTTACCGTCATTTAGATTCTCCCGTTGTTTAAATACTCAAGTGAATTCTAATAAAATATGTTAAATAAGTTATTAACCTTTTTAGTTTTTTAGAGAAAATCGCTGCATTAATGAGGTCGGCGGGAAGGAAAACCACATAAATCCTTGCATCCGCCCCCCAAATTCTGCTAAACCACCCCATCTGTTGGCACCCCTGGAGGCCGACTTAACATTTATTAACTTATAAGGAAGACTGCTATGTCAAAAAATTATGCATTGACGGCAACAAAACGTGAGAGGGCCGGTAAGGGGGTCGCTCGTGCACTACGCCGTGAAAATTCTATCCCAGCCGTGATTTATGGCGACCATAAAGAACCTGTCATGATTTCTATGCCTATTAAAGAAGTATCTTTGCGCTTCCAACAAGGCGGAATGAAAACACATATTTGTGAATTGACTGTTGATGGCAAAAAAGAAACTGTTCTGGCGCGTGACGTTCAATTGAACCCTGTCACTGACCGCATCGAACACGTTGATTTCATGCGCGTGGGTCCAAAAACAAAATTGATCGTTCACGTTCCTATCCACTTCACCAACCAAGAAGTTTCCCCAGGTATCAAAGCAAAAGGCGTTTTGAACATTGTTCACCATGACCTTGAACTTCGTTGTGCTGCTGGCGATATTCCTGAAGCTTTGGAAATTGATATGTCTGCTGTTGATCTTGGCGATGCCATGAAACTCAGCGCAATCAAGTTGCCTAAAGGCGCAGAGATTATGGGACACAAAGGTGCTGACATTACTGTTGCAACCATTGTTGCTCCAACTGTTAAAGCTGCTGATGATGCTGCTGACGCTGCGACTTCTGCCGCTGCTTCTGCTGCATCTGCACCTGCTGTTCCAGCAACTGCTGCGAAAGCCGGAGCTGCTGCAAAACCTGCTGCGAAGAAATAGTTTTTCTTTGTTTACTCAATTTATTAAAACCCTCTCCCATCGGAGGGGGTTTTGGTTTATAGGTATTATATGTGGTTATTTGTTGGTCTTGGAAATCCTGGTTCTGAATATGAACGCAACCGTCATAACATTGGGTTTATGGCGGTGGATGAGATTGCGTCCCAATATAATTTTGGTACATGGAAGAAAAAATATCAGGGCGAGTTTTGCGAGGGGATGATCGCAGGCGAAAAAGTCATCATCTTAAAACCTATGACTTATATGAACGAGTCTGGTCGGTCGGTTCAGGCGCTATCATCCTTTTATAAAATTCCGACATCCAATATTGTGGCGTTCCATGATGAATTGGATGTCATGCCGTCAAAGGTCAAAACCAAAATCGGCGGCGGGGCAGGCGGGCATAACGGGATCAGGTCAATGGATGCGCATTTGCCTGATATCAATTATAAACGTGTAAGATTAGGCATCGGCCATCCGGGGGATAAAGACCGCGTGCATGGCTATGTATTGGGCAATTTTTCCAAAGAAGACGAAAAATGGTTGCCTGATTTGTTGAAAGTCGTTGCAAAGGAAGCCCCGTTGCTCTTTCAAAATCAGGATGCAAAATTTATCAGCAATATTGCTTTGGCAATGCAACCGCCAAAGCCTAAAAAAGAGAAGCCAGTAGGGTCTTGATGATTCTGAAATAATTGCCTTATATTTTTATTTGCATAATATTTGGGAGGCGTGTAGTATCCCAGTCAAAACGGAGATAAACATATGACAACAAATGCAGCAAAAAGTCATGTTAGCCTTTTTAATCGTGTTGTATCACAGCTAACAGATATTGCTTTAACCAATACTATTCCGCCCGCCATTGCAGTTGGCGTTGCTTCCGCGATTTCAAATTATAATCCAGCCATTACTGTTGGGACGGGTGTTGGGGTAATTGTGGCTAATATCGGTACAAAAATTTATAACAACGTTAGAAGTATTCCCTTTAATGACGCTTCAGTTAATCGAATAGATGCTTGGGAAAAAGGGGCTATCGTGGGCGCCTTCGCAGGGACCATAGTCCATTTTTATGGGCTGACCCCAAAAATCATAGAGTTGATCAGGTAACTTTGCTTGCCAAGTCTATCTACTGTGGTTTAGAAAGGGGCGATATTTTCGCCCTTTGCTTTTTCAGGGTAAAAATCGATTTAAAAGATAAGGAATAAAAAATGGGATTTAATTGCGGTATTGTTGGGCTTCCGAACGTTGGAAAATCGACGACATTTAATGCTTTGACGGCGACGGCGGCGGCGCAGGCGGCTAATTTTCCGTTTTGTACAATTGAGCCGAACGTGGGGCGCGTTGCCGTTCCTGATTCTCGTTTGAATATACTGGCCGAGGCCGGTAAGTCGCAGAGCATTGTGCCGACCCAATTGGAATTTGTGGATATTGCGGGTCTGGTCAAAGGCGCATCAAAAGGCGAGGGGTTGGGTAACAAATTTTTATCCAATATTCGTCAGGTGGATGCGATTATTCATGTCCTGCGTTGCTTCGAGGACGAGAATATTACCCACGTTGAAAATTCCGTTGACCCGATCCGCGACGCTGAAATCATCGAAACAGAATTGATGATTGCCGATATGGAATCTCTGGAACGCCAAATGGCCAACATGGAAAAGAAAGCCAAATCAGGCGACAAAGAATTAAAAGGCCAGTTAGAATTTTTTGCGAAAATCAAAACGGCTTTGGAGGCCGGTTTGCCTGCGCGCACCGTGGCTGTTCCTGATGACATGGTCAAACCTGTCAAAGAATTATTCCTGATGACCACCAAGCCGATGTTATATGTTTGTAACGTCAAGGAAGAAGACGCGGCGAGCGGCAATGCGATGACTGAAAAAGTCGCTGCGATGGCCAAGAAAAACAACACCGAAAGCGTGATTATTTGTGCGGAGATTGAATCGCAAATCGCGCAACTCGGGTCTGAGGAAGAGAAAAAAGAATTCTTGGATTCTTTGGGTCTTGAAGAGCCGGGCTTGAATAAAATTATTCGTGCAGGTTACAAAATTCTGGGTCTGCAAACCTACTTTACCGTAGGCCCGAAAGAAGCCCGCGCATGGACAATCCCGACTGGTGCAAAAGCGCCGCAAGCGGCTGGTGTCATTCACACCGACTTCGAACGCGGTTTCATTAAAGCCGAAGTCATTGCCTTTGACGACTACGTCGCCTGCCAAGGCGAACAAAAAGCCAAGGAGACTGGTAAAGCGCGTCAAGAGGGTAAGGAATATGTTGTCGCTGACGGGGACGTTATTCTCTTTAAGTTCAACGTCTAAATTCGCGAACTTCATTCATAGAGTTTTTTTCTATCTGATTTGAAGGATCAGCGTGGATGTAACTGGGCTATGTAGATTATGTTCATTGCCCAGAGCGTATATTCGGAATGTGTCGGTATCGTCAGGAGTCGGAGTTAATTCTAACGTTCCGGAATTTTCCCTGATATCACCGAGAGCGACCCTTTGCCCTTTCACGTCGTTGAATATGCGCAAAATGCCGTCCGTTGTATCCATCAATACGTCTTTACTTGGCCTGATTCCAATGGCGACGTTAAAGACTTCACCGTTTTTCTGAGGAAAGCATTTGCGGAGTTGTAGCGTTAAAAGAAACGGGGCTTCGGCATCTTCGTGATCTTGAACGGAGTGCAGATTGTGGTCGAGTAATACACCCAAGAAAAGTCGGTCAATTCTGGCATGCGGGTGAAGATGTTCCTTCAAATTATGAGGGGCGACATGGTTGGTGAGCGCAAGTCGTGTAAAAACAGGGCAAGTATTTGGGGGAGTTTCATAATTATTCATGCCCATCTTATATTTATGTAAACGTCAATCTGTCAATTGAAAAGTTAAGTCAAAAACCATGCTAAAAACGGGGGAGTAAGTGTAACTATTTTCATGCTCCCGCTTGCTTAATGGGTTGTAAGGCATTAGAAAAGTGAAGCTTTTTTGAGTCTGACCTCGTTTTAACACATATAACAAAGAGTCTGTCCCATGATAGGGGTTATCGCCTTTTACGCTTTTGCAGTGGTTTTGATCTTAAGTTCTCTTATGGTCATTACTGCTAAAAATCCAGTCCATTCCGTTTTGTTCCTGATCCTTGCGTTTTTTAACGCGGCGGGATTATTCGTCCTTCTCGGCGCCGAGTTTGTCGCGATGATTTTGGTCATCGTGTATGTGGGCGCGGTCGCGGTTCTGTTCCTGTTCGTTGTGATGATGCTTGATATCGACTTCGTCAAACTGCGGAAGGGGGCGAAACAATTTGCGCCGCTCGGGGCCTTTGTGGGGATTGCGTTGCTCGCCGAATTGGTGATGCTTTATCAAGTCTGGCCAAAACCGCCAGCACTACCGACACCAGATATTCTGGACGTTGATAATACCAAGGCACTGGGTAATGTTCTCTACACCCAATATGTGTTTCCGTTCCAAGTATCAGGTTTGATTTTGTTGGTGGCCATGATTGGCGCAATCGTTCTGACGCTTCGTTCCCGTACAGGCGTTCTGCGCCAACGCGTTGGCACGCAGGTTGAGCGTACTCAGGCAGAATCCATGGATATTCAAAAAGTATCAGTCGGCACAGGAGTTTCAAATGTTTGAGATAGGTCTGGTTCATTATCTGACATTGGCCGCCGTATTATTTACAATCGGCATTTTCGGTATCTTCCTCAACCGTAAGAACGTCATCATTATTTTGATGTCGATTGAGTTGATGTTGCTGGCCGTCAATATCAATTTCGTTGCGTTTTCAAGCTTTCTGAATGATTTGTCGGGGCAGGTGTTCACTATGTTCATCCTGACCGTTGCCGCCGCAGAAGCAGCGATTGGCTTGGCAATTTTAGTGTCATTCTTCCGTAACAAAGGTTCTATCGCGGTTGAAGATATTTCAACGCTTAAGGGATAAATTTTTTAAATAAGGCATTATGATGATGTTAGGTTATTTCGCAGTCTTTACCCCACTTGTTGCCTTCTTGCTTGCGGGGCTTCTGGGTGGAAAATTCGGGGATAAATTCTCCCAGTTTGTTACTTGTGCGGGTGTGCTGACGGCTGCTGCCGCATCGGTAAAATTATTCTTCACAGTGATTTTGGGATCGAACCCGCATACATTACCAGTGATGACTTGGTTTACATCGGGTGATTTTACGGTGGACTGGGCGATCCGTGTTGACCAATTATCCGTCATTATGATGTGTGTCATTAACATTGTGTCATCATGCGTCCATGTGTATTCCGTGGGTTATATGAGCCACGATGACAGTAAGTCCCGTTTTATGGCTTACCTCTCTCTCTTTACCTTTGCGATGTTGATGTTGGTGTCTGCGGACAATCTGTTGCAACTGTTCTTCGGATGGGAAGGGGTGGGATTGGCGTCTTACCTCCTCATCGGGTTCTGGTATCATAAAGATTCTGCGACTGCCGCGTCGATCAAGGCGTTCGTGGTCAACCGTGTCGGTGACCTTGGGTTGTTGCTCGGGATGTTCACGACCTTTATTGTGTTCGGAACAATTCAATTTGACGGTATTTTTGGCAGCGTGACCGCGCATACCGCCGATACATTTAATTTCTTCGGCTATCATGTTCATGCCTTGACCTTGATTTGCCTGCTCCTCTTCGTGGGTGCGGTTGGTAAATCGGCACAACTCGGGTTGCATACTTGGTTGCCTGATGCGATGGAAGGCCCGACCCCTGTGTCCGCCCTTATTCACGCGGCGACAATGGTGACGGCAGGGGTGTTCCTTGTGTCCCGTTTCTCACCTGTCTTTGAATATGCGCCGGTCGCGTTGATGGTGGTTTGCGTCCTCGGTGCCTGTACCGCGTTTGTGGCGGCGACCATTGGTATGACCCAATTCGATATTAAACGCGTGATTGCTTATTCGACCATGTCCCAGCTCGGATATATGTTCTTTGCGCTTGGTGTGTCCGCATATTCCGCCGCGATGTTCCACCTTGTGACTCACGCATTCTTTAAGGCGTTGCTATTCTTAGGCGCGGGTTCGGTCATCCATGCCATGTCCGATGAACAGGATATGCGCAAAATGGGCGGTATCTGGAAAAAAATTCCTGTGACTTATGCGATGATGTGGATTGGGTCACTCGCTCTGGCTGGTGTTCCGTTCTTTGCCGGATATTACTCCAAAGATTTGATTTTGGAATCCGAATGGGCATCAAATAGCGCTGTTGGCCATTTCGCATATTATATGGGTATTGCGGCGGCGTTGATGACAGCGTTTTATAGCTGGCGTTTGATTATCATGACATTCCACGGTAAGCCTCGTGCCGACCATCATACAATGGAACATGTTCATGAATCTCCTGCTGTGATGATTGTGCCTTTGGTTGTCTTGGCTATTGGTGCTATTTTCTCTGGCTCAACTCTTTATGAGGGATTTTCAAAGCCTAAGCATTCAGAGGCTGTTGCTGCGGTTGGGCATGAACAGCCCGCTGAAACTGTAGACGCAGATTCTGCATCCCACATGAACAAGGAAGATTTCTTTGGAAAGTCGATTGTCGTTCTTCCAGAACATGACACGGTTGCGAAAGCCCACCATGTCGAGCAATGGGTTAAACTTTTACCTACTGTTGTTGGAATGATTGGTATTTTCCTTGCCTATCTGGCTTATATGTTTATCCCGAGCATCCCTGCGACCGTTGTTAAAATCTTTAAACCATTGCATACCTTGTTCTTCCGCAAATGGTTCTTTGACGAGATTTACAATGTCGTTTTCGTGAAAACAGCCAAATGTCTTGGTGAATTTTTCTGGAAACGCGGTGACGGTCAGATGATTGACGGCTTGGGGCCAAACGGAGTTGCGTTAGTCAGCCAAAAAATCTCTGGCGTACTCTCTAAATTCCAAACAGGTTTTGTATTCCAATATGCCTTTATGATGATGATCGGCCTTGTGTTGCTTGTCACATGGGTGGCGCAGGCCATGGGACTGTTTGAAATGATTTCGCAAATATTGCCAAACTTAGACGCACGTTAATTAGGACGGACTATAAAATGGATTTTCCAATTCTTTCCCTTGTGACTTTCCTTCCTCTGGTGGGGGCGGTCTTACTCACCCTGTTAAAGGGCGATGAAGCCTCCGTCTCATCTAAATCACGGATGATTGCTCTGGCCGTCACCACAGTGACCTTTATCCTGTCATTGCCGATTATGATTTATTTTAATCCTGCGACCGCGGATTATCAATTTGTTGAAAAAGAAATCTGGTTTGAAACATACGGCATTTCTTATCACATGGGAGTTGACGGGATTTCACTGTTCTTTGTGATGCTGTCCACTTTCCTGACACCGCTATGTGTATTGGCGAGTTGGAAGTCGGTTGAAAAGCGCGTCCGTGAATATATGATTGCGTTTTTGTTGCTCGAGACATTCATGATCGGAACATTCTGCGCGTTGGATGCCGTATTGTTCTATCTGTTCTTCGAAGCCGTTCTGATCCCGATGTATATCATCATCGGTGTATGGGGCGGGGCGCGCCGTGTTTATGCGTCGTTTAAATTCTTCCTTTATACATTGCTTGGCTCTGTTTTGATGTTGGTGGCACTCATCACCATGATTTTGCATGCGGGGACGGCGGATATTACCGTTCTGGCGGGCTATGCCTTTGCGCCTGAAATGCAGAAATGGTTGTGGTTGGCGTTCTTCGCATCTTTTGCGGTCAAAATGCCGATGTGGCCAGTCCACACATGGTTGCCGGATGCCCACGTTGAGGCGCCGACTGCGGGTTCTGTGATCCTTGCAGGTGTTCTCCTGAAAATGGGGGGGTATGGTTTCCTAAGGTTCTCACTCCCGATGTTCCCTGAGGCCAGTGAATATTTTGCACCGATGGTGTTTGCACTCAGTGTGATTGCGATTATCTACACATCTCTTGTGGCTCTGGTTCAACAAGACATGAAAAAGATGATTGCGTATTCATCGGTTGCCCATATGGGATTTGTGACACTCGGTATTTTCACCCTGAATACCCAAGGTATTGAAGGTTCGATTTTCCAAATGATTAGCCACGGTGTGATTTCTGCCGCCTTGTTCTTATCGGTTGGTGTTGTGTATGACCGTTTGCATACACGCGATATTAACCGTTACGGCAATCTCGCTAAGAACATGCCTATCTATGCGGTTGTGTTTGTAATTTTGATGCTGGGTTCGGTCGGTCTTCCGGGGACTTCGGGCTTTGTCGGTGAATTTTTGGCGCTTCTCGGGGCGTATAAAGTCAATACCATGGTTGCGACCTTTGCGGCTGTCGGTGTGGTGTTGGGGGCGACCTATATGCTCCATTTGACCCGCAAAGTTGTGTTCGGCCCGAAAGTGAATGAGGATGCCGCCGCGATGCCTGATCTGGATGCGCGTGAGAAATTTATCTTCTTGCCGTTGATTATCCTTGTGATCTTCCTGGGTGTTGCGCCGTCCTATGTTCTGGATCGTATCGCGCCATCGGTTGAAAATTTGATCGGACAGGCGACATCTGTTGTCGTTGAAAAAGCACCAGAAGCGTCGGCCGATACACAAAAGCCCGAGGATCTTCCTTTGCCTGCGGATGCAAAGAAAGAGGATGTGAAGAAAGATATCGCGCATGATAAAAAACATGACGCAAAAAAAGTTAAGTCGAATGAAAAAGGAAATAAATAATGGACGGGTTTAGCTGGATCATTCTTTCCCCGATTAAGCAGGAAATTTTCTTGGCCGTAGTCGGAATGTTGTTGTTGATGGTGGGGGCTTTCCGTGGAAAGACCAGCATCGGGTTTATCATGACATCTGTCATCGTTGCCATTCTTGCGGCGATGGGAAGCGTTCTTCTTGCCGACTGGACGCCGATTGATACCCTGAACGGAATGGTTATCGTTGATGGTTTCTCACAATGGATGAAAGTTCTGATCCTTGCGGGGATTGCGGGATCATTGACCCTTTCCGTATCCTGGTTGCGCGAGAATGATTTGTTGAAATTCGAATATCCGTTGCTCGTTTTATTCTCGGGCGTGGGGATGTTGTTGATGGTGTCTGCCAACAACTTGCTCTCACTTTATGTATCACTTGAATTATCATCGCTGTGCCTTTATGTTCTGGCGGCGATTAACCGTGATAATTTATTGTCGTCTGAGGCCGGGTTGAAATATTTCATCCTTGGCGCGTTGTCATCCGGATTGTTGTTGTTCGGTATTTCGTTGGTTTACGGATATTCTGGGACTTTGTCCTATGTCGGTATTTCTGAATTCCTTGAATCCGCGCAATCTATGCCTTATGGCGTGATGGTGGGGATGGTGTTTATGCTGGCTGGCTTGGCGTTCAAAGTATCTGCCGTGCCGTTCCACATGTGGACACCTGACGTTTATCAAGGGGCACCGACACCTGTGACCGCGTTATTCGCCATCGTGCCGAAAGTTGCGGCGATTGGGTTGATTATCCGTTTGTTGGTTGGCCCTTTTGCAATGTTGGCACAAGAATGGATGCAGATCATTATGGCGGTCTCAGTCGGCTCGATGCTGCTCGGGGCATTTGCGGGATTGGTTCAGAATAATATTAAACGTCTGTTGGCTTATTCATCTATCGCCAATATGGGCTATGCGATGCTCGGTCTGTTGCCGAATGTGCCGGAGGGGATTGCGGGAACAATTATCTACCTCACCATTTATATGGTGATGCTCGCGGGTGTGTTTGCAATTTTGATGAGCCTGAAGCGCGACGGCAAATCGATTGAGAATATTCCTGATTTCGCGGGACTTTCGAAAACATCACCGTTTATGGCCTATGCCTTGACTGGTCTGTTATTCTCGATGAGCGGTATTCCGCCACTCGCAGGGTTTTTCGGGAAATTCTTTGTTTTCCAAGCGGCTGTTGCTGGCGGATATATGGTTGTTGCGGTGATCGGTGTTTTGACATCTGTTGTCGGGGCTTATTACTACCTCCGTTTGATCAAGGTCATGTTCTTTGATGAATCGGCTGGGCCAGTGGACGAGAATAAATCCTTGTCCCGTCATTTGGTTGTGGTCGCATCGATTGCGTTTATCCTGTTATTTACAGTCATGCCGAACAGATTGCTCGATCACGCATTGCAGGCCGCGGTCAGCCTTTATCCTTAACATGGCAGTTCACTGGCATATTCATTCATTTGAAACCTTGTCCAGTACGCAAGATGTTGCCAAACAATATCTGAATGAAGGTCGGCCTTTGCCTTTGGTGGTGCAGGCCGATATGCAGACATCAGGGCGGGGGCGATCCGGCAACGCATGGGTGTCGCGCAAAGGCAATTTGCTCGCATCCCTTGTTATTCCCCTGAAAAATATGAATGCGCAGGATGCAGGACAATATTCATTCCTTGCGGCTGTGGCCTTGATGAATGTCCTGACCGATTTGGGTATTACCGATATTCAGAATAAATGGCCGAATGATGTTTTGGTCGGGGGTAAGAAAATTGCGGGCATTCTGTTGGAGAGCGATATTGCGCCCGACGGGTCTTTAAAATCCATTATCATTGGCGTAGGGGTGAATTTGGTGGCGGCACCCGAGGGTGCAGTTCATGTTCAGCAATTCACCAATATTGTTATGCAACCACTTGAATTTCTTGATAAATTCACTGTTCAAATCCAAACACAACTGGATCAAATGGCGGTTGGTGGGTTTGCGCCCATTCGCAAAACATGGTTATCTCATGCCTATGGACTAGGCACGGATATTCGGGTGAGGTTGCCGAGAGAGACTTTCTTTGGTGAGTTCTTAGGCCTAGATGAGAGTGGAGCGTTGTTGGTAAAGGTTGCGGGTGAAGCAACCCACCGCACCATCCATTCCGGCGAAGTTTTTTTCGAGATATAAAAGGATTTTAAAATGTTGTTGGCAGTTGATGTTGGAAATACGAATATAGTTTTTGCATTATATGATGGCACAACCCAGAAGGGGATGTGGCGATGCATGACAGATGCAGGGCGGACATCCGATGAATATCTGGCATTTTTGTCCCAGCATTTTGAATTGAAACATGTGCATGTGTCCGATGTGACGGACGTGATTGTGTCATCGGTTGTACCCGATGTTGATTTTGCTATCCGTAAATTATGTAAGGATGCTTTTTCTGTGCCGCCGATTTTTGTGGGCAAAGATACGGGTGATTTAGGCATTCAAATCAAAATCGACAGGCCGTCCGAGTTGGGCGCAGACCGATTGGTCAATACATTCGCGGTTCATAAAGAATATCAATGCGCGGCGATTGTTCTGGATTTCGGAACGGCGACAACTTTTGATATCGTTGATAAGGACGGTAATTTCTGTGGCGGGGTGATTGCACCGGGGCCGAATTTATCACTGGAAGCCCTTCATCTGGCGGCGGCAAAACTTCCGAGTGTTGCGGTGAAAAAGCCAAAAGCGGCTTTGGCCACCAATACGGTTGATGCTATGCAGTCGGGGATATTCTGGGGCTATGTCGGGTTGGTCGAGAAAATTCTGGGGCAACTGATTGCCGAGCTGGGCTATCGCCCCAAAATTATTGCAACGGGGGGGCTGTCTAACCTGTTTCGGCAGGATATTCCGTTAATTGATGTGATTGATGAAGAATTAACGCTCAAGGGGTTATTAAGCATTTACCAACACATAAAAAACCAATAAAGTCCCCGCATGAAAAAAATAGTTGAAAAAAGAAGTAAGGCGAGTTTTGCCGAAGGTTTCCATTTCATTCCGCTTGGCGGGAGTGAAGAATTTGGTGTGAATTTTAACCTCTATGCCTGTGATGGCAAATGGATGATTTTTGATTGCGGGATCGGATTTGCCGATCAACGCTTTCCAGGGGTTGATATTTTGCTTCCTGACCCTTCGTTTATCGAAGATTACAAAAGCGATATTTTAGGGATGGTGATTACACATGGTCACGAAGACCATGTGGGGGCTGTGCCTTATTTATGGCCGCGTCTGAAATGTCCGATTTATTGCACGAAATTTACGGCGGCAGTTTTGCGCGCCAAGATGAACGAACGCCCTGAATGCAAGGGTGCGAAAATTATCGAGATTTCCACCGAGCGCGAATTAGAATTGGCGCCGTTCAAATTCAAATTTATTCATGTGTCCCATTCTATCCCTCAGGCCGTTGCAACTGTTATCAAAACAGCGCACGGAAATGTATTGCATAGTGGTGATTGGAATTTAGACCCGACCCCTGTTATTGATAAACCAACCGATGAAGCCGCACTCCGCAAAGCGGGTGATGAAGGTATTCTGGCCTATATCGGCGATTCCACCAATGCGCCGCAAGCGGGCAGGGGCGGGACAGAGGCCGATGTTGTTGTCGGGTTGGAACGCGTTTTTGCCGAAGCACCGGGGCGTATTCTGGTCACGATATTTGCGTCCAACGTCGGACGGATTCAAAGTATTTGTCAAGCCGCCGAGAAAACAGGGCGCAGTGTTTGTATGCTTGGTCGGTCATTGCACCGCATGACATCGAACGCGCATGATTGCGGTTATTTAAGCCATACACAAAGTTTTATCAGCGAAGATGAATTGCCGTTTTTGCCGTCTGATAAAACTGTTCTGATGGTCACAGGATCGCAGGGTGAGGCGCAAGCCGCCCTTGCGCGGATTGCGCGCGGTGACTGGAAAGGCATTAAATTAGGGAAGGGCGACACGGCTGTTTTCTCATCTAAGGCCATTCCGGGGAATGAGAAAGAAATCAATGCGGTTAAAAATTATCTGAGCGCATCGGGCGTGAAAATTGTTGATAATAAAAACGCAGGCCATAAAATCCACGTTTCTGGTCACCCTTACCGTGACGAGATTGCGGATATGCTATCGTGGGTGAAGCCAAAGGCCGTTATTCCTGTGCATGGCGAACGTGTGATGCTTGAGGCGCAGGCGACTTTGGCACGCGATATGGGGGTTGCCCAAGTCGTGATCCCGAATAACGGATCAGTCGTTCGTTTGTCCCATGACGGGGTGGAGGTCATTGACCATGTGCCTGCGCGCGCCTTGGCGGTTGAGCCGAACCGCGTGATTTCTGCCGACCATAAAGGCATCGCCGAACGTCGCAAATTACAATATTCGGGTGCGGCACATATCACTGTTGTTCTGGATGAACGCGGGTTCTTGGCGGCGGCTCCGCAAATTACCCTTGTCGGTATGATTGATGAAGCGGACGAAGAAGATCAGGAAATTCTGGAAGATATCAAACAGGAAATTGACGATATTCTGCTCGAAATCCGCGAAGATGAAATTGAAGACATGGTACGGATCGAAGAAGATATTCGCGTCTGTATTCGCAGGATGCTCAATGATATTTTCGGATTTAAACCAAAAGTGTCTGTCCATTTATTAAGGGTTTAAGATATGGGTTTAGTGAGCGGGATTGTTGTTTTTTTAATGGTGTGGTGGACGGTATTGTTTGCCGTTTTGCCATGGGGAAATCGCCCGAGTGAGGCACCCGTCACCGGAAATACGACAAGCGCCCCTGATAAACCAAAAATATTAAAGAAATTTATGGTCACGACCCTTGTTTCTGCCATAATTTGGTTACTTATTTATGGACTGATTACCTCAAATGTCATAAGTTTCTATGATATGGCGGCGGACTTGGCAGCCCAGGACGAACAAACACAAAATAACGCGCACAGCAAAATGGAGACCCAAAAATGAAAACAACTTTTTTAACCATTCTATTGATGACCAGTGTTTCCGGAGTGGCTTTTGCTGCCGAAAAAGCAACCGATGTGAATAGCGGAACTTTTGCTGTTGAAAGAATGATTTGCAGTAAGATGTATGTTCCTGCAACGGGTAAAGACTCTCCGACTTATCAAGCGGGTATTGATGCTCAGGGAAATGCTGTTGCACCAGCAGACATTAATCCGGTTGCGGATGCGGCGCCAGATTATGTTGAAGTTCCGATGACCATTGATCTTGCAAAACGCATGGGCGTTGCACCTGCTGGCGCAGAAATGCAAATGCCTGTTGCCAATTTAAAATTATACAAAGATGGTAAGGTTGAATATAACGGACAGGATATTTCATCTAATGCGGCGTCACTTTGTGGCGTTGCAAAAAAAAGTGAAATAGCCCCGAAATCTATTCCGATGATTGAGCCTGCAGCAGGGCAAGATCAAATGATTTCTGCGCCGTCAGAAACTGTGAACCCTGATGCAAAAAACAATTATCAATCTGATAGCGTTGCCCCCGCAGAACTTGAGCCGCAGGCGGGTTCTGTTGCCGCGTCCAGCACCAGCACACCACCCCCAAAAGCGCCGATCCAAATTCAACGCGGCACAGTTAACATGGCGCCACGCGCGGCGACCTACTAAGATTTAAACGAGGATATCAATGTCAAACCAGAATCAAGCCGCGAAAGCGGCAGCACCACGCACGGCCATCACTCCAACCCGCGCCGAAAACTTCCCTGAATGGTATCAGGAAGTTGTAAAGGCCGCGGACATGGCCGAAAATTCGCCTGTCCGCGGATGTATGGTGATTAAACCGTATGGTTACGCGCTGTGGGAAAATATCCAGAAAGCTTTGGATGATCTGATCAAAGTGGAAGAGGTGCAAAACGCTTATTTCCCTTTGCTCATTCCGTTGAGCTTTATTTCGCGCGAGGCAGAGCATGTTGACGGTTTTGCCAAAGAATGTGCCGTGGTTACTCATCATCGGTTGGAGGCAGATGCAGACGGGAAACTTGTTCCTGCGCCTGATGCCAAACTGGAAGAGCCATTTGTCATTCGTCCAACATCCGAGACTATCATCGGCGATTCTATGTCCAAATGGGTGAAGTCTTATCGTGACTTGCCATTGAAACTCAATCAATGGTGTAACGTGATGCGTTGGGAAATGCGCACTCGTTTATTCCTTCGTACCTCTGAATTCTTGTGGCAAGAAGGGCATAATGCGTTCGAGACTGCGGATCAAGCCGAAGCCGATGCGCGTAAGATGTTAGAGGTTTACAATGATATGTATGTGAACCACATGGCCATTCCGGGGATTATGGGTGAAAAAACAGCGGACGAGCGTTTCCCTGGTGCTTTGCGTACCTATACAATTGAAGCGATGATGCAGGATGGGAAAGCGTTACAGGCATGTACATCCCACAATCTCGGTCAGAATTTTGCGCATTCTTGCGGTATCAAATTTCAAGGGCGTGACGGGAACGAACATTTTGCTCACACAACATCATGGGGGCTGTCCACCCGTTCTATCGGTGGGCTAATCATGACCCACGGTGATGATGACGGATTGATGATGCCACCACGCCTTGCGCCTCAACAGGTTATTATCCTGCCGATTATCAAGGGCGAGGATACTGGTGGAGTGATGGCATTTGCCGAAACCCTTCAAAAACAATTAAAAGCCATTGGTGTGCGGGTACAGATTGATAAATCTGAAAACCGTGCGCCCGATAAAATGTGGGCGGCGATTAAACGCGGTGTACCGATCCGTGTTGAAATCGGCGAACGTGAAGTGGCAGAGGGTAAGCTTACGCACACCCGCCGTGACTTAGGCCGCGATTCCAAAACCACCTGCACCGAAGGTGAATTTTTGGGCAGTGTGAAGGGGATATTGGACGCCATCCATACCAATATGTTTGAGGCCGCAAAAGCCAGAATGTTATCGCGCATTTATACAACCAATACGTTGGCAGAGGTCAAAGCCGCCTTCACCGACGGGCGCGATTTGGGATATGCACGGATGCCGGTTGAATTATTGAACGATGCCGACTACCAAGCTTTCAAAAAAGAAAACAGCCTGTCATCCCGTTGCCTCCCGTTCGAAGACGAAGGCCGCATGGTGTTGATTGGGAAATCGTATTAAAAGAATAGTTCCTTCTCCCTTCGGGAGAAGGTTAGGATGAGGGGCAATGGTCTTTCCCTCACCCCAACCCTCTCCCGAAGGGAGGGGGAGTTTTTATAGAGGATATATATGTATTCACCATTTGAAATTATGTTGGCCTTACGGTATTTGCGGGCGCGGAAGGCCGAGGGGTTTGTCTCGGTGATTGCGGCGTTTTCGTTTTTGGGCATTATGTTGGGTGTTGCGACCCTTATCATTGTGATGTCGGTGATGAACGGATTTCGCGGGGAATTGATTGATCGTATTCTGGGGCTGAACGGGCATTTGAATGTTTATCAGCAGGGCAGTGCGCTGTATGATTACGATAAATATATCGGACATATCAAAGCCGTGGACGGCGTGACATCTGTTGCGCCTGTGGTCGAAGGTCAGGTGTTGATGACGGCCAAAGGGAACGCAACGGGTGCGATGGTGCGTGGATATACACCACAGTACATGCAGATGAAACCTTTGCTTTCAAAATCGATTACTCAAGGCTCGATTAAAAATTTCACAGGAGACCAAATTGCAATCGGGTCGGCTATGGCGGAACGCTTTGCCTTGGGTGTGGGCGATATTGTTACTTTGATGTCGCCAAAGGGTAAATCCAGTCCGTTCGGGACAATCCCGCGCACCGCGCAATATCAGATCGCAGTGATTTTCGATGTCGGGATGTATGAATATAATTCGGGTTATATTTTTATGCCGCTCGATGCCGCACAGAGATTTTTCCAGATGCCTGAAAATGCTGTATCGATTTTAGAAGTTATCAGTAATGATCCGACAAAGGTTGATAAGGTGAAAGCCGCTTTATCTGTGGTTCTCGAAGGAAGTGCAGGGGTGTATGATTGGCGCGATAGTAATGCCAGTTTCTTCTCAGCGCTTCAGGTCGAGCGCAATGTGATGTTCCTGATTTTAACCCTTATTATTCTGGTGGCGGCGTTTAATATTATTTCCAGCATGATTATGTTGGTGAAAGACAAAGGCCGTGACATTGCCATCATGCGCACCATGGGCGCATTCCGCGGCAGTATCATGAAGATATTCATGTTGACGGGGGCAAGTGTCGGAATATTTGGCACGGTTGCGGGTTCAGTATTGGGAATTACCTTTGCCCTGAATATTGAATCGATCCGACAAGGAATTCAAAATTTAACGGGCACAAAATTATTCCCTGATGAAATCTATTTCCTCTCGAAACTTCCTGCGCAGGTGGATTGGACAGAGGTTGTGATTGTTGTCGGAATGGCTGTTGTCTTATCCATACTTGCAACCGTTTATCCAGCTTGGCGCGCATCCCGTCTCGACCCTGTGGAGGCACTTCGTTATGAGTAAAGTCTTATTATCTGCCAAAAATCTGGAAAAAACGCACCGTCAGGGTGATGAAGCATTGACCATTTTCATGGATATTTCGATGTCTTTGAATGCGGGTGAAATTGTGGCGCTTGTCGGGCCGTCGGGGGCGGGGAAATCGACCTTGTTGCAAATGATCGGGCTGCTGGACAGGCCGACATCGGGGCAGATTTCGATTGAGGATAAAGTTGTCTCGAAACTGGATGACCATAGTTTGACTCTTTTACGCCGCCATTCGATTGGTTTTGTGTATCAGTTCCATTTTTTACAGGCCGAATTTTCTGCCGCTGAAAATGTAATGATCCCGTTGATGATTGCGGGTGTATCCAAATCGGACGCGCGGGTTAAGGCCGAGAAATTGCTTAAACAAATGGGCTTGGGGCATCGTTTGAACCACCGCCCTGGGCGTTTGTCGGGTGGGGAACAACAACGTGTTGCGATTGCCCGCGCACTTGCCAATGACCCTAAAATTCTGCTGGCGGACGAGCCAACCGGAAATCTTGATCCGCGTACGTCTGAGGAAGTATTTGCGTTATTGATCGAACGTGTTCGCAAATTAGGTATCGGCGCATTAATCGCCACCCACAACATGGAACTCGCCCAGAAAATGGATCGCATTTTGTTGATGCAAGATGGCCAGTTGAAAGAGGTTAAAAAGGTAGCATGAGCGACGTAGGGGGGAATGCCACTTTTATCCACCTTCATGTTCATTCGGCTTATTCTCTGGCTGAGGGCGCTATCCCTGTCAAAACGTTGGTTAAAAAATGTGCCGCTATGGGCATGCCTGCGGTCGCGATTACGGATTCCAGCAATCTGTTCGGGGCGATGGAGTTTTCGTTAGAGGCCAGCAAAGCAGGTTTACAGCCGATCATCGGGGCGCGGATTTTGGTGGGGGATGATGAACATCACCTTGTCCTTCTCGTTCAATCAAAACAGGGTTATTTGAATCTGTGCGAATTACTGACCCAGTCCTATGTCACATCGGACGGGCAATCCAAACCGCGTTTGTCGTGGGACGGCATCCGCAAGCATGCCGAAGGGTTGATTTGTTTGTCGGGGGCGGTCAAAGGCCCGATTGGGCAGGCGTTACTTGCCAAACAAAATGATCTGGCCATCCAACGCGCCAAGGATTTAAAAGATATTTACGGCGACAGATTTTATATCGAATTGCAACGCCATGACACTCTGGACGAAAATCAAATCGAAGATGCGATGATTGATATTGCCTATGCGGAGAATATACCGCTGGTGGCCACCAATGATTGTTATTATCCGTCTGCCGATTTTTATCGCGCCCATGACGCGTTGCTCTGTATCGCCGAAGGTCGTTATATTTCGGAAGATGACAGGCGCAAAGTAACCCCTGAACATTACCTTAAATCGCCCGAGGAGATGGTTGAATTATTCGCGGATATTCCCGAAGCCATTCAAAATACCATTACAATCGCCAAGAGGTGCCATTATTTCCTGAGTGTTGTGAAACCGATTTTGCCGCCATTCGTGACGGAGAGCGGGTTACCTGAGCCAGAGGAATTAAAAAAACAATCAGAAGAAGGGTTGTTGTGGCGGTTGGAACATTATGTGTTCACGGGAACAGAAAGTCCTGATGAAAAAGCAGCCATCACCAAAACTTATCAGGATCGGTTGGAATTTGAATTAAACACCATCAATAAAATGGGCTTCCCCGGATATTTCTTGATCGTGTCCGACTTTATCAAGTGGGCGAAGGCCAATAATATTCCTGTGGGACCGGGGCGCGGGTCGGGCGCGGGTTCTATTGTTGCGTGGGCGTTACAGATTACGGACTTGAACCCGTTGCAATTTAATTTGCTGTTTGAACGATTCCTCAATCCTGAACGTGTGTCCATGCCAGACTTTGACGTGGACTTTTGTCAGGACAGGCGTGATGAAGTGATCCGTTATGTTCAAAACAGATACGGGCATGACCATGTGGCGCAGATTATTACCTTTGGTAAATTACAGGCGCGGGCGGTGGTGCGTGACGTTGGGCGCGTGTTGCAAATGCCATACGGGCAGATTGATAAAATCGCCAAAATGATTCCTGCCAACCCCGCCAATCCCGTAACGCTTGAGGAGGCATTGGACGCCGACCCTGAACTCCGCAATCAACGTAGCGATGAACAGATTGATCGTTTGTTGACCATTGCGTTGCAATTGGAAGGTCTTTACCGCCATGCATCCACCCACGCGGCGGGCGTGGTGATCGGGGATCGCCCGTTGCAGCAGCTCTGTGCGCTTTATCAAGACCCGAAATCAGATATTCCTGCCACAATGTTCAACATGAAATATGTCGAACAGGCGGGGTTGGTCAAATATGACTTTCTGGGGCTGAAAACACTGACCGTTATTCAAAAGGCGGTTGAGTTTATCAAGCAAGTTCACGGCATCGACATCGAAATTTTAAAAATCCCGTTGGATGACGCAAAAACATACGAGATGATTTCATCGGGGGCGAGTACCGGCGTATTCCAGTTGGAGAGTACGGGGATGCGCGACACCCTGAAGAAAATGAAGCCTAACCGCTTTGAAGATATTATTGCGCTTGTCTCACTCTATCGCCCCGGGCCGATGGATAATATCCCGACCTATATTGATGTGAAGGACGGACGGTTAGAGCCGGATTATCTGCATCCGAAATTGAAACCTATTCTTGAGGAAACCTATGGCATTATGGTGTATCAGGAACAGGTGATGCAGGCGGCCCAGCTCCTTGCCGGATACACTCTTGGCGGTGCGGATATGCTCCGCCGTGCCATGGGTAAAAAGATTAAAGAGGAAATGGACGCGCAACGGGCTTTGTTCGTTGAAGGGGCAGGGAAATATTCAGATGTCAAACCTGAACGCGCCATTGAGATTTTCGAAATTATCGAGAAATTTGCGGGATATGGTTTTAACAAATCTCACGCTGCCGCCTATGCGCTTGTGGCCTATCAAACCGCGTGGTTAAAGGCCAATTACCCTGTTGAGTTTATGGCAGCGTCGATGACGCTTGATATGGGTAACACCGATAAACTGGCGGTTTTTAAACAAGCCCTTCAGGAAATGAAAATTCCGTTATTGCTCCCTGACATTAATAAGTCGGTGGTGGAGTTTAAGGTTGAGAATAATGCCATTCGCTATGCGCTTGCCGCCGTCAAAGGGGTGGGGGTTCAGGCGATGGAACTGGTTCTGGCGGAGCGTGCCAAGAACGGTGAATTTAAAAACCTGGAAGATTTTCTAAAGCGTATGGACTCGCGCACACTCAATAAACGCCAATTTGAAAATCTGGTGGCGGCGGGTGCGTTTGATTCCATTCACCCGATCCGTGCCCAGTTATTCGAGGGGGCTGAAAGCCTCGTCCATTATGCGGCGGCACTGGCTGAGGAGCGGAAGAGTGCGCAAAATAGTTTGTTTGCCATGGAGGAAACAGCATCAACCGATCTGGTATCTCACCATTTGCCGCAAGTGACCGAATGGTCGCCGCTCGAGAAACTATCTAATGAATTTTCGGCGATCGGGTTTTATTTATCTGCGCACCCGCTCGACTCGAAACAGGCGCAGCTCGAGCGGATGCGGATTATTCGTTATAGCGAGGTACAGGGAAAACTTTCTGACCGTCCGATGTTGAGGGTGCAACTTGCGGGCGTTCTGCTTCGTAAATCGGAAAAAATTTCGCAAAAGAGTGGTAATAAATTTGCGTTCCTGACCCTGTCCGATACGTCGGGGGTTTATGAGGTTTTGCTTTTCTCTGAAGTCCTCTCTCGCTCCCGCGATTTTCTGGAGGTGGGCAAGTCTATTTTGTTGTCTGCCGATGTCGAGATGAAAGAGGATGCGCTTCGCCTAACGGTTCAGGATGTCAAACCACTCGACGAGATGTTGATTGATAAAGTGCATGAAGTGGCCTTGACTCTCGATCACAGCAACCAGATGGATGCCCTTAAAAAGGCATTGACGACGGCGGGCGAGGGGAAATCATCGGTGACAATTACCATTCATTCGCCAGCCGTTGATAAACAGGTTAAATTGCGCCTTCCTGGGTTTTATAACTTCTCGCCCGAATTGCGGGATGAGCTTTACCGCCTCAATGGACTTAAGAAATTACAGGAAAATTAAGCGGTTAGAGGAAGATAGATACAATTTTATCCATTCCTAAGCCCTGATTAAGAGAGTTCTGGTAGCCTTTCCCTGTGCAGTGCAAAATTGATGCATTGCAAATGGAGGAAAAAACTATGTCAGATATACATTCAAGCTTTAGATTGCGCGATAACGGTGGGGTTCACATTATTTTGGATGACCCGACATTCGTACGTGCGGAAACTGTTCTGGTTGATATGCGCAGTGGAGAAATTCAAGCTTTGTTGCATGAAAAATTACATTCACTTGGCTCAGCGCCAGCCAATATTATGGCGGCATTCAGAGAAAATAGTGATGTGATGTTAAGTGCGGTTCGGATTGACGGATCAAATCTTCAACTCAGATCGCACGTTGTTATTTTGCATTAAGAATGAAGTTCAACAAAAAACCCGCCGTTTGGCGGGTTTCTTTTATTATTCTGCAACAACTTGAGTTGCGTAATCTTTTTTCTCGGTAATACGTGCTTTTTTACCGCGAAGACCACGGAGGTAGTAAAGTTTTGCACGACGAACTGTACCACGACGGACGAGTTCGATTGTTTCAATACGTGGGGACAATAATGGGAATACGCGTTCAACGCCTTCGCCATAGGAAATTTTACGAACAGTGAAGCTTTCGTTTACGCCGTGACCTTCACGAGCGATACAAACACCTTCGTATGCCTGAACACGTTCACGAGTACCCTCAACGATTTTTACGTTGACCTTTACTGTGTCGCCAGGACGGAATGGGGGAATAGTTTTGCCAGCAGTCAGTTTTGCAACCTGAGTGGCCTCAAATTTTTGTAATATGTTCATTTTTAGCTCCAATTTTCTATGAACCCCGATAAGGAGATTAGTCCTGCGGATTCGTTTATTTGTTTAAGTTGGGGCTTTATAGCCCGTTTTGAGCCGAAAAGGCAAGGGTTTTTCTAGAAACTCGAATAAAATTTACCTCTATTAGGAGGACGGCTTTATGATTTTTATTGTTCCATTTCATAGGAATGAATTGGGTTATGAATTTTATTGACATAATATAAAAAAATAACTATTTTATGGGTACTGAATAATCAAACGGAGGAATAAGTATGTCGAGCAGATATCAAAGAGCTTTATCTGAAGCATGGCTTGGAAATGTTGGAGGCTTTATCGTTATGGCGGTAGCAGTTACCTATGGCTATTCAAAGTTAGAAGATTATTTGGTTTCTGATAAAAAAGCCAGTGCCCCTGTGGCACAAACCGCCGCAAGTGCTGCTTCCAGTCCTGCAGTTGTACCGACTTTAACAGCATCCCAGCCACGTTAAGAATTGTTTTTTAGCAAATCAGGCCGTCTGGCCTTCGTCAATTCTAAAGATTGTTCATGCCGCCATTTGGCGACATTTGCATGATGGCCTGAGGTGAGGATTTCTGGGACGGGGCGTTCCACGCCGTTTTTGTCTGTCCAGAGGGCGGGGCGGGTGTAGTGGGGGTATTCTAAAAGTCCGTCGGAGAAACTTTCTTCAATCGGTGTGTCTGCATTTCCGACTGCGCCGTCCAGTAAGCGGATGCAGGCATCCATTAAAATATGTGCAGCCATTTCGCCGCCCGTGAGGACATAGTCGCCGATGCTAATTTCTTCGAAACCTTCGGAATCCAGAACACGTTGGTCAACGCCTTCGTATCGTCCACATAATAATGTAATGACAGGTTCTTTCGCGAGTTCCTTGACCAGATTTTGGTTGAGGACTCGTCCGCGCGGGGAGAGATATATTTTACGTCCTGCATCGGGGAGGGATGAGACAGCGCGTTCAATCACATCGGGTTTCATCACCATACCCGCGCCACCACCGAACGGGACATCATCCACCGTTTTGTGTTTGTTAAGGGCGGCGTAGTCACGGATATTGGTGGCCGTAAAACTCCAGATATTTTGCCCCAATGCCCGCCCCGTCACCGAATGCCCCAACGGGCCGGGGAAGAGTTCAGGGAAGAGGGTGAGGATATTAAAATGCATGATTAAATCCCATTTACTTTCTTAACTCCCTCTCCCTCCGGGAGAGGGTTGGGGTGAGGGGCAATGCCGCCTATCTTATTCATTATATCTTCCATCACGCCATCTATATTACCAAGCACATCATTATTCCAATAGCGTAAAATCTGATAGCCTTTTTTGTTCAGAAAATCTGTACGCGCGCGGTCAATGTCTTCGTTATGTTGCCCGCCATCGAGTTCAATAATCAGTAGCCTATCTTCGCAATAGAAATCAACAATATAAGGTGGGATGGGTTGTTGGCGGCGGAATTTTAGGTTTAAAATTTGGCGGTTGCGGATTTTTGACCAGAGGAGTTTTTCGGCCTCTGTTGAGTGGGTTCTGAGGTCTTTGGCGTTTTGGAGGGTGGTTGGTGGGGTTGGGAGTTTTTTTGTCATCATTGTCCCTCACCCTAACCCTCTCCCGAAGGGAGAGGGGATTATTAAGTTACGCCATAAATTCTTCGGCGGGTTCGACGACGACGATTTTTTGGTCGACGTCGATGTCTTGGACAAAGGGTTCGGCGATGGGTAGGTAATATGTTTTGCTACCGTCAATCGGTTTGATTTCGATCAGGTCGCTTGCGCCGAAATTGTCGACGGAAATAATCTCGCCGATTTTGTGGCCTTCGGTATTGATGGCGTCACAGCCGACCAAGTCTTCCAGATAAATTTCATCACCATCGGTTTCGGGCAATTGGTCGCGGTCGATATAAAGTTCAATCCCGCGGAGGAGTTCTGCCTGATTACGATCTGCTATCCCGTTGACCTCGGCCAACCATTCGCCCTTAATCGCGTTTTTGAGAATGACGGTGTAGGATTTACCGTCACTGCCCTGAACGGGATTATAATTTTCAATGTCTTTGGCGTCTTCCAGATAAATGGCCATTTTCACCAAACCACGAATCCCGTGGGCGGTGCGGATGTCTGCTATATGTAGTTTCTTTTGTGCGCTCATTTTTATGCCTATCGATTATCCCCAATCAGTATCCTAAGTATATGTGTGAAATCAATACTATAAGCAAAAAAGGGTGTTTTTTTGGCGAAACCGCTTGGAATCCTCAAGATTTGTGTTTATAAATGTCGCTTCACTGAAACGACTTGGAACTGAAAATATAATGATTGTTGCTGCACAACCAAAACAATTCACTCTGAAGGATGACGGGAATATTTATTTCCAGCCTGATTCAACCAACCCGTTGCCGGGCGATGTGTTGGCATCCGTTCATAAGGGCGAGAGCTTATTGCAACCGACTGTCAAATTGGTCGAAGGTCGTGATTTAGGTGCCGAGTCTGCCGCCGATGTTTTGACGGCTGTTGAAACTTGGGTGAAGGCACATATTTATACAGTGCTTGAGCCATTATTCGCGCTGGTGGGTGATGAGACATTGTCCGAACCCAACAAAGAAATTGCCCTGAAATTATTTGCCCATACCGGAATTGTTCCGCGTGGCGAAGTTGAAGACTCTATTGCGAAACTTGATCCCGAAATGCGCAAAGCATTGCGCGATAAAAAAGTACGCTTAGGCCCTTTGCTGATTTTCTTGCCTGATCTCAATAAGCCTGCCGCTGTTAAATTGCGTGCGATTTTGTGGTCTCTCTTTAACGACAAACCGTTGCCTGCGCCGACCCCGCGTGATGGGGCAATGTCGGCTGTGGTGGATGTGACAACCGCGAACCCTGATTTTTACCGCGCGATTGGGTATCCGTTATATGGTCCGCGCGTTATTCGTATTGATATGCTCGACCGCGTCATCAACGCCATTTATGACACAGCGAAAGAAGGCAAGTTCCAAGCCGAACATAAAATGGCCGAATGGATGGGCTGCCCGATTGCTGACCTCTATGCAATTTTAGAAGCCATGGGTCATCGCCGTATTGTGAAACCTGCCGAAGAGGCAAAGCCTGTTGAGGCAGTGGAAGTTGTTGAAGCTGTCGTTGCAGAAGTTCCAGCGGCAGAAGCACCGGTTGATCCGAACGCTGTCACAACCGAAATTGTTGCCGAAGTTAAAAAGCCGGAACAAAAGAAACCGGAACTTGATTGGTTCTTCCTCCGCCGTGGTAAAGCTCACGTTGCACAGACCGAGCGTGCCCCACGCCGTTATGAACGCCCTGACCGCGTTGTTCGTCCTGCTGCAGTTGAGGGTGAGGGGGCTACAAAAGAATTCTCCAAGCCTGACAGAAAACCATTCCCCGCCGAGCGTTATGCCCCTAAAGGTCAGAAATTTGATAAGAAAAAATCAGATGGCGATCACGAAAAATTCGGTAAGAAGAAATTCGACAATAAAAAGCGCGAAGAGAAATCCTCTAACAATAACCCGCGCGTTTATACTGCCGAGGCAACTCAATCCGATAACCCATTTGCGGTTTTGCAGAATTTGAAATTGAAATAGTGATGGCTGATTTAAATTAAAGTCGAGCTACTCACCCCCACCTAAATCCTCCCCCGTCAAGGGGGAGGACTTGTTTGTACACCTGTTCCTTCCCCCTTGACGGGGGAGGGAAGGTTAGGATGGGGGTGTACTAAAAATAATTAATTTAATTTCCGTCTGACTTCTTCGTCAATCGCCAGAATGTCGCCCAGAGTTTTCGGGGTGGTGTCGGGGGTGAGGGCTAAGCCGCGTTCGACCAAGGTCAAAATTTGTCCGAAACGGATTTGGTGGTTTAGGAATTTTGCAACCGCAATTTCATTGGCGGCGTTGAATGCAATCTGGTGTGCGGCGCCTGCCTTTAAGCAATCATAGGCCAGTTGAATGGCGCGGAATTTTGTGAGGTCTGGTTTTTCAAACGTCAGATTTGACAATGTGTTCCAGTCGAGAGTGTTGCCCGTTGTCTGCATCCGTTCGGGATAGGCCAAGGCATAGGCAATCGGGGTGCGCATATCGGGTGCGCCCAGTTGTGCCAGAACTGACCCGTCAATATATTCCACCATCGAATGAATGACCGATTGCGGGTGAATGACGACATCGATTTTGTCGGCGGGCATGGCGAATAAATAATGCGCCTCGATCATTTCTAACGCTTTGTTCATCATGCTGGCGCTATCAATCGAAATTTTGGCGCCCATTGTCCAGTTGGGGTGGGCGAGGGCTTGTTCAACCGTTGCGGCGTTCATCTGTTCAATGGAAGACGCGCGGAACGGGCCGCCCGATGCGGTCAGGATTATTTTTTTGACGGCGTCGCGGTTATGCGTTTCTAACACCTGAAAAATCGCGCTATGTTCACTATCAACGGGTAAAATTTTCGTACCAAATTCATCGGCGAGGGACAGGACGAGTGACCCTGCTGCCACCAATGGTTCTTTGTTTGCAATCGCCACTGTCTTGGCATGGCGAATGGCGGTGAGGACGGGTTTCAGCCCTGCAAAACCGACGATGGAGGCCATGGTCACATCAACATTCATGCTGGCGGCTTCAATGATTGCGGACTCGCCCGCGCCGCATTGGATGGATGTTCCTGCTAGGGCGGATTTTAATTCATCAAATTGGGTATTGTCTGCAATCGCCACAAATTCAGGGTTTAATTTTCTGGCTTGCTCCATAAGAAGGGAAATGTTTTTGCCAGCGGTCAGGGCGCGGACTTTGAATTTATCGGGGTTGCCAGAAATCAGATCAATGGTGTTTGTTCCGACTGACCCTGTTGACCCGAGAATGGTGATGGTTTTTTGGGTCATGCCACATTATCCCGTTACGAATTTTATATAGGCCAGAAAAATAGGTAAGGCGAGGAGTAGAGCGTCGATCCTGTCCAGAATACCGCCATGTCCGGGGATGATGGCACCCGTATCTTTTAAACCTGCTTTGCGTTTCATGGCAGAGATCATCAAATCGCCTGATTGTCCCGCCACGCCGAAGCAAAGTCCTGTCAACAGAGTGATCCAACCTTCGGGGGTGCGTTCAATCAGAAAATCAGGGGTTGCGACATGAATGGCCAAAAACAAAAATATCGCAGGGCCAATTAGCGCGCCCATATAGCCGGACCAAGTTTTGTTGGGGCTGATCGTCGGCGACATTTTTGGGCCGCCCATTGTTTTGCCGAAAAGGTAAGCCACGGAATCGCTTGCCCATATACACATCATAAACAGGATGGTCCAGAAAAGGCCGTTACTATGTTCGCGCAGAAGTGACATCTCAATAAAAGAAAAACCGAGATAGAAAAAACCAACGATAATAGTGGTGCTCTTTGTAAGGCGACTAATAGGTATATGTTTTGTAATATTGATCCATTCTATAAAGGCTATCGCGATGCAGATTGCAATCAAGCCGATAAAGAACCATTCCCCAATCGCCACAAGGCTAACCACAACCGGGATTAAAACAGCCGATGAAATAAGGCGAAGTGTGAGGGAGGAAAGGGGTTTTCCCATTATCTAGCCTTGTGTTGTTTTGACTTTGCCAAAACGACGGTCGCGTTTTGCGAATTCTTCGATGGCGTCAATTAAATGTTGTTTGGTAAAGTCAGGCCATAAGGTTTCAGTGAATACAAATTCCGTGTAGGCACATTGCCAGATCAGGAAGTTCGAGATGCGTTGTTCGCCGCTGGTGCGGATCATCAGATCAGGGTCGGGAATTCCTGCGGTCATCAGGAATTGAGGGAACAGATTCTCAACTTCGTCGCGGGTCAATTTGCGGTTTTCGCGGTAGGCATGGTCGGCGAGCAATTGAGCGGCATGCAGTATGTCTTGGCGTCCGCCGTAGCCTAATGCCATGACCAGATTCAATTTTGTATTTTCGGATGTCAGGCGTTCTGCATTTTCGATCAGTTCAACAATATCCGCATCAAAGGCCGCGCGGTCACCAATCACGCGCAGGCGCACACCGTTTTTATGAAGGTCGGCAGTTTCAGACCTTAAATAGGTGCGGAGCATTTTCATCAAATCATTGATTTCATCCTGAGGACGATTCCAATTTTCTGACGAGAAGCCAAAGAGAGTGATGGTGTTAATGCCGACTTCTTTGGCGTATTCAACGACATTGCGAACAATCTCGACTCCTTTACGGTGGCCGGCTGTGCGCGGAAGGCCACGCGATTTCGCCCAACGACCGTTGCCATCCATAATGATGGCAACATGGTTGGGGATAGCGGCTTTATCTGTATTGGTTGAGATTGTCATTAGACCTTCATCACATCGGCTTCTTTTTTCGCCAACATGGCATCAACCGATTTAATAAATTCATCGGTCATTTTTTGAACGTCATCGGATAATCTTTTTTGATCA
Source organism: Alphaproteobacteria bacterium RIFCSPHIGHO2_02_FULL_46_13 (assembly GCA_001767915.1). GTDB lineage: Bacteria > Pseudomonadota > Alphaproteobacteria > Micavibrionales > Micavibrionaceae > UBA1573. Next base: position 51,799 of record MEMI01000043.1, on the reverse strand, counting down.
TCTTCGGTCAAATCATCATCTTTTTTAATCGCGTCCATACCATCGCGGCGCACGTTACGAATGGCAACGCGGGTTTGTTCGGCGTATTTGCCAGCAACTTTTTGGAGTTCAGTGCGGCGTTCTGTTGACAGCTCAGGAATAGGAATGCGGATCAATGATCCTTCGCCCTGTGGGTTGAGGCCGAGACCAGCATCACGAATGGCTTTTTCAACGGCTTTGGTGGAGTTCATATCCCAGACTTGAACGGTCAAAAGGCGTGGTTCAGGAACGCTGACGGTACCGACTTGGTTGAGAGGCATACGGGCGCCGTAAACTTCAACCGTAATCGGGTCAAGCATATTGACCGATGCGCGGCCTGTACGCAGACCCACAAATTCTTTTTCCAGCGTATCAATCGCGCCTTGCATGCGTTGTTTAATATCATTGATATTGAGTGCCATTTTAGTTTCTTCCTTTTTTACTTTTTGAATCTTATTTCTCGTCACTGACGATAGTGTATTCGCCTTGTCCGGTCATGACTTTGGCAAAGTTGCCTTTTTCGCGGATGGAGAAAACCATCACAGGCACTTTGTTTTCACGGGCGAGGGAGATTGCGGTGGCGTCCATCACTTTTAAATCTTTGGTTAGGATGTCCATATAGGTCAGGTGATCGTATTTGACGGCGTTCGGGTCTTTGAACGGGTCGGCGGTGTAAATTCCGTTGACCTTTGTTCCTTTGGCGATCAGGTCGCAATTCATTTCGGATGCGCGGAGGGATGCGCCGGTATCGGATGTGAAATAAGGGTTACCTGTTCCTGCCGCGAAAATAACCACGCGGCCTTTTTCCATGTGGCGAATGGCTTTACGACGGATATAAGGTTCACACACCTGATCCATCTGGATCGCGGATTGAACACGGGTTTTGACGTTGATATTTTCAAGGGCGTTTTGTAACGCCAAAGCATTGATGACAATCCCCAACATCCCCATATGATCGGCTGTTGTTCTGTCCATCCCGTTGGATGCACCGGACAAGCCGCGGAAAATATTCCCTGCGCCGACAACGATACAGAGTTCACATCCCATATCCACAACGTCTTTGACGTCTTGGGCAATACGGGCAATCGTATCAGGATCAAGACCGAATTCACGAGGCCCCATTAAAACTTCACCCGAAATTTTAAGAAGAACACGTTTATATTTAAGGGCAGGGAAGGGTTTTACGGCTGGCATGGCGGTCATCACTTTTTTCCTTATTTTTATTGTCCGATATTCATATCAGGCAAGACGAAAAATGCAAGGAAATCAGGCAAATTTTTCATTTATGTTAATGTGGTGACGGTGCAGACTGCGAATGGCCAGTTTTGGCGATCTCACCTGTTAAATCAGTTTTGATATGTTTTATGAGCATGAGGGAGAGAGTCTGAAAGGTTGCTTTACTGACATCCTGCGGGTTTTTTGCATGGAGGGATACAGTAATGGTGCTTTTGCGCTCACCTGAGATATTGGAGATGAAGGCATGAAAGGCATCAGGATCAGGAAGAGCAGATAACACGCCGTCAAAAACCTTCCGCATGTCTGGGTTTTGATGGCGTGTACGAAATTCGATTTGAATTGATTTATCGGAAGCTTCGGAATTGAATTTGCGAAGGCTAAGACCTTCTGAATTTGCTCTTGCTTTGGTTTTAAAGCTTGGTATTAGCCATCCCATATTCCGCATGATTTTTTCCCTTCATCATTGACTGCAGGGAATATACATAAATATAAATATTATGTCAATAAATTATCGTGCGAGACGTTCTGCCCTCTGGGAGAGGGAGGTGATAACCTCATAGCTGATCGTGCCTAAATCTTTGGCCAATTGGTCAACGGATTGGTGGTTGCCGAGAACTTCGAGATGGTCGCCTTGTTTCGGGGTGGGGCAGTTTTTGAGGTTGTTGATATCGACCACGATCAAGTCCATCGAGACTCGTCCCATGATTTTGCAGGGTTGTCCGTGCCAATAGAGTTTGGCGCGGCTGCTGCCGGAGCGGAGAAAGCCGTCGGCGTAGCCGAGGCCGACTGTGGCCAATAGTGTATCTTTTTCTAAAGTTTCGGTTTGGTTGTAGCCGACGGTTTCGCCTGCGCGGGCAGTGCGGATTTGCAGGATGCGGGTTTCCATTGTGACCACTGGGGACATTGGATTTTTAGTTTCTGGTGTTGGGTTTGCGCCGTATAAAGCAACGCCCGGGCGTGTTTGAGCGCGGTGCCAGTTTTCATTGCGGAAGATTCCCGATGAATTGCAAATGCTTTGCGGAATAAGTTGGAATGGTTTTGGCAGTCCCGCGATACAGTCATTAAATTTGCGGACTTGCTCGGCGGCATGTGAACTCTGTGCATCATCACTTGATGTAAAATGGGTCATCATCAGGATGGGTAAGGATTTCGCCTGACTAGCAAAGGTTGAGACTTCATTTACACTTAACCCCAACCTATTCATGCCCGTATCAATATGCCAGATGGCGGGCAGGTCGGCGGGGCAGTTTGTGATTTCTTCGGCGGTATTTAAAACGGGAACAATTCTATTGTTCTTATAATCATCCGCCGCTCCGCGTGGAAGGCCGCCCAGTACCGCTATCGGAGCAGATGTCAATTGGCGCACCGTCAGAGCCTCGGCAAAATGGGCGACATAGAAAAATTTTGCGCCTGCCTGTTCCAATGCGGGAACAACAACATCAACCCCTAATCCATACCCATTCGCTTTGACAACGGCGGCGGTTTGGCATGTTTGTCCGACCTTGCTGGTCAGGAATTTATAATTCCCCTGAAGTGCCGAGGTGTTGATAATGATGCGGGTAGGGGAGTGTTTCATATTATGAATGGTGGCGTTGATCTAGATCCGCGAATTTTGTCAGGTTCGGGTCGAAGAAGAGTTTGACGATTCCGATGGGGCCGTGACGTTGTTTGGCGATGATATTTTCGGCGACGTTGGCACTGTCTTGCAGGCGTTGCGCCCATGAGGCGTAGCGTTCGTTGAATTTGTCCATTGGTTCATTATCACGTTGCGCAGGAATTTCGCGTGCCAGATAATATTCTTCACGGTATACGAACATCACAACGTCCGCGTCTTGTTCAATCGATCCGGATTCGCGAAGGTCGGATAACATCGGGCGTTTATCTTCACGTTGTTCCACCGCACGCGATAGCTGGGACAGTGCCAGAACCGGAACCTGGAGTTCTTTGGCCAATGCTTTCAGGCCGCGGGTAATCTCGGAAATTTCGTTCACGCGGTTGCTTTCGGATTGTTTGCTTCCCGATCCACGCAGGAGTTGCAGATAGTCGATGACGATCAGGCCAAGGCCATGTTTGCGTTTGAGGCGACGGCAACGGGTACGCACTGCGCCGATGGACAGGGCAGGTGTGTCGTCAATATAAAGTGGCACTTGGGTTAAGTTGTGGGCGGCTTGCGCGAAATCACGGAATTGTCCTTCGGTCATATTCCCTTTACGAAGCGCGTCGCCGGAGATACCCGATTGTTCTGCCAGAATACGCGTCGTCAACTGGTCGTGCGACATCTCGAGCGAGAAGAAGGCGGTAATCGCGCCTTCTTTGCCGCCTGATTTGGCGTAGGCATTGGCGGCGTTAAAGGCCATGTTGGTGGCCAGTGCTGTCTTCCCCATCGACGGACGCCCCGCGAGGATCAGCAAGTCAGAGTTATGCAGGCCGCCCAGTTTTTCATCAACGTCTTTGAGGCCAGTGGTCACACCAGTCACACCGCCTTTGTTATTATAGGCACTTTCGGCAAGATCAATTGCGACTTTAATGGAATCGCGCAGAGTTACGAAACTGGCTTGGCCGTCGCCTGTTTCAGCGAGGGAGAATAATTTGGCCTCGGCCACCTCGATAATATCTTGGGCATCGCGTTCGATATTGTGTTCATAGGCATCATTGACGGCATCATTGCCGAACGAGATGAGTTCGCGGCGCAGATAGAGGTCATAAATCGTGCGGGCGTAATCTTCGATATTCAGGATGGAAATTACGCTTGCCGCCAAATCCGCGAGATAGGCGGCACCGCCGACTTGTTCCAGATCTTCGTCTTTATCAAAGAAGGTTTTGAGGGTAACGGGCGAGGCGGTTTGTCCGCGGTCAACCAATGTGCGAATCGCTTGGAAAATCCGTTGGTGGGCAGGTGCCAAGAAATGTTCCGGTTTTAGAAAGTCACCGATCTTTTCATAGGTGCGGTTGTCGATCAGCAATGTACCCAGCAAACCTTGCTCGGCCTCCAGATTCTGGGGGAGGATGCGGTAATTGGAATCGCTTGACGGTTGTGACAAGGACGCGGCATTTGCGGACTGGAATCCGGCTTTTTTAAGTTCTGAAATCTGGGACATAAAAATGACGTTAGCAGAGAAGTTTTTATTCTTCCATATTTGGTTTTGGTTTTTTTGATTTTTTGAAGGGTAGTGAGGTGGTTGTGATTATGAATAAACGTATTATTAACTGTTTCCATATATTCTAGGATCAGAATTTAAAACGAATAGCGAAAATAGGTGTTTTATGGGTGTATTTGATGGTTTTGCTAAAGATGTAGAGAGAGTTGGTATTAAAAAACTCACTCAAGGTAAAGTGTCAGTTGCTGAGGCTGTTAAGACGGCCACTCTTGATGGAATTGGCGATCTCACAGGAGTGCTCGGAAACGTAAATCATCGGCAGTCTCAACATGTTGATCCGAATGGCGTAGCGCGTCGCCCTGAAGTCGCGGCAAGTCAGCAAGGGGCAAATGTAAATAGTGTAACAAGAAATTTCCTACAACGATTTGATCCCGCAGGAACGCCTGGACAAGGTCAGCAACGGCCTAGTTTAGGGGAGGTATTATTGGCTGCTCCTGGACAAATCCTGAAAAGAATTCTTCCTGAAGAGGGGGGAGCACTTGATCGTGCCATCCAAGGGGCTAAACGCT
>MEMI01000043.1:9797-46850 GCA_001767915.1 Alphaproteobacteria bacterium RIFCSPHIGHO2_02_FULL_46_13 | reverse complement strand
CGGATGCCGTTAAAACGGCAGCGTCTCAGCCAACCGCGGCCGTTCAAAGGTCAGATCCGGCTAAAGGAATTTATATTGAACGCGGAGCAGACGGGCAACCCGCTGTTGCGGTTAATGCCAGAGCCATTGAAGCGGAGGCGGATAAGCCAAGCTTATGGGATCGATTTAAAAATGCGTTTTCGTCTGAGCCTGAAAAAACCGCAGTGGTGGCAACAGCTAAACCGCCAGAGCCTGCGAATGTTGAAGCTGCACCTGAGGCTGTTTCTAAAGGCATAAATCTATCTACTTTAGAGCCAAAAGTTATTCCGCCGACGACAGTTCCGAATACACCCGTTATTCCGACGGCGGTTACGCCGACGACGGATTTTAAGGTGGCGGCTGCGCCTGTTGATGCCGCGCCACAAGTGAAACCTTCTCAAACCCCTGTTTTGGACGCGCTGATTGAGGCGACTAAAGATGCATCGCGTCTTGAGACATTAACGAAAGCTAGGGCGTTTGTTTCAAAGCCTGCTGAGCCCGGCGGAATGAATTAAGGCAGCGTTATTCTGAAATAACAAAAGAGCCGCTTCAAAAGCGGCTCTTGGTATTTCGATGTGTTTTCCGGAGGGCTTAAAAAAATTAAGCGTTCTGAATGTTAACAGCTGCAGTTTTGCCGCGGTTTGTTTCCAGTTCGTATGAAACTTTTTGTCCTTCGTTCAATGATTTGAAACCAGAGCGTTCAACAGCTGAAATGTGCACAAACACATCTTTCCCGCCGTCATCAGGAACGATAAAGCCAAAACCTTTTTGTCCGTTAAACCATTTTACTGTACCAGTCGCCATTATATGCTTCCTTAGTGTTAAGTGTGGGTCGTGTCGTCTCAGGAGGCTAGTATAAGGCAAGTCGTATAATGGTAGTACACGTTTAGCTTTCATAGTCCGCAGAAACTTCTGTGCAGATATTATCCTAGTCCGTTTCGTTTGTATAGTGAGATTCGTTCTTAAGTGTTTTGGGGGATCTATTAGTTCGTTTTTTGATTTTTTTACATGAAAGTTTTTTTTAACCACTAAGACACTAAGAAAGTCTAAGTTCACTAAGTTCCTCTTTAAATAAGAATCCGTCATTCTGGCGAAAGCCAGAATCTCTCTTGACCCAAGTGAGATTGCGGCTTTCGCCGCAATGACGATGTATTTAACCTTCCCCCGTTAGGGGGGGAAGGGATATGAGGGGTGATGGCAGTGCATTGATTTCGTTATGTTTTTTCAAGAGCTATCAGTTCGTTTTTCAGTTTTATTCAGAGTTGTCCCTCACCCTAACCCTCTCGCTTTTTCTCTTGGGGGGAGAGGGAATAAATAAAAGAAAAAACAGGCTCCGTTATCGGGAGCCTGTTTTCTGTAAATATTGGTTTTGAAAATTAAGCGTTTGCTACTTCTTTCACATCGTCTTCGGAAGCAGAAGCTGCGCGGGAGCGTTTGCTTTTGATCATGTTTTCAAGGCGTTCTGCGGCCTCGATTTCAGTGATTTTCTCAACGGCGGCTACTTCGCGAGCCAGTCTTTCGAGGGCAGATTGGTAAATCTGACGTTCAGAGTAAGATTGTTCGCTTTCGTCGTTACTGCGTTTCAAATCGCGCAACACTTCTGCAATCGCAACCGGGTCACCGGAATTGATCTTGGTTTCGTATTCTTGCGCACGACGTGACCACATGGCGCGACGGATTTGGGCGCGACCTTGGAGTGTTTTCAAAGCATCGTCCATACGGTTGGATGTGGACAGGCGACGAAGGCCGGAGGCATGAGCTTTAAATACTGGCACTTTCAAACGCATACGGTCTTTTTCAAAGGCGATGGCGTAGAGTTTAATTTCCATGCCGCCGATGATTTGGGTTTCAACTGCCTCAATCTCGCCCACACCGTGAGCAGGATAGACAACGTAATCACCTTTTTTGAATTCCACTTTTTCAGCATCTTTGGCAATTGGTGCCATGGCGCGAACAGGTTGGAGCGGAGTCAACGGTTTGTTGATGACTTGAATAGGGCGGTAAACCGGGCGGTTGGATTGCGCCGCATTTGCCGATGCAATATGGCTGGACATTTTGTTCATTGCCATTTGAGCTGGGCGAGCCGTTGCGATAATGGTTGCGCGAATTTGTGGCTTTGCAGGAGTGTTTTCATTTTCCGGCATTTTTACAACGATTGCAGCTTTCGGGGCAACTTTCGGAGCTGCCTTTGGTGTCTCTTTAACAGGGGTAACAACTGCTTTTGTTGCTTTTGGAGCGGCTTTTACGGCGGTTTTAACAGGAGTTTTAGTCGCTTTTACTGTTTTTGGGGCGGATTTTACGGCCTTAACAGGGGTTTTAACCGCTTTAACTGCTTTTACAGGAGCTTTTGTCGCTTTCGGAGCGGATTTTACAGTTTTAGCAGGAGTTTTTGCCGTTGTTTTTACAACAGCCTTTGCTTTCACAGCAGGGGAAACTTTTTTCGCGGCTGGCTTAATAGCGGCAGATTTTTTCACAGCGGTCTTAACCACAGCTTTGGCCACAGGTTTTGTTACCTTAACGGCAGATTTTTTTACAGGAGCTTTTGTTTTGGTTGCAATAGTCTTTTTTGTGTTTGTTTTCATGCTGTTAGACCTTTTTTCTATTTGCGTGGTTTAACTTGTTTGCTTGGTACAAAAGTCACATTCGCCAAGATAATATCGAAAAACGATAAAATCAGTGTTGACGAGCGATAATAGACAGTTTAAAGGGATAAAAGGCCTTTATTGCGTCCGCTGATGTAGTAGCATGGAAAGCAATATAGCATATTTTTCAGATTTTTCAATTTTTTCTTTTACTATTCTTTAATTTTTTCCAAGAATGGCAGTTCTGCGGGGATCTACGATTAAAAAACTCACAAAATATCTGTTGGCGACTTTTGTGGCGTTTCTGTGTATGGTGTTCGCAACGTTTGCTTTTTTTGTTTGGGTACTTGACGATGATAAACCCATCTATTCCAAAGATTTAAAAGCGTTGTTGATACCAAGCATGTGGTCAGCAAAACAACTTGCTAAGGTTGGTTCAGTTGATCACTATTTTGTTTATGCGTCTGATGGTCCCAAGGTAGCTGAAACCCGAATTATATTCACGAATCTGAATGTAACAGAGGCTTCGGCCTATTTGCGACAAGTAGGCTACAAGGCTGAGGGAGCTTTGCAATGGAAAAAGCCTGATTCAGAGATTTTTCTTGAACTTATTGGCTCATGCCCTGTCCAGTGTCCGGCACGCATCATTATTTTGGGTGATTAATCGCCTTCGCCAGCCTTAGGGGAAAACCAGTCTTTGAATTTGTTTTTGACGGTTTTGAATTCTTCGGCTTCGGGTAGCGGGTCTTTTTTGCGGGTGATGACCGGCCATTCCATGGAATATTTGCGGTTCATTTCCAGATATTCTTGGCCTGAGGCGGCGGTATCGGGCACGATGGCTTCAATCGGGCATTCGGGTTCGCATACGCCGCAATCGATACATTCATCGGGGTGGATGACAAGCGTGTTTTCGCCTTCATAGAAACAATCTACTGGGCAAACTTCGACGCAATCCGTGTATTTGCATTTGATGCAGACATCTGTAACCACAAAAGTCATTTTTGAACCTCATTATCTTGCTGTGCTTTTAATAGAGTCTTACCCCAAAATCAAGCGTGGTGATGAAGATGCATCAAGAGTTGCCGTGCGCCCGAGCTGGATAGGCATAAATCGGCTTCCGTGACCGATAGGGGCATTGATCAGGACGGGGATCAGCAGTCCAGCGGTATGTTTCCGTATGACGCCTTCGAAATCCAGCCCCAAGGGGCGCCCAGTATCCCGCATATCCACACAGTCCCCGAAGATAAGCCCTTCGAGATGGGAAAGTGGGCAAAGCTGGTTTAATTGCCAGAGCATGCGGTCAAGATGGGATAATTCTTCGCCAATATCTTCAATCACTAATATATGTCCAGAAAGATCAGGGAAATAGGGTGTGCCCGCCAAGGACAATAAAACCGAGAGGGTCGCGGCAAAAAGCGGGGCTTTGGCGGAATGGTTGATGGATGATGGGAGAAGGGTTGCGCCCGTGAGTTCGATGTCGGGGGTGGGGCGACCAAACAGAATATCGGTCACTTTGTCCAGATTTTCAATGCGCCCTAGGGTTTGAACAGTGGGGCCGAAAATCCCCCCGATACCTGCGCCCGCATATAAGGCCGATAAAAGAGCTGTCGTATCGCTAAACCCGATGACGGCTTTGGGGGTGATGGAGAGTTCTTCGTAATCCAGCAGATGGAGAAATTGCGAGGAGAAGTTGCCGCCACAAGAGGCCATAATAACGCTTACGGAATCATCATTCCATAAATCCATAAAGGCTGCTGCCTTTTGTTCCGGTGTTCCGGCGAGTTGGTTGCCTGTATCCGCGCCTTCATAGGTTTGGGGATGGATAACAAGTTGAAAACCCCGAGATTTGAGAACGGAAAGCCCGTGCTCAAAACGCTGTCGGTTGATGCTGCTCGACGGAGACATGATCCCGATTGAGTGGGTGAGAGAGTGATTCATCCCCTAAATCTACCCCTTTGGGTTCTGCTGTCAATTCAAATGAGCCTGACATATCAGGGATAGAAATGTTTTCAGGTGATGGGGCGGGGGATGCAGCCCGTTGATAAGATTGTACCAGTCTTTCAACGACATTTCGGGATGAAGGGATATTATTTACTGCAGGGAATGCTATTCTAATTCTTTCTAATGTATCTGAAACGAGGACAATCGAAATTTTTCCGCCATCCATTGGGTTTCCGCGCCCCTTTTCTTTGGTTGTAAGAATATAAATAGGCCTGTCTTCGTCTGTATCTTTACCTGTTATTGGGGGTGGGGAAATTTGATACAGCCGAAAAAATGCGGGGGCGCTATCTTTTCGTTCCGATTCTGTTTTGGTTAGAAATTCTGAATTGCAGGCCTGCAGGGCTTCTAATTCCTGTAAGCAGCGTGTTATCCCTTTAAAGTCTTTATCGCCTTTTTCGTCGGCATATAATTCGCCAATTTTGCAGACAAGTGATTTGATTTGTTCTGCCCTTATGTCTTCAATAAAATTTGGAGAGCTTTTTGGGAGCGAATTACCTTTCGTGGAGAGGCAGGCGGCCAAAAGTTTTTTTGCGAGTATAAGCCTTTCGTCAGGTTTTTCAGATCGTTGTTGATAGATTTCTAAAAACAAGGGGCGGATTTTTTCTATAAAGTCTGCGGTTCTTGGCGCGGTATGTTTGCGTAACAGGTCAAGGATATTGTCGTTAGTGGTGGTTTTGGGGGACGTGATCATGGCAACGAAATCTTCGGCATGATCGATAACGAAATCTGTAATTGTTCCTGTGGGGGCGGATTTTAGAAGTTGCAGGTAAACACGTTTTTTCGCTGCCTCAGGCAGATTTTCTAGCAATTTCCCGATGGGGGTCTGAACTTCGTTCCAAAAATAGGGGCGGGCTTTTTCTTGGAGGGCTTCGCCAAGCTCTAGAAGCTTCTGGATGGCTTTGATGGGGGATGCACCAGAGAGCACTTCGAATGCGTTGAACAGGCTGTTACGATTATCTTCGAGAAATTTTAATTGTTCGACCCTACTAATGCCTCGCCCAGCCAGTGTGGTCTTGGTGGCCTCTATAAATTCGGCTGCTAATTCGGCGGCTCGCTCAATACGCTTTTTCTCGCGGTACGTGGGGGATACTAACGATTTAATTGTTTCAAACATAACTCAAATTCGTCCTTTCCCAGACTGAATGGTCTGGGAGGTGCGAATTTATAGGATTTTTCTGTTTATGTCAAAGTTTTGGCAAGTTATTGAAAACTAATGCATATTTTCTTTTTCTTGAACTTTGCCTTCGCGCTCTTTGAACCAGCGACGGATGGCGGCGACACCGTGTTTGTCGCGGTTATAGCGTTCCGGAGCTAGATCGGGAATATGTTTCAAATCTTCTGCGGGGATCGGGTCGCATCCTGTATCATTCATACGGACGAAGTGGCGAATGCGCGGCATAATGTCTTTGCGCCATTTGCTGCCGTTAAAGATACCATAGTGACCGCAGCCCAATTGGAAATGATGATATTGTTTCTTTTGGGACAGGGTGTAGCATAAGTCGTGCGCCGCCGTTGTTTGTCCGCGCGCGGAAATATCATCCAGTTCGCCCTCAATTGTCAGAAGGGAGGTGTGTTGGATTTTACTTGGTAATACATCATGCAATTGTTCGGTCAACGGGTCGCGCCATTTCATTTGACCTTTCGGCAACAGGTGGCGTTGGAAGACAACATCCACTGTTTGCAAATAAAATTCGGCGGGTAAATCCATCACCGCATTATATTCGTTATAGAATTTACGGTGGGCTTCGGCGGAATCGCCATCACCTTGAATCAGATGCTTATAAAAGTTCATATGTTGACCCACATGGCGATCCAAATTCATCGACATGAACCCGCCCAGTTGGACGAAGCCCGGATAAACTTTGCGATAAGCACCCGGATACCAGCTAGGCACGGTTGAGATCACGGTTTTCTTGAACCAAGAGAGCGGGCGCTCTTCGGCGGTTTGGGTGACTTGGGTTTTTGAGACGCGCGTATCAATCGGCCCGCCCATCAGGATCATGCCAAGAGGTTGGTTCGGGTCATTTTCAGCGGCCATCAAGGATACGGCAGCCAATACAGGGACAGCAGGTTGGCAAACCGCGATCACATGGGTTTTAGGGCCAAGCAGAGATAAAAATTGACGGACATAGTTGATGTAATCATCAAGGGTGAAATCACCTTCTTTTTGCGGAATCATCCGTGTGTCGATCCAGTCGGTGATATAAACGTCATGGTGGGGTAGTAAGGCTTCGACCGTTCCGCGTAAAAGTGTTGCGTAGTGACCAGACATTGGTGCGACGATTAAAACTTTTGGGTCGTTGCGCTTAATGTGGCGTCTGAAGTGTAGGAGGTTACAGAACGGTTTTTCAACAATAAATTCTTCAGTAATGTTGACGGTTTCTTTGCCGATTTTGGTTGTCGGCAAATCAAAAGAGGGTTTGCCGAAACGGCGTGTCAGGCGTTCGAAAACTTCTGCGCCTGCGGCAATCGTCCGCCCCATTGGCGAATAGGCCAGTGGGTTTAAGGGGTTTTGAAATGACGTCCTGATGGCCTCTGCGCTCAAACGGGCAGGGGTTAAAATGGCGTGTTGAAGGTCGTAGAGGTGATAAAGCACGATAAACCAATCCTTTGAATCGTTATTGTCCGCATATGACTGACATATTAAATGTCGCGGAAATGTGTTAAAACAACTATAACGCATGAGAGTTCTGCAAGGAATTTGCAGAGAGAATTGCATTCTATCTGATTTTGAACCCTTTAACCAGTTGTCATTACAATGTTTTTGGAACTAATTTCTTATATTCTGGATAATATAGCATCGCCCGAGCGTTTAAATACGGCAATGATTTCATTGTTGTTCGTATCTGTTTTTGGCGGAGTGTTCGGGTCGTTTTCGGGTAATGCCAATCCGTTTTTATGGGTGATGTTGGACAGGGTCTTTGGCGGGATTGCCAAAAAGACTTATAAAGTCGGTCGATCCGTTTCGTCCCTGCATTTTCGTGGAACGATCATCTTGATATTATATATATTTTTCACGGCGTTAGTAACTTTTGCTGTTGTATTACTTGATAAGGCTTTACCCCTTTCCGGTTTCATGACGCCCGTATTGTTAACCTGTGTTTTAAGTGGCGGGGCGACATGGTCTGCCTTGATCAAACTGCACCGCGCCATTCGGGCGGAAGATAAAAAAGGCAAATCAAATCAGCATCTTCCAAAAGGGAGTTATTACGATATTGCAGTTTCAACACGCACAAATCTGAATACGACCGATACGCATGGTATCATTCGCGGCGGCATTGGTTTCGTGTCGTTCAGTTTGGATAAGGGAATTATTGCGCCGTTATTCTGGTTTTTGATTGGTGGACTTCCCGCGGCCTTTATTTATAGCGGCATTGCCGCCGCGCGGTGGAGTTTGTCCAAAGAAGGGTTTGCCAAAGGGATCGGAAATCTGGCTTTGGCGTTAGAGGGGCTTTTGGGATATATCCCGCAATTGATCACCACCGTCATTTTGGCTTTTGCCGCGTTGTTCACGCCGTCCGCCCGACTGACCAGAGCGGTTATGGGGCTTTTTTCAAAAGGCGCTGGGCAAGCATCTTATGGCGAGGGTGGATTGCCATTGACGGCTTTGGCATGGGGAATGGGCATATCTCTCGGCGGCCCAGTGGAGGACAGGGACGGGAGTGTTTTGAAACGCGCTTGGATCGGTTCCCCCAAAAGCACCGCCAAAGTTGAAATCCACCATTTGAGGATTGCGATCTATTTGAGTGTCATGTCTTATATTCTGACTTTCGCCTTTCTTTTGGCGGGGGTTATGGCTTGGAGATTTGTTGTTCTTCTTAGCTAGGTTAGCTTTTTTAGGTTGACTTCTTCTTTGGTTATTCATAATAATAAAAGAAACAAAAAATAATAATGAAGGTGTGAGTATGAGAACGGCATTTGAAAAAGCGATCGTAATTTCCTATTACGCTGGAAAATTATGGGATGTGGCGACCAACCCAGATATTTCCCAAGGGCGCCCCCCCGCCGATTACCGCAAAATTTTAATTCCCAAATATGGGCAGCCTGAAGATGGGCAGACTCTATTATCTGGTAACGTGCCCGGGTTGCTTAGAGGGTATTTCGAGGATATTGCTAGAATTGGGATCGAAGATTCTGATGCTTTAACGAGGGGTAGTTTGCAAAATAGTCTGGCCACTTTGCAGCGTGTTGCTTCCTTGTCTGATCCTGCTCAAGGTTATACGACCCATTTTAGTAATCTTCAGCAACCGCTTTTGAGTGAATTGCCGCACCTGAAAGCGATTGCGAGCGACCTTAAACTGGAACATGCTTAATCACATTCTTCTCATTGAGATGGTTACAAAAAACCCCGCAAGAGTATTTCTCTAGCGGGGTTTTTGTTGGATTATAAAATCCTATTTTTTCTCGTCAGCGGCAATCGTCATTTTTACGATTTTGTCTGGGTTTGCTGGTGGTTCACCGCGTTTGATTTGGTCAACGAATTGCATACCTTCCACAACTTGTCCCCATACAGTGTATTGTTTGTTGAGGAAGCTGCAGTCATTAAAGCAGATAAAGAATTGTGAGTTCGCAGAGTCAGGGCTAGCCGAGCGTGCCATACCAACCGCACCACGGCCAAAGTTGGTGGAGTTAAATTCAGCCTTAATATTCGGGAGGTCGGAACCGCCTGTGCCTGTACCTGTTGGGTCGCCTGTTTGTGCCATGAAGCCATCAATCACGCGGTGGAAAATAATTCCGTCATAGAACCCTTTGCGGGTCAGTGTTTTGATTTGCTCAACATGGTTTGGTGCAACTTCTGGCATCAATTTAATGACAACGCGGCCATAGGTTGTGTCAAGGAAGAGGGTGTTTTCCGGATCAAGTTTCAGATCCTCAGCATTTGCAGATGTTGTAGCAGTCATAATTAATAAGCTCCCGAGTAAAAGTAATAAAGCGCGCATGGAGGTTCCTTTCAAGATGATAGTATTGTCATGCCATGGGGCTAAATTAAAGTTTTAGGGAGGTTGTGGCAAGGGGAAATAATAGGGAATATTATGCCTATTCAAACCGGCACGGTTTTTGGAGGGCTTCGAGAGAATTGCCAAAGGTTGAAATTGGTGATTATATTGTCATCAGAAATGCGGAGGCGTGTGGCGCGTCGAAGTCGTCAAGCAATGTCAGAGTTATTTTAGAGCAGGTATAAATGATGAAAAAAGTTTTTCAGGGAGTTGTGGTTATGGCGTTGTTTTCATTTTTGTCATTAGGGATGACAGCTAAGGCAGAGGCGGCAAAGCTTGCCAAAGATGTCTATAAATTCCAATTCCAGAATATTGATGAAGATGCGATCATCAGCTTGTCCGATTTTAAGGGCAAGGTGATTTTGATCGTCAACGGGGCGTCCGAATGCGGATTTACGCCGCAATATAAGCAATTACAAGCCCTCTATACAAAATACAAAGATCAAGGTCTTGTGGTGCTTGGTGTGCCGAGCAATGATTTCGGCGGGCAAGAGCCAGGGGCAAATAAAGAGATCGCACGGTTTTGTGAAATCAATTATGGCGTGACTTTTCCGCTGACCACCAAATATGTTGTCTCGGGCGGAAATGCGCATCCTTTCTATCTGTGGGCGAAGGCTAAATTGGGATTGGGAACGGCTCCAAAATGGAATTTCCACAAATATCTGATTAATCGTCATGGTCAGTTGGTTGATTATTTCAATTCTAACACTTCCCCTGATGCTGATAAGGTTGTCAGGGCAATCGAGAAGTTGTTGGCTGAGAAATAGTTTCTATCCCATATCCTTAAACGCGGCGAGGGCGGCGATGCGGGCTTCGGCGTGATCGACAATCGGTTTGATCTTGTGTGAATCGGGTGCCCATTTGCGGATATAGAGTCCCTTAGGGTCGAATTTTTCGCCCTGTGTTGTCGGGTTGAAGACGCGGAAATAGGGGGCGGCGTCTGCGCCACATCCGGCAACCCATTGCCATGACGCGGCATTGTTGGCAAGGCTTGCGTCCACCAATGTATCCCAAAACCAATCTTCGCCGTTTTTCCAATGATATCTTAAATCTTTGACGAGGAACGAGGCTACAATCATGCGTACGCGGTTGTGCATATAGCCCGTCGCCCATAATTCACGCATGCCTGCATCGACAATCGGATAACCTGTATTCCCTGTGCGCCATTTTTCAAGAAGGCTCTCGTCAACGCCCGCCCATTCAAAATTGGTGTAGCGTTTATTGAGTGGTTCTTCGGGCAGGGTCGGATTGTAGAAAAGGAGCGAGTGCGAAAATTCGCGCCACCCGAGTTCGGAATGAAAACAGTCCAGATCATTTTCGGCTTTATGATGGAGGCCAGCGTAATGGGATGCATACCAGACTTGATTAGGCGAGATTTCGCCGAAATGGAGATGGGGGGAAAGGTGAGAAGTGTGCGGGAGGGAGGGAATATTGCGGCCTTCTTTATAGCCTTTTAGGCCTGTTTCAAAAAATTGATTCATGCGTTGCTGTGCCGCGGTTTCACCGACAGTCCAGTGGGACATCATGGGGGTGTCCCAGCGGGGGGATTGGGGGAGGATGCTGAGTTCATCAATTGTGATTGCAGATGATGGCTTGAGTGTTGAGAGGTTTAATTTGGCGGGTTTTGGTAATGGTTCGCGTGGTGGTTCTGCGCCTAAGCAACCTTTCCGGAAATAAGGGGTGAAAACGCGGTAAGGCGTGCCATCGGATTTACTGATCATCCATGGTTCCCAGAGGAGAGAGCCGTTTTCGCTGTGACAGGGGATGCTCAGGGTTTCTTTGATTTTTTTATCACGCGCAATTCGCCATGGCTCATAACATCTGTTCCAGAAAATTTTGGTGGCAGAGGTTTTTTTAACCAGATCAAGAATGATGTTTAAGGCATTACCTTCAAAGACTTGTAAATTATTTTGAAGGTTTTTGTTGAGGTCGTTCAAAGAATGGTGAAGCCAGACACGACTTGCGCCGCCCATTTTCCATGAGCCTGCATTCACATCATCCAGAATATAAATGGGGATAATCGGTTGTCCTGTTGCAAGGGCTGCGGTCAGGGCAGGGTTGTCGGCAAGACGTAAATCTTGCCGAAACCAGACAATAACAGGATCAGCCATCTTTGTTGATGGTGGCGATGATTTCTTGCAACTTTTCTTCGGCGACTTCGTTGCCGACTTGGCATGTTCCAGCCGCGTTGTGTCCGCCGCCACCATATTTCAGGCAGAGTTCACCAACATTGGTTTTGCTGGATTTATTCAGAATGGATTTACCGATGGCAAAAACAGTATTTTGTTGATTCTTACCCCACATGACATGGCAGGAAATATTGCATTGTTGGAAAAGAGCGTAGATCATAAAACGGTTGCTGGCATAAATTGTGTCTTCGTTCCGAAGGTCTAATACCACCAGATTTTTTTTGACACGGGCGCAGCGTTCAATTTGTTCGCGGGATTTAATCGCGTGTGATTTAAAGAGATCAACACGTTCTTTGACATCGGGCAGTGCCAGAATTTCTTCAATGTCATTATTGGAGCGGCAATAATCAATCAGCTGCATCATCAGTTGATAGTTAGAGATATTAAAGTCGCGGAAGCGTCCTAAGCCAGTTCGCGCATCCATCAGGAAGGAGAGGAGTTCCCATCCTTTCGGATCGAGAATATCTTCGCGGCTGAAAGCGGCGGAGTCGGCCTTATCAACCGCAACCATCATGGCTTCTGAAACGCGTGGGAATTGAGATTTTCCACCAAAATAGTCGTATACAACGCGTGCGGCAGAGGGGGCGGAGGAATCAATAATGTGGTTTTCGCGCGGGACACCTGCACGGGTGACTTCACTCGCATGGTGATCAAAGGACATATAAACACCTTCGACATAAGGGAGATTCGTTGTTATGTCGTCTGCGGTGACTTCGATCAGACCGTCTTGCATATCTTTCGGATGAGCAAAGGTAATATCATCGATAATCCCTAATTCCTTCAATAAAACACCGCAGACAAGGCCGTCCATGTCGCTTCTGGTGATGAGGCGGTAGCGTTTATTGGTTTGTGGCATGAGTTTAGCTGTTTGGTTCATTGTTTGAGCCCCAGAGATGTGAAAAGGAAGAATTACAGATTTAGATTACAGAGCAAATCATAATAGAGTCTTAATCTCTTGGGAAGGGGGAAGGATGAAGTATCTGGAATTATAGAGCTTTTGATTTTGGCATAAAAATTCGCTCTTCCTTATCGTGCGTATATTTAATTTCTATTGTTTTGATAAGGTTGTTGAGTGTGATGGATTTTGAAATGGTGGTTTGTTATTCATAATAAATTGGGGGTGTGTGTTTTATTATGCTAATATTGTGCATTGCCAGACAAACACCATTGATGATCTTTCATAATTGATATACGCTATTGATCAATGTCAAAAATGTAAAATTTTCTTTGCATAAATCATTAAAATTAGCGGTTCTATTTTGGCTCATAAGTTTTTCAGTTCCAATAGATATGTCTGGATGATTCCATCATTCGGTTCTTCTCGATATTTAACGCTAGCACTTATCGCATGCGTGGCCCTTCCTCGCTGGTCTTATGCTGATAACAAATTTGATTTAATCATTACGTCTCCGTCAGCAGATACGGAGAGTGTTGTTGTATATGGAAGTGATGCAGGGCCTGCTGTTTCTGATACGGCAGATATAGGCGGACAAGATTCTGTAGTGATTACCCCTATAAATGAGATAGAGAGAAGTGAAAGTGGGGCTGTTGCACCTGCGGTCGCTCAAGTAGAAGTTACCCCTCTGTCTGCCGCCGCACCTGTTGGACAAGCCCCTTTAGCAGAAGTTAGAACAGAGGAGGCTCCTGTTGTGGAGTTGCCCAAAGAAGCGCCTCCGATAAATTATCCTATAAATAATGAAGCTTCTAAAGATGATGATTCTATCATGGTTGCTCAGCCTGTTGGGTCGAATCCGGCTCAATCAACTCAAGTTGCCCCCGCTACCGATAATATGGATTCTGAAGGTAATGAGAATGCAGAGATCGCTCCGGCATGGCAAGCTGACTTTATAAGAGGGTTGACTGGTACTGACGGCGTTTTATCGCTTGACCTGCAGGCAGTTGGGCAAGAGGAGCGTCTTCAGGAAAGTGTTCGATTAGATGAGGCCGTTTCAATTGCCTTACAAAATAATAATGAATTAAAAGCATCTATTGCGGGTGTAAAAAGTAAAGAATGGGATACGATGGGTACCTATTCCCAATATTTACCATCGGTCAATTTAGATGTGGCTGTGGGGCGTGAACGGTCGCGCCCTGGATCATATAATGATAGCAATGGCGACCGTGTCTTGGATAATAAGCATTTACGGCGTGACAGATCATTGCTTGTTCGTCAGCCGATTATGGATTTGACCGTTATTGCGGATATTTTCTCGGCAAAAGATAAGCAGAGTATCGCCGATATAGACAAGCTGGGGACAAGGGATACTGTCGCGTTAGGCACTGTTACGGCCTATTTGAAACTTCTTCAATCACAAGTCGCTATACAACTTGCCGATCAATACCGAGTGTATCTGGATGGTTTGGCGAAGGTCATGCAGGCAAGAGTTGATGCCGGAGGGGCGACAGCTGCAGATCTGGACAGGGTTGTTTCTCGTTCCACTTTGGCAGAGTCGGCGCGCATGGAAGCTGTTGGTGAGTTCGAAATCAATCTGGCAGAGTTCAAGCGCCTGACGGGTGTCATGCCAATGAAAATTGTTGTTCCAAGCCGTCTTGCGCCGGATATTCCGGCAGACATGGTCAGTGCATCAAAGCGCGCATATCTCAATAATCCTACCTATTTGGGGGCGCTTAAAAAAATTGATCTGGATAAGGATGATCGGCATAAAGCTTATGCAAGTATGATGCCCAAAGTTTATGCCCAGTATTCTGGTGTCTATTCTTATAATGCTGGTGGGGCCGCGAATGCCAATCCTGTTGATGGTGTATATGCCACACAACGAACAGATACTGCGATGATTGTGGCGCAATGGTCGATAAATGGACTGACTCCGGTTGCGGGGGCTTTGTCAGCTGTCGAAAAAGAGAAGCAGTCTTATTTGCAATCTGTTGATGTTCGCAAGAGAATGGATCAGGCAATCCGTGCCAATTATACGGCTGTGAATTCAACAAAGAAGCGTCTGGCCGTTTTGCAGAAAACTGTTGAGGCAAACGAGAGAGTCGTGAAGGGGTTTGAAGATCAATATAAGAGCGGGACAAGGTCGCTTTTTGATCTTTTAGATGCTTATGAGCAACTTTATAATTCTCGCCTTAATCTGACCCGTGTTATTTTTGCGTACACACAGGCGTCATATCAAATCAGACAACAAATGGGGGAGATTGTCCCTTCTATTATCGATATTAAAGGATAGCTGGTATGGAAAGCGGCGGAGGAGAAGCAAACTATTGGCCTGGATTCGTTGATGCGTTGAGTAACGTGGTCTTGACGCTTGTCTTCGTTTTGGTGATTTTCGTTTTTGCGCTTGTCATGGCTTCTAACAAAGTCGAAGAAAAAATGAATCAAGTGATTGATGCCCAAAAAATGGAGAAATTTGAACAGTCCCAAGCTCAAACGGAAATCCAGAAATTACAAGAGATGCTCGCAAAGGCGCAAGCGGATCTCAAAGCGCGTGATGCCCAGAAAGACGGGAAAAGTAAAGCCAAGAAAGAAGATACGGGCGTCTTGGATCAAAATGCGTCCAGTGAAGCTGAATCTCCGCAGGAAATAGTTGTTCAGAGATCTGCTGAGGAAGAACATCAGGGCAGTTCCAGTATTGTCCAGAAGGGCGATAAAAAAATTACGATTGTATATCCTGAATCCGTATCCAATCTGGATGAAGCCTCTATGCAAGCATTGGAGGCTAATAAAGATTTGATTGCGGCGAAGGAACAAAAAAACAAGGTGATGATTAGGTCGATTATTGGGAATGAATCATATACCGCTGCCCAAAGACTTGCATATTACCGTGCTTTGTCGGCGCGTAATTTCTTGATTTCCAGAGGCGGGATTGACCCGACACTTATTTCATCGATCATTGTGAAGCCAGATGTTCCGGAGGCAGGGCGTGTTGAAATCCTCTTCAACAAACAATAGCAAACCTAATCATTCTGTCTTTAAAGAGAAGATGGAAGGGGGGCGGCTGTCTATTATTGCTGTGCTTTTGCTGACTATTTCATTGTTTGTATGGATGTCATTGACGCATTTATCACAAGTCGTTCGTGTGGAGGGGAAGATCATTCCTGCCGGCAAGGGGCAACAAATACAGCATCTTGAAGGCGGTATTATTTCAAGCATTGATGTTCAGGAAGGTGAGCTTGTTCATAAGGGAGATCCGCTTTTAACAATTGATAGCACTATGGCAGGTGCCAGCCAGAGCGAAACGAAACAGAAGCTGGATGCTCAATTGGTTCGGGCTGCACGACTGAAAGCGGAAGTTGATAATCAGGATGTTTTTAATTTACCGCCGGAATGGAAGGATTTGCAGGTAGCCAATGCAGAAGTGCAATTATTCCATGCCCGCCAGGATAAATTAAACCGTGAAATCGCGGTTCAGAAAAGCATGCTGAATCAAAGAATTTCTGAACTGGCGGAGGCAAAGGCGCGCAAGGCACGTCTTGCAACGGAAATCGTCACGGCGTCAGAGCGTATGAATATTGTAACCACTATGTCCCAGAATGGCGCGGCCTCTAAATTAGAGGTGTTGGATGCCAAGGGGCGTGAGCAAAGCCTAAGAACCCAGTTAGGTGATGTTGCGGGAATGGTTCCCAAATTAGAAGCGGCCATTAACGAAGCGCAGGCGCGTATTGAAGAGGCGAAATCAAATTTCCGTGCCGATGCCCAAAATGAGTATGTTGCGACATTGTCGGATATCGACCGTTTAAAACAGATGTTGACTGCGGCAGATGACCGTATGAAACGAACCGAAGTGAAAGCCCCTGTTGATGGTGTCATCAACAGCATTTCGGTCAATACGGTGGGCGGAGTGATTAAGCCCGGCGAGATATTGTTGGAAATTACGCCATCCACACAAAAAATATTAATTGAAGCACGGGCTTCCCCCAAAGACAGAGGGTATCTCCATTCAGGCCTGAAAACCCAAATTCGTGTGTTGAGTTATGATCCCGCAGAGTTCGGGACTTTAACAGGTCAGGTTACTAAAATAGGGGCAGATTCTTTGAAAGATGCTAACGATCAGCCATATTATCAAGTCAGTATTCTGGTTGATAAACTTCCCGATGAATATAAGGGAAAAGAAATGATCCCGGGAATGACTGTCACTGCAGACATTGTTACGGGCGACCGGACCATTCTTGGATATTTACTCTCACCACTTCATAAATTCACTTACAACATGTTTAGGGATCCGCGATGAAATTACCATTCAATTTTTCACATGAAAATAAACGAGATGCTGTCGCTTATTTTAAGATTTTATCTCCTGCTCTTTTTATGGTGATTGTGACTATCTATTACCGTGAGTTTGTTCTGCACGCTATCCATGCGGGTTTTGTCATTAATATGGGTATCATTTTAGTCTCGTTATATGGGATTGTCCTTATTATGATGAGGATGCGCAATGCTCAAATTGATTTTAGGGTCATTGAACGATTTGGACGTGAGGTTAATCGGGGCGCCAAAATGAAAGACCTTTTGGAAGAGCCGTGGATGAGCGGGGTTTATGTTCGTCATTATCTGGCGCACATTGCGAATACTGGCGGTACTCTCCATTCACAAATCGACCAGAATGCGATTGAAAATGAGCTGCATGCCCTTCAATCCGAATATAATAACCGTTTGGAATTCCCGCAATTTATTGCTGGGTTCATGGTGGCAATGGGGTTGTTGGGAACATTTATCGGGCTGCTGGAAACCTTGACCGGTATTTCTAGTATGTTGGACGGCATGGGGGCACCAGGCGTCGATGTTGAAAAGCAATTCGGTGAGTTGGTAACAAAACTGCGTCACCCTTTGGCAGGGATGGGGATTGCGTTCTCTGCATCCATGTTTGGTCTCATTACCAGTTTGATGTTGGCCATTATGATGGTTAACCTTCGTCGTTATATTAACAGAGTGATTTCTCTGGCGCGGAACGTGATGCATGATTTGACGGTTATCGCGTCTCATAATGCGCCAGTTCAAAATGCTCAACCACATAAGTCTGATGCGGGATTGGGGTCTTCCATCAACAACACAACGATTGCAGGGCGATTTGATTTGCTCACCCGCAAAATGGAGGCGGTTATTGATGCCATTGAAGCGAGCATAGGTGCAAACCAACGAATGATCGATATGATGGGTTTCGGCCCCCGTATGAAGGAGTTGAGTGAGCGCACATTGGACGAGATCAAGACGATGTCAACCAAAATGAGCGATCAGCAACAATTGACCAAATTGCTCATTGATCTTAACAGTGAGTCGGTCAAAGTTGGTAAATCTATTGTTGAAATAGATCAGGTTTCCAAAGAAACGGGCGAGGAAACCTTACAAGCCATTAAAAGTTTAGCATCTGCAGATATTTTCTTCTCTCAACGTCGCGACCAAGAATTCCGTGACCGCTTGATTGCAGAAATCAAAGCTTTGGCAAACGTTCAAATTGACCAGAAAAAACTGTCTCAATCGTTGATTGACCTGAGTGGAAATAGCATTCGTGGGCTTGAGGCCGTTGTGGGGGCTCAAAGGGAAACGAAGGGCGAATTGGGGGCTTTGGTCGGTCGTTTGATCGAAACTATGCAAAAAGTCGAGGAAGTTGACATGGGTTCTGCGCGTCACCTCTATGATATTAAAGAAAGGTTAACTAAAATAGGTAATAATTTTAATGTGGTAGATCTTATTGCCTCTGGAGTTAGTGGGCAAACGGTCTTGCTTGAAACGTTGGTTGAAGAAGCCCGCCTTTCGAGAGGGGATGAGGCGGTTCAAAACCCAGATTACGATGAATTAATGCCACCCGGTTATGATCCGCAAAACGGCTAGACTTCCTGATTAAAATGTTAAGAGGATAATGCTTTGACCGACACCGTAACAACCATATTATCTCCGGATGCCAAAGGTGCATTCACGATCAGTAAACTCGCAAGAGCAGATATTGTTAGGGTTGATATTGTCGACGTTGACCTGATTTTAACGGCCAAAGGCGGGGCGCGTTTCGTTCTTCCTAATGCCGGGGTTAATGCAATGGGGGATGCTCCTCCTGCCATTCTTTTTTCTGATAAAACGGTTTTGTCTTCAGATTTAATTGGCGAAGTCGGTATTACGGTGGATGTAAAGCTGGATGATAAAATTCCATCCAGTGAAGATCTTGTCGAAGCCAAAGAAAAAGTGGACAAGAAGGAGCAAGAGAAGCTCGAAAAGAAAATTGAGCAATTAGAAAAAGAAATCGAGACTCAGAAAAAGCAACAGGAAGAAGAGCATAAAAAACAACAAGAAAAGCAGCATGAGCAAGATCAGAAGCATGCTCAAGCAGGGTCGTTGACAACCAATACTGAGGGCTCGGTAGAGCAGTTGGTTAAAGAGGCTCAAAAGATTGATGAAAATTTGCATCGGAAGGACCATGATTATGTTCCTCCGCATCCGTATAACCCTCCGCCATCACCTGTTACGTCTGCAAACGGTGTTCCTGCACCGATTAGTTTAACACCGTTTGTATCCATTACTTTGGGGAACGTGGTAGGGACGACTGTGGTCGGTAATTCTTTATATGGCGGTGGTGGTGCAATTGGTACGGGGGCGGATGCATTTCTGGGGCCGCGTGATCCATTGCAATTTTCTGCCGCCACGATTACAGGCACTGCCGGAAATGATATTATTTACACATCAGGACCTTTGGTTGGGAATAGCAACCCAGTAGTAGATCGTTCAAATAACGCCAGAGAAATTATTTTAAACGTAGCTGGGTATTTTACATCTTTGCAAAATATTACGATTAGCGGTGTTCCAACTAGCGTTTCTATTTTAGGAGCCACTAATTCCGGTGGCGGTGTTTGGATACTGCCTTCAACCTATGCCACTCAGACAGTTGCATTTTCAATTATCTACGATATGGACGCTTGGCGCAGCGGGTCGAATACATTTGATATGTCCATCACCGTTGCAGGAGAAGCCGCGAGAGGTCAGACTTTTAGCACAACACAAACTTTCCGTTTCATGTATGTGGATGTTACCAGCTTATCACAGGTCACGGATCCTACACTTGTCTACGATTATAGAGGGCAGACAAAACAGATTTATGTTTTACCGACGATGTCGCAGCCGAGCATTATTAATTCCGATGATGGGAATGACCAAATCTATGCCGGACGAAATGTTGATACGGTTACAGTCGGCAATGGAAATAATCTGATTTATACTTACGAAGGAAATGACAGTGTTACAACTGGTTCAGGTAATAATACGGTTTATTTAGGTAGCGGTGATAATACGCTGACCTCACTTGGCGGCGATGATATTGTCACTGCTGAGGATGGTAATAATACGATTAATACCGGAAACGGTACAAATTCCGTTACACTTGGAAATGGTGTCAATACAGTTACCACTGGTACGGGCGATGATACGATTGTCACGGGAACTGGGAGTGCAATTATTCAAGCTGGTGACGGTGTGAACATCATCACAACCAGTGCTGCAGTCATTAATATTACAACAGGCGCAGGGGCTGATACCATAACGGCTTCCAGCGGAAGTGGCGTTGTGGTTGCAGGAGATGGTATAAACTCAATTACTCTTGGAAGTGGTACTAATAACGTCACAACAGGAAGTGGTGACGATACTATTGTAACGGGGGCGGGTAATACGACCGTACAGGCGGGTGACGGAACAAATTCAGTGACCACTACAGCAACTATTATTAATATCACGACAGGTATTGGGAATGATACAATATCAGCCTTAAACGGAAGCGGAACAATTTCTGCAGGTGACGGAACGAATTCCATTACCATCGGTGAGGGCAATAATACCATCATCGCAGGGACTGGCACGGATACAGTGACCGCAGGGAACGGAAATAATACATTTAATCTTGGTTCTGGTAACAATACGATTACTGCAGGAAACGGGAATAATACATTTATCAGCGGTGATGGAAATGACAATTACACGGCAGGTAATGGAACAAATATTTTCCGTGGTGGATTGGGCACAAATAGTTATATCGGTGGAACAGGTAGTAACACGGTAGATTACAGCCTGCTGACGACAACTGCGGTTACTCTTTCATTGTTGGCTGGTACTGCATCGGGGACAGGCCTTTCTGATACCCTTTCGGGTATTCAGAATGTTACAGGAACAGACTTTGCCGATACAATTACAGGCAATACATTAGCCAATACCATTTACGGTGGCGCGGGTAATGATACCATTACTGGGGGTGGCGGTAATGACACCATGTATGGTGGTGCGGGTAATGATACGATTACAGGCGGTACGGGCAATGATACGATCTATGCAGGAGATGGCGATAATACGGTTTATACTGGAACTGCTGGAGCAGACGTTATTTATGGAGGAACTGGAAACAATACCTTTATTTCCCAGCATGCCGGTGTCACTTATGACGGTACGAATGGAGCTTTGATTGCTGCGGGTGTCTATAATACGGTTGACTATTCTTCAAGCAATACGTCAATGACCATTAATCTGCTGGGGGGATATGGGACTGGTGGTGCTGCCAACGGCGATTTTTATGTAATGACGGATTTTGCAGGATATAATTCAATTAACAGGATACTCCTTGGTTCGGGAAACAATTCAGTAACTGGCTCAAGATCCAATGATTGGATCATTACGGGGGCAGGGAATGATAGTCTCTCTGGCGGGGAGGGAACTAATATTCTGAGCGGTGGCGGTGGAGTCAATGACTTCTATATGGGCGCAGGGAACGATACAATCATAGCTAACGGATATGACCGTCTGCGCTATAGTTCGTCTGGTGCGGGTGTGGTTGTTAACTTTGACTCTGTGAGCCGCACATACACGAATTCTTTGGGAAACTCAATCGTAATTGCTGCGTATAGCGGCGGGAATAAAGGTGTGACAGCAGCGGACTCTTTGTCACACTCCAACGGTGATTATTATACACCGGTATCTGGATCAAATGTAAGCGTTGAAGAGTTTATGGGATCAAATTTTGGGGACGTAATTTATGGGGGGACATCATCAACTGTGTTCTATCTTGGTTCTGGATCAGATGCTTTCTATGGGGGAAGTGCCGGAGAGACTATTGCCTATAGTGGTGGTTCGGATCGACTGGATGGTGGAGCGGGTTCAGATACAATTTGGGCGGCCTATACGAGTTTAGGAGCTGTGATCTACCTAGATGGAAATGCCGATATTAATGGAAATGGCGTTGCAGATAGAATTGATAGAGGTGTTGGTAGTTTAGGGACTTATTCTGGTTTCGCAACTAGTTTGGGGACAACATTATTGGTCAATTTCGAAAGGCTTCTGGGAGAGGGGTGGAACGACATTTTGGTCGGTGATAATAATGCTAATTTTATTAATGGTCGTGGTGGCTCCAATACTATGTATGGGTTGGGTGGCAATGACACAATTTATGGCTCTTATGGCGCTAATACCATTGATGGTGGCGCGGGTATTGATGTACTTGATTTTACGAATTCTTGGTGGGGTGGGCCTACAGCTGTTGCTGCTCAGGTGTTCCTTGGGAATGCTTCGTTCTATGGAGCATCTGATAAGGCATATTTCTGGGGTGGGGATTTTAATTTCCAAGCAAGGACAGGGACTTCAACTTATAGTACTGTTGTAAATGTTGAAAATATCACGGGATCATCTTTAAACGATATTCTTTATGGAGATTCTAATGCAAATATCATTACTGCTGGGGATGGCAACGACATTCTCGCGGGGAATGGCGGAGCAGATACTCTGAATGGTGGAAATGGAAATGATACATTCCTTGCCACAACATCCCAGTTTACTTCCGTCACTTTGATGGATGGTGGGGCGAATACAGATACGATTAAAGTAGCCGGCCTTGCACTCACCGCAGGGTCAATTACTGGGGCAAAATATAATAGCATTGAGGTTCTGGATATCCGAAATTCTGCCAGTGGCGGAAGTTACAGTATGAATGCCAATGATATTATCGGGCTTGCCGATGCGGGCACTGCATCTTCGGTGAATTTAAGGCTTGATACAGGTGACACATTCAGCCTAACTGTGGGGGCTGGAACAGGGGCGCTTAGCTATTTAGTGGCTTCCTCGACCGCAACAAATACGATATATTACCTCTATTCCGATGCGGGTCATGCGGTGCTTGATACAACAAACCGCGTTGCTGTATTGGATGTATATACTGGCGCAGCGTAAGAGTATTCACATGAAGAACGAAAGCTTTGGTCTGGCCTCAGCCAGACTACTTGACGCTTTGGGTATTGCCCCCAAAGACCAATCATCTGTTGAAAATTTGACGGACTTACGCCGCGAATTGCAGACCAGCATCTATGACGTCGAAAAACTAGACATTATTAAGGGAACAATTATCTATGACGGAGCTGTTAAGGGCGGCATACTCTGTGGCGATGGTTTCGAGCCCGTGCCATTCATTCATAATGAACAAGGTCTGTTGAAGGTTTTGGATAACAGCCCCCAGCCTTCTAAGCCCCCTAAGCAGACGACTTTGAACGCAGATCAGCTTCAAAAATATTCTCATGCTTATGTGTTGAAAGAAAAGAAAGTTGCGTTCGGTGGGATATCGCCGTTCTTTCGTCACTATAGCGGGCGATTGTGGGATATTGTTGCCGCCGCCTTTCTGATCAACTTATTTGCACTGGCTTTCCCTTTGTTCAGTAGTTTTGTGTACGACAAAATCATGGGTAACGGAATATATGAAACCCTCTGGGCTTTGGCGATATGCTTGGTGTTCGTGTTGGGGATTGAGTTTTTTATGCGTTTGATCCGCTTACAGGCGGCTGAACGATTTGCAATTAGTACGGAAACCGATATCGATTACGGCATCTTTAAAAAACTTCTGGCAACCGACATGAACAGTTTGCCGGGGATTGGATTGCTGTTAGAAAAATATAAACAAATTATTTCTTATCGTGATTTCTTATCATCATCCTATCTGTTGGCTTTGGCAGATATTCCGTTCTTGTTTTTATTTTTGGCGGCTATTTTAATTATCGCGGGGCCGATGGCTTTGTTGGTTGTATTATTTGGTGGTGCTTTAGCCCTCTCATCATCTCTGTTGCTGAAACCTGTTCTTGATTATGAAGCCGTCGCTAAAATTGGAAGTGAGCGCCGTTTCGGATTGTTGAATGATTTATTGTCGGCGCGTGAAGTGATTGTTGGCAGTGCGTTCCAAGGCGACATGCAAGAAAAATTGCGCCAATCAAGTGTCCAATCCGCTCTGGCGTCCAGTAAAGCGCGGTATTGGAGAGGGGTTGGTATGTCATTGGCCAATTCTATTTCTTACCTCTCCTACGTCGCTGTTCTGGTTGCGGGTGTGTATATGGTCGAGGATCATAAACTGACCTCGGGCGGATTGTTGGCTGTATCCATGTTATCTTCGCGCGCGATGTCGGGGATGAGTTCTGTATCGAGTCTTATCCTGCGATATAAAGAATTTCGGGCGGCGTTGAAGGGGTTGAATTCGTTGCTTCCTGATAAGGCGGCTCGCCACGTTATCCCTCATGGAAAATTATCGGGCAATGTTCATTTTGAAAATGTGACGTGTCGCTTAAGATCAGATGACAATCCGGTGCTGGATAAAATTAATTTTAACATTGGGGCGGGTGAAATTGTCGGTATTGCGGGATCACCCGGGTCGGGAAAAACAACTCTCTTGCGTTTGATCGCAGGGATTATTCCGGCAGATAAGGGGCGGGTATTGATTGATGATATTCCGACCGAAAATCTATCCCTTGATGATATTTCAATCAGCCTTGGGTATAAGCCTCAAGAGCTATGTCTGCTGGAAGGGATGATTGAGGATAATGTTCGTGCGGGACGACCTCCACTAGAGGCAGGGGCTCGTAAAGATTTATTACGCCTTTCAGGGCTTGAGTTTGCTTTCCGCGAAAGTGGATTGAATTGGCAAACTGAGGTCGGGGTGAGGGGGATGAAGCTTTCTGGTGGGCAACGCCAGCTTGTATCACTTGCCCGTGCTTTTGCATATAATCCGTCATTGATATTGCTGGACGAACCTACAAACGGGTTGGATGCCGCTCTTGAAATGCATTTGGCGGAACAAATTCGTTCGTTGAAGGGGAAGGCTACGATTATTGTGAGCACCCATAGCCATCATATTCTTTCAATTTGTGACCGTATTATTGTCGTGGGGCAGTCAAAAATACTGGCGGATGGGCCACGGGAGCGGATTCTTCAAAAAAATTAGGCTTCCAACCTCTTTTTGTTTTCATAATTAATAATCTTAGTCGTGAGCAGTTTTGAAAAAAAGGTAATATCCTTTTGCCTTTTCAAGCGGAATCACTATGATGAGGCCAATTTTCCAACCTTTATGGTTGAACCAAATTGACTGCAACAAAATAGACTATCGCACTGGAAACAAAGATGCTCGCCGATAAAGATAGAATTTTTACCAATATCTATGGATGGGATTCCTATAGCCTGCAAGCTGCTAAAGCTCGCGGTGACTGGGACAATACAAAGGATATTATTGCCAAAGGGCGTGACTGGATCATTGACGAGATGAAAAAATCCGGTCTGCGTGGTCGTGGCGGGGCAGGTTTTCCGACAGGTATGAAATGGTCATTTATGCCCAAAGTATCCGATGGTCGTCCGCATTACCTTGTCATCAACGCTGATGAATCTGAACCGGGGACATGTAAAGACCGCGATATTCTGCGCCATGAGCCGCACAAATTGTTGGAAGGTGCTTTGATCGCAGGATTCGCGATGGGTGCCAACCGTGCTTATATCTACATGCGCGGTGAATTTTATAACGAAGGGTCAACCATCGTTCGCGCGATTAAAGAAGCCTACGCAGACGGATTGCTCGGTAAAAATGCAGCCGGAAGCGGTTGGGATTTCGATGTCGTGTTGCATCGTGGTGGCGGAGCTTATATTTGCGGTGAAGAAACGGCACTTATTGAAAGTATTGAAGGCAAAAAAGGGCAACCTCGGAACAAGCCACCATTCCCAGCGGGTGCAGGGTTATATTCATGCCCGACCACTGTGAATAATGTGGAAACCATTGCTGTTGCGCCAACTATCCTGCGTCGCGGTGGTGCTTGGTTTGGCGGGATTGGTAAGGACGAGAAAAATACCGGAACAAAATTATTCTGTATTTCAGGCCATGTGAACAACCCGTGCAACGTCGAAGAAGCCATGGGCATTCCGCTTAAAGAACTCATTGAAAAACATGCGGGCGGTGTTCGCGGCGGGTGGGATAATCTTCTTGCGATTATTCCCGGTGGATCATCTACGCCACTACTTCCGAAACATATTTGCGACACGGTGTTGATGGATTTTGATAGTCTTCGTGCGGTGCAATCCGGTCTTGGGACTGCGGGTGTGATTGTCATGGATAAATCAACCGACATCGTTGGTGCGATTGCACGTCTCACACATTTCTACATGCATGAAAGTTGTGGTCAATGTACGCCGTGCCGTGAAGGAACGGGGTGGTTATACCGTATCATGCAACGTATGGCGCGCGGTAATGCGACGATTGAAGAAATTGATATGTTGCTTGACCTGACCAAAGAAATTGAAGGTCATACAATTTGCGCGCATGGTGATGCATCTGCGTGGCCGATCCAAGGGTTGATCCGCCATTTCCGTCCTGAGATGGAGAAACGCTTGCTGGATTATCGTAAAGATGCGCCGCACGACATTCTGGCGGCAGAGTAGGGATAGAAACGTGTTCAAACAATTCGTTTTTATAATGGCATTGGTTTCATTTTTGTCGGTTGCACATGCAGACGATAACAATAAACCATTAACCGGACGCGACCTTGAGGACGCGACGAAAATGAATGATATTTATGCGCGTCATATGTATTCATCCACTTGTATGGAGCGTCAAAAGTCCCTTTACACGCCGAAGACTTTATCGCCTGCAGAAATTGCAGCACGGATGGAAAAATATAAAGAATCCTGTGATTGCATGACTAATGAGATTTTGAAAAAATTTACGCCGAATGATGTGATCGGTTATGTGACGCAATTGGACGGAGTACTGCCCCCTAATGTTAAATCAAGGGCGAAACCTGACCCAGTCACTGCCAAGAAATATTCTGGGATTTCAGCCCTTAACAGAGAAATAAGAACCCGCCAACAATGCGGATTTAAACAATAAGTTTTAAAAATAAATAATAGGATAAAGCATGCCAAAACTTAAAATCAACGGTACGGAAATCGAAGTCCCTGCGGGTACATCCATCCTTCAGGCATCGGAAATTCTGGGATATGAAATTCCGCGTTTTTGTTACCATGACCGCTTGAGCGTTCCCGCCAATTGCCGCATGTGCTTGGTCGAAGTCAAAGGGGCACCGAAACCTGTTGCGTCTTGCGCCATGGCGTGTGGTGAAAATATGGAAGTGTTTACCGACAGCCCGCAAGTTAAAAAATCCCGCCATGGTGTCATGGAAATGATGCTGATTAACCACCCGCTGGATTGTCCGATTTGTGACCAAGGTGGTGAGTGCGATTTGCAAGACCAAGCATTCGGATATGGTTTTGACCGTTCCCGTTATACCGAAGACAAACGCGCCAAGACTGATCCGGAATTAGGCCCGCTTGTAAAAACCGTAATGACACGCTGTATCCAATGTACCCGTTGCGTCCGTTTCTCAGAAGAAATCGCTGGTGTTGCGGATTTGGGGATGATGAACCGTGGTGAAGACGCCGAGATCACAACCTTTATTGAAAAAGCAATTGCATCTGAATTATCAGGCAACCTTGTGGATGTTTGCCCTGTTGGTGCATTGACATCCAAACCTTACGCATTCACGGCGCGCCCTTGGGAACTCCGTAAAACGGAATCGATTGACGTGCATGATGCAGTTGGTAGCAATATTCGGATTGATGCCCGCGGCAATGAAGTGATGCGCGTTCTTCCGCGCCTGAATGAAGATGTGAACGAAGAATGGATTTCGGATAAAACACGTTTCGCCCATGACGGGTTGAAACGTGCGCGTCTTGATAAACCATTCGTGCGCGATGCCGCAACCGGTGCTTTGCGTGCCGCATCATGGGACGAGGCATTTGCCGTTGTCACCCAAAAATTATCTTCAACACCTGCCAACAAAATTGCGGCAATGGTCGGGGCTTTGAACGATACTGAGTCCATGTTGGCACTCAAGGATTTGATGGTATCACTCGGCGTTAAAAATATGGATTGCCGTACGGATGGCACTTTGTTTGATACATCGAACCGTGCGGGATATTTGTTCAATTCGACAATCTCCGGCATTGAGCAGGCCGATGCGATTTTGTTGATTGGGACAAACCCACGTTGGGAAGCGCCATTGGTCAACGCACGCATCCGCAAATCATTCGTATCCAAACGCGTGAAAGTTGGTGTGATTGGTGAACAACGTGATTTAACGTACCCGACCACTTATATCGGTGCAGGCCCTGAAAGCCTGAATGGCAATCACGCCTTTTTTGAAATTTTGAAAAATGCAGAGCGTCCGTTGATGATTGTGGGGCAGGGTGCTTTCCTGCGTCCAGATGGTGAAGCCATTCATGCGGCGCTGTATGATTTTGCAACCCAGTTCGGGTTTGTAAAAGACGGCTGGAACGGATTTAACGTCATGCAAACCAATGCGTCCCGTGTCGGGGCTTTGGATATTGGTTTCGTTCCGAAAGATGATGGCCTGAATGCTTACGGCATTTTAGAGGCGACACAGAATAAGGGCGTTGAAGTCCTCTATCTTTTGGGTGTTGATGAATTTAATGTCGGCGCATCGATTGGCAAAGATACATTCGTGATTTATCAAGGCCACCATGGTGACCAAGGTGCTGCGCGGGCGGATGTGATTTTACCAGGTGTTGCGTACACTGAAAAAGATGGTCTGTATATGAATACCGAAGGTCGTGCACAGCTTGCCAAGAAAGCGGTTTCTCCGCTCGGTGAAGCCCGCGAAGACTGGAAAATTATTCGTGCGTTGTCGGATAAATTGGGCAAACCGCTTGCCTATAATACTCTGGCACAACTGCGTGCGCGTCTGGTTTCTGAATTTCCGCATTTTGCAAAAATCGGTCAGGTTGTGCCGGCCGCATGGGGCAAATTCGGGAAGGCCGGAGACGTACGCGGACATCCGTTCCATTCACCGATTGATAATTTCTACATGACCAATTCGATCTCTCGGTCATCGAAAACCATGTCGGATTGTACCAAAACGTTTATACACCCAACTCAAACTGCTGAAGCGGCGGAGTAATTGATGATGTTGACCGCATTGATGGAATTTTTAGTACCCTATCTTGGCGTATTCTGGGCAGAGGCCTTGATACTGGTCGGAACGATTGTTGTGATGTCACTCTGCATCATGGTGTTCGTGGCCTTTGTGACTTATGCCGAACGGAAAGTATTGGGCGCGATGCAACGCCGTCAAGGGCCGATGACTGTCGGGCCTTTCGGGTTATTGCAACCGTTTGCCGATGCGTTCAAATTGCTTTCTAAAGAAACCATTATCCCGACGCAGGCCAATAAACCTGTGTTCTTCTTGGCGCCGATTTTGATTCTGACATTGGCGCTTGTGGCTTGGTCGGTTATTCCGCTTGGCGCGCAAATGGTTTTGGCGGATATTAATGTCGGGGTTTTATTCCTGTTTGCTGTTTCATCCCTTGGTGTTTACGGGGTGATTATGGCGGGTTGGGCATCCAACTCGAAATATGCTTTCCTCGGCGGTCTTCGTTCAGCATCCCAGATGGTGTCTTATGAAGTATCCATGGGGTTGGTGATTGTGACTGTAATTCTTTGCACAGGTACAATGAATCTCTCTGGCATTGTGATGGCGGAACGTCCGTTATGGATGATTTTATTGTTGATCCCTATGCTCGGCGTCTTCCTGATTTCTATTCTGGCTGAAACCAATCGTCCACCATTCGACTTGCCAGAGGGTGAGTCAGAATTATCAGGCGGGTTTATGGTTGAATATTCTGCGGGGACGTTCGTTCTGTTCTTCCTTGGGGAATATATGAACATGGTGTTGATGTCGGCGATTACCGCCATCCTGTTCCTCGGTGGATGGAAAGTGCCGTTTGGTCTGGAATTCTTGGATTTTATACCTGGAATTATATGGTTCATTGCCAAAATATCATTGGTTTTGTTCTTCTTCTTCTGGGCGCGGGCGACTTTCCCACGTTACAGATATGACCAATTGATGCGCCTCGGTTGGAAAGTATTCCTGCCATTCAGCTTTATCTGGGTCATCATTGTCGCTGGAACATTGATTTATACAAATTCATTACCACAATAGGAATAGATATGTCCGCATATACCGTAGCCCGTTCGTTCTTGCTCATTGAAATCCTGAAAGGGATGGCTTTGACACTCAAATATATGTTCTTTGTCCCGCGTGTGACGATTAACTATCCGTATGAAAAAGGCCCGATTTCGCCGCGTTTCCGTGGGGAGCATGCGTTGCGTCGTTACCCGAACGGGGAGGAGCGTTGTATTGCTTGTAAATTGTGTGAAGCAATTTGCCCAGCTCTGGCGATTACGATTGAGGCTGAACCACGCGAAGATGGTCAACGCCGTACCACCCGTTATGATATTGATATGACGAAATGTATTTACTGTGGTCTCTGCCAAGAGGCCTGCCCAGTGGATGCCATTGTTGAAGGCCCGAATTTCGAATTTGCGACCGAAACAAGGGACGAGCTGTTCTATAATAAAGAGCGTCTTTTGGAGAATGGCGACCGTTGGGAAGCTCAAATTGCCAGAAATCTGGTTGCGGTTTCCCCTTATCGTTAAAAATATCTGCGTTCTTTGTGATTTTGCTGCGTAAACTTAGAATCTATTAACGATTTTAAGGGTAGACTAGTCTCTGGTTATCCCCATACGCAAGGCAGCAGAATGATGGCACACGACGCAACAAAAGCTAAAGATATTCAGTCATTTAAAGCCGCTCCTGCTTCGGCAGACCTTCAATCCGTCATGATGATGGTTTATTCCATGAAAGAGCAAATGGACGGGATGGAGCGCCTTTTTAAATCGCGTCTTGAAGAAGTTGCCGGCATGAAAACTAAGATGGAGGTTTTCGAGACCTTTGTTCGACGTCGTTTCGATGAAATTTCCATGGAAATCAATGCCACATCCCAACAATTGGAATTTGCAGAAGAGGGCTTGGCTGGACGTTTTGGTGAGGTTTTAAGCACCATTTCGGCGATTTCGTTTAGTGGTAACGGATTAACCGCCGCAAATACCGGCGTTGAATTACAAGCGGTTTTAACCGACACGGAAGATGCTGCCAATAAAATTCTGGACGCTGCAGACCGCATTTCAAACCGCATGCGCAATGACAATCAATTTTCAGGGGATGAAGACCGTCTCCAGTTTTTCGAGCAAACAAGGAACGATGTTCAGGAAATTTTGATGGCTTGTAGCTTTCAGGATTTAACAGGGCAGCGTATCCGTAAGACGCTGGAAAGTCTTCAGTTGATTGAGGACAAAATCAGTTCAACCCTTGATGAATTAGGGATCGAAGTGAAATCAGATCCTTTGGCGGGCGGCGTACGCGATTCAACCGAAAACCATGCCCATTCTCAAGCGGATATTGATGCGTTGTTTGCTTAGTTATTCATTTCCATTTTAATTTCACTGTAGCGCCCGCTTGATGCGGGCATTCTTTTCCTAAATAAGCTCGAATGGCTGAAATAGGGATGGGGGTAACTTTTTTATGGGGTTGACCTGAATTCTGCGGCTTTGATAGGCTTAAAAGGCATTATAAAAGGATTCGGAAGAAGGTCTGGCACTCATGGCAATCGAAAATGTTTACAGCTATTTAGAATATTTGGCTCTGACCGTGGATCAGCTTGCTGATGCGGTGATTGAGCGTGAGGAAGAATCTGCGGTTTATGAAGCGCGGCTTCTGGAAATGTCAGAGGCTCTGGCCGCTGCCCAGTCGATGGCAAGGCCTTCGGACGTCAATATTCAGGAGATTATAGACCAAGCCGAAGCCCGCATTCAGTTGGCAGAGGCTCGCGCAGCCAAAGCCGAAGAAAAGGCCGAAGAATTGGCTATTCAGTTGAAAGCTGCCAAACAACAAAAGAAAACCAAATTCGACCCCCAAATTGATTTATTTGCGGCACCTTCTGCGCCCGCACCTGCGCCTATTCCGACCAAATCCAATAAAGTCGCCAATGACGAGAACGCATTGATATTGGCTAAAAAATTGGATTCCACAATTGATAAAGTTCAAAAACTTATTCGTGAAGCGAGGGCATAAGAATGGCTGAAGTAAATTTAACCATTGATGGTCGTACTTATCCTGTTGCTTGTGATGATGGGCAGGAACGTCGTCTGATGCAACTTGGGTCCTATGTTGACCAACGGATGCGTGAGGCGTCAGTGGCAGGGAGCACTAATAAAGTACAGGCAATGATGTTGGCGTCCCTGATGCTGGCCGATGAAGTATTCGACATGAACGAAAAATTGATGCAGGCACGGGAAGCTATTCAAAATACACCTGCTCCTGAAGTCGGTAGCAAAATTGAATATCAGGGTTTATCCCCGAATGACGAGCAGAATGTCATTAACCTGATCGGGCAAATGGCATCAAAAGTTGAAAAACTGACGGCTCGTGTTCAGCGGAAATCGGCTTAATTCTATCTCTTCATAGAAAAAATTAAAAAATCTGGGCTTTTCGGACTCTATGCGCTATATCTCTTGTGGGTGCTACGGGGTGCGTGAGGCAACATATCCCACTGACCGATACAAATCTTGCGACGGGAGCTGTCCCTGCTGAGACCGTGGTCTTGGACATATGGCGCCCACCTTATTGAAAGGGTCATCGCGGATTTTTCGCCAAAACGGCCACCGTGGTTCCCACCTTCTTTTGTTTTCAGTGGACAGTTTTCAGTGGACAGTAAAAATAACATTCGCCAGTTTGCCAAAAAATTTCGTGACCAATTAAATGTGTTGCCTGAATTTGCATCTGATGCCGCTGAACATTTTATGAAGGCGGTTGATCCTCCCCAACATTCTATTGTCTCTGTTTATTATCCGATTGGCAGCGAGATTGACCCGTCACCGATTGTTGAAAAATTATGGGAGAGAAATATTACAGTTTGTTTGCCCTGTATTGAGGCGGGGGAGCGGGCGTTGAAATTTGCCCCTTGGACACGCCAAACCAAACTTGAGGCGGCGAGTTTTGGTACGGTTGAGCCGATGGATAAAACAAGATTTTTTGACCCCTATATTGTCATTGTCCCGTTATTGGCGTTTGACCAGCGCGGTAACCGTATGGGGTACGGGCAAGGGCATTATGATGAGACGCTCTGCCAACTGCGCGCCAGAAAGGATATTCTGGCTGTCGGGTTGGCTTATGCGGAACAAGCGGTTTTGCTGGCTTTGCCGATTGAACCCCATGACCAAAGACTGGATATGGTGGTTACGCCGCAAAGGGTTTTTGACTTTCGCCCCTAAAACCCCTAAAACCCCTATATGAGAATATTATTTATAGGCGATTTGGTTGGGCGATCTGGGCGTGAGGCCTTTATCCACCATTTACCATCTATCAAGCAAACATTGAACCCTGATGTCATTATTGTGAATGCGGAAAATTCTGCGCATGGTTTTGGCGTGAATGAAAAAATTTGTAAAGAATTGTTTGAGATCGGGGTCGATGTGATCACCCTTGGAAACCACACATGGGATCAGCGCGAAGTCATTCCATACATTCAACGTGAACCACGTTTGGTTCGCCCTGTGAATTATCCGCCTGGCACACCGGGCAACGGGCATATTGTTCACACATTAAGGGATGGTCGTAAAATTCTGGTGGTGAATGCCATGGCGCGGTTGTTTATGGACCCGATGGATGATCCGTTTGCGGCGATGGCGCAACTGGTCGAGAAATATCCGCTCGGGAAATCGGTGCAGGCGAGCTTCCTCGATTTCCATGGGGAGGCATCATCTGAAAAAATGGCAATGGCACAATATCTGGACGGCAAAATTTCTGCCGTTGTCGGAACGCACACCCATATCCCGACCGCAGACGCCCAAATCTTTCCAAAGGGTACAGCGTATCAGACGGATGCAGGAATGACCGGTGATTATAACAGTGTCATCGGCATGCGTGCCGAAGTGCCTATACAACGCTTCACCAGAAAATTCAGCATTGAAAAATTATCCCCCGCCGAGGGCGAGGGATGTGTCTGCGGAATCTTTATCGAGACCGATGATAAGACAGGCCTTGCAAAGGCGATATATCCCGTCCGTAAGGGAGCAAGGCTTCATAATACGCATTAACTAGGTATATTATACTTACTGTTGTCAGCAACGCTGCTGGTTTTGTGTTCAAAATAGCGGTGGCAGGCATCGACTAAGGCTGTCATGAGTTCTTCGCCCCGTTTCCCGCCATCGCCTTTGATGCGACCTAAGATAATGGCGCGGAGGGTGGTGTGGAAAGCGATGATGATTTCAAGGGCGTCGTGGTCAACTGTTTCAATCACTTCCAAAAATTGAATAAAACGGTCGGCAATCTGCGTGACCAATTGATAATGGAACATGCCGCCATTTGCTTTGAGTTGCATGCCGGGGAAGAGAATAGCGCCGATCATTGTTTCTTTGTCTAAATCAACGTCAGGTGTTCTTGCTTGCTCGATGCCTTTCATCATGGCATCCAGATACATTTCGGCCAGCGGTGTGAAATCAACTGTGTTGCTCTCAAGTAGAGCCTGAGCTTTGTTCAGTATATTTTCAGTCAACCCACCTATACCCACCTTGAGTTTCAAGTGGTTGGGAGGGTTATAAAACTCAGCTTTTCTACGCGGTTGCATATTATAATGGTCGTCAGTTTCTGTCATGTTCTTTTCTTTTTATGGACTGCTATTTAAAATCAATTTCGAAGCCAATATCACTTGGTTTATTGGCATCAAGATTACCAATCTTGTCTGTTTTTGAAAGGCCGGATTCTCTGCGTAATTTGTCGAGTTCGAGAGAGGCTTCTTTCATGCGGGTGGTTTGTGCAGATTTTGCAGCCATATCTGAATCCCGTTTCAATGGGCCAGCAAAAACAGGGTCTGCCTTTCTGCGGCGGTCTGGGCCAAAGAAATCTTCGGAACGTACGAATTGACGAGGGCGTTCGATAATTTGCGCAATACGTTTATAAAGGTCGCGTGCGGTAAATGGTTTAACCAGAAATTCTGTAACGCCAGCATCACGTGCTTGCACCACTCTTTTCTTTTCACTGAAACCTGTCATCAGAATGATAGGGACGTAATGGTTCGGGCTTAGACTGTCATTACGAATTCGGCGAGTCATTTTAATGCCGTCTGTCGGTTCCATCATCCAGTCGGCGATAATAATATCCGGATTTTCTTTGCAGGCGATTTTAAAGCCTTCCTCGCCATTTTTGGCAGTCAGAACCTCGCCAACACCAAAAGTGAGTAGCAAGGTTCTACAAATTTCTAACATCGGCTGGTTGTCCTCGATCACGAGAACTCTGACACGGTCAAAACTATACATATTCTATCATTCTCAAAAAACGCCCATGAAGATAGGCATGGCATGGAGTGGCTTATATCACCAGTGTTCAACTTATACTATAAATCTGAACAAAATATAAATATTTTGCATATGTGTAATATTGCCTTTATGAGGCGCCTGTGCTACCCCAAACTATATATTTTTCAGGAGATTTTTCTATGGCTGGTCACTCGCAGTTTAAGAATATTATGCATAAAAAGGGGCGTGCTGATGCCAAGCGTGCCAAGGTTTTCACGAAATTAGGTCGTGAAATTCAGGTCGCGGCAAAATTGGGAGGCGGTAGTGTTGAATTTAACCCACGCTTGCGGGCGGCGGTGATTGCTGCCAGAGCCGAGAATATGCCAAATGATCGCATTAAAAAATCTATCGATTCTGGTTTGGGAATTGGTGACACAGCTGATTATGTTGACATCCGTTACGAAGGTTATGCGCCGAACGGTGTAGCCGTGATTGTTGAGGCGTTGACCGACAACAAAAATAGAACGGCATCCGAAGTTCGCGCTGCTTTTACAAAATTCGGCGGTAATTTGGGTGAGACTGGATCGGTTGGTTTTATGTTCGATCATATCGGTCAGATTGTCTATCCGTTGGATAAGGCAAGCGCCGATGAGATGTTCGAAGCGGCATTGGATGCTGGAGCAGATAATGTTGACACGACCGATGAAGGACATGAGATTAGCACGACCCCAGAAGAATTTATTCGCGTTCGTGATGCGTTAGAGGCCAAATTTGGTGAGGCGGAACGTGCCGCGATTATTTGGAAACCAAACGTCATGACAACTGTTGATGCCGATGTTGCCACCATCATTTTGAAAATGGTTGATCAGTTGGAAGACAGTGATGATGTTCAGGCCGTGATTACCAACTTCGAAGTCAGCGAAGAAGATATGGCGAAACTCGCGGCGGCGGGATAATGCGCGTATTGGGGATTGACCCAGGGTTAGAGAGGACGGGGTGGGGCATTATTGACCACCAAGGTTCCCGGCTGACTTTTATCGCCGCAGGCGTCATTAAATCAAAATCAACTGAGACGATGGCTGTGCGTCTGTGCCGCATTGATGCGGAACTGACCAAGGTGATCGAGGCCTATAAACCCGATACCGCTGCCATCGAAGAGACGTTCGTCAATACCAACTCGGCATCTTCTTTAAAGCTCGGGCAGGCGCGCGGCGTTGCGATTTTATCGCCTGCGCGGTTCGGGTTGGAGGTTGCAGAATATGCCGCCAACACCGTCAAAAAATCTGTGGTGGGGGCGGGGCATGCCGCCAAAGATCAGGTGGGGATGATGATCAAAGTCTTATTACCGACCAGTGGCGAGTTAGAGGCGGATGCGGCGGATGCTTTGGCTGTTGCCATCTGTCATGCGCATCATTATAAACCGCATAAAATTTAAGCGAAAATTTGCCTGACGCCGTCGATCAGGAATTGGATGGCCATGGCGGCCATCAAGATTCCTACAAGACGGGCTAGCAATGTGCTTCCTGTGGGGCCGAAGAATCGAACCAATCTTTCTGCGCCTAACATTGAGACGAGAGCGATTAATTGTACAGCGATAATCGCGGCGATAATCATTCCTTTATCAGAAAAACTTTCTGCCTTGGTCATGTGGAGCAAAGTTGCGGTCATGCTGCCAGGGCCAGCGAGCAACGGCACGGCCAATGGAAAAATTGCGACATCGGATTTGTCGTTATAAACATTTTTTTCGGACTCGACTTGGTCTTGGTCGTGGAAGCCCATAATCATTCTAAAACCCGTGACGAAGAGGAGAAGGCCGCCCGCAATACGGAAGGCGGGAATCGAAATG
>MEMI01000043.1:6623-9782 GCA_001767915.1 Alphaproteobacteria bacterium RIFCSPHIGHO2_02_FULL_46_13 | reverse complement strand
GTAATTGCGAACCAAACTCGGGAAAACGGCCGATGTTCCAAGCGGGTCAACGATCACGAAAAGGGTAATAAAGGCTGCTAAAAAGATATCCATAGACCTGAGTATAGATTATGCATTATTCTTGTCGAGTGAAATTAAGAGGTTCAGATGTTCGCGAAATTAACCGGTAAAATTGATACGTTATTCCAAGATAGCCTTATCCTTGATGTCGGCGGCGTCGGATATCATGTGTTTGCCAGCGGGCGGACATTGGGGTTGATTGGGGATGCGGGGTCACCCGTTTCATTGCTCATCGAAACGCATGTGCGTGAAGACCATATTCATCTTTATGGTTTTTCATCATTGCAGGAACGTGATTGGTTTCGGTTGCTGACATCTGTGCAGGGTGTTGGTGCGAAATCAGGTTTGGCGATTTTAACCGTATGTCCGCCAGAACGTTTACCGATGGTGATTGCATCAAATGATTCTAATGCGTTGCGTCAGGCAGATGGAGTCGGGCCGAAATTGGCGGTACGGATTTGTACCGAGTTGAAAGACAAAGTTCAGAACATGAATTTGGGTGTGGCGGCGCATCAACCGATGATTGCCTCAACCAAAAAGGGGAAAGCCAAAGCGGATGATGTGACACCACCCGCCAATGATTTTTCAATCGATCAGGATGCCGTGTCGGCTTTGGTCAATTTGGGATATGGTCGGGCAGAGGCATTTTCAGCCGTCCTCTCCGC
This sequence comes from Alphaproteobacteria bacterium RIFCSPHIGHO2_02_FULL_46_13, assembly GCA_001767915.1. Lineage (GTDB taxonomy): Bacteria > Pseudomonadota > Alphaproteobacteria > Micavibrionales > Micavibrionaceae > UBA1573. The sequence goes on along the minus strand of MEMI01000043.1, from coordinate 9,057 downwards.
ACGTCAAAAATCAAATGATAATCCGGCAACGATTGATTATTTGATTAAATCTGCCCTGAAGGAATTGGCGGGTTAGTTTTACTTCACTAAAAATGTCACGGGTTGCAAGGTGTGAATGGCCTTGTCACCATTCGAAATTGTGACGGACAGAATATGTTTTCCTTTTTGGACAGGCCATAGCATGGTGGGAGAGATGCCTTCGCCCAGAACCTGTTCATCTAATGTCCATTGGATGATATTTTTATCGGGGACGCCTTTGATTTCGAACCTGAAATTCTGATGCGCGATAGGTATGCGTGGGTCGTAGGCGATTTGCAGGCCGTCGGTCGGGCGCACCAATTCAATTTTGGCGGCATTATCATTGGACGGTGTCACTGTGCTTGGTTGATTATTCGCCATGAACCATTCGTTGCGTTTGGGGCATGTTCCGTCGGGCTTTGGCGGGCGGATGCAGACTTCATGCGCCACCAGATGCGGACTTAAATAAAGCGGTTTGGTTTTGCGGTTTTCATTGAGGAGCGAGAAAATACTGCGCATCGCAAGGGCAGGGCCCGAGGCACCTGTCACATGGTTCATAGGACTGCGGTCAAGGTTGCCCATCCAGATTCCAACGACATATCGATCATTATAGCCAAGCGTCCACGCATCACGGTAATCGGTTGATGTGCCTGTCTTTGCCGCGGTTTGTAATGGGAAATTGAGAACGCTGCCTGATCCGAATTCCAGACGTCTGGCTTTGCTATCCGATAGAATATTGCCGATGATCGAGGTAGATTCTTCGGAATAGACCCGTACAGGGTGGGCAGGGTTATTATTTTGTTGAAAAATATGCAAGGGGCGATATTCGCCGCGATTGGCAAGTGCCGCATAACCCGTGACCATTTCCAGTAAGGTGACCTCGCCATTCCCGAGTGCCAAACCTTCGTCATAGACATCGGAATTAAGGGAGAGGCTTTTGAATCCCAATTTTTGGAGTGTTGATAAATAATCACCCGCGCCGACATGACCGATGGTCAAGAGCGCAGGGATATTCAGAGAATTACCGAGGGCTTCACGGAGTGTGATCAAACCATAATTGACGTTGCTGTAATTTTTAAAGCGGTGGAGGCCATGGCCTACGGCTTCAGCCAGCGGAGAGTCGTTGATGAGGGTTGCGCCTGTCCAGCCTTTATCCAATGCGCTGGCATAGAGAAAAGGTTTAAGGGCGGAGCCCGGTTGGCGCGGGGTTGTAACGGTGTCGATTTCATTTGCGGGTGTTGTCACATCTGTCGCGCCACCCACAACCCATGCCAGAATTTCACCCGTTTGGTAATCGGCAACCAAAGCCCCCGCATTGGCAACATGGCGGGGGTTTAATGATTTTAAACGGTTATCAATGATGGATTGAATTTGTTTTTGAAGTTCTGAATCGAGCGTTGTTTTTAAGAGATCGGACTGGGTGGTGGTCATGCGGGCAAAACGTGCGAAATGACGCGCCTCGGTCGGCAAGGTGAATTTTTCAAGGCGGAGTTTGTCGGTGGTGATGGATTTATAATCCCCAGCCGTTATCAACCCGTCTTTCTGCATGGCGGAGGCCAAGCGTTGCAATGGTTTTTCGATGGTGTCGGGGGATGAATATAGATCATATCCTGACGGAGAGCGGACAAGCACAACCAAGGCCAGCATTTCTTTGGGTGATAAGGTATTCAAATCGCGATTGAAATAATAACGGGCGGCCTGCACCACGCCACGGCGATTGGCGGCATAGGGGATCTGGTTTAAATAAAATTCGAAAATATCCTGTTTGGTCACCGATTTTTCGAGGGCAGATGATTCAAATCCTTCCAACCACCGCGACCACAGGGTTCGTGGGCGAGGGGTGATTGTTCTGACGACTTGTTCTGTGATCGTGCTGGCGCCGCGTACGACTTCGCGGTGTCTGATGTTTTGCCAGAGGGCGGAGATACGCGCTGGCCAGTTTAATCCTTGGTGATGATAAAAATCTTTATCTTCGGAATAGATAAAGGCGGTTTTTAGAAATTCAGGAACGTCGTAAATCGCAACATAATCAAAATTATTCCATTGGCTTTGATAGGATATATTCAGCGGGACGCCGTGCCTGTCTGTGATCCGCATTTCATGGGCGTCCGAGACAATATCATGGAAATTTTTCTGAATGGGTTTGATGGACAGATAGGTCACCAAAGACAACCCCGCCGCCATCAGCAGCAGGGTTGAGAAAATAGATAGACATATCTTATTCCGTTTTGACGGTGAGAGATTCATGATCTCCCCTTCCGTAAACATCAGGGTCATACATTTCTTCGGCTTTGGTTGGTGGTGCGGCGAATTGTCCGTCTGCGATGACTTGAGTCATATAAGACAAATGGTAATTGCCTGCGGGTAACCAGTCTGCAAAGAAACGCGCAGAGTCGGCGCGGAGTTCTTTGTGATA
>MEMI01000043.1:0-6613 GCA_001767915.1 Alphaproteobacteria bacterium RIFCSPHIGHO2_02_FULL_46_13 | reverse complement strand
AACGCTGTATTAAATTCAACCCAGTCGTTGAATTTGAACCAGAAGGCTCCACCCGCACTGTCATATTGTGCGCCCGCATCATCAACGGTTGAGGCGGTGGCCAAGTCGCGGTTGACGGTTTCCAATGCGCCCGGCAACGGGTCATTCACCACCACAAAATTACGGGCGGATGGCAAGGACAGATAGAGGTCAACACGAACATTTTCACCGCGTTTTAACACCGCATCTTTGGGAAGGAGTTTCCAGCCACCGTCTTTACGAACACTATATTCACGATGAATATCCATCCCCGCGTTGGTTTTGCCCGATGGGTCTTTCATGGCATAACGAAGACGGGTTGCGTAATAGAGGCGACCGTCACCATCCTTATCAATTTTTAAGGTGCGCGTTTGGCCTTCGTCCCCCGCTTCAATCGGTTTCGAGAGGGTGGTTGGCGCATCTTTGAAATCGCTAAAGGATGTTTTGCCGAAGGATTTATCATCCATGCTGGCGGTTACGGTCATGTCCGGTTTTTGGGATTCATAGGTACGGGCATAATCGATCAGGCCGTTCATACAGAACATATTTTCCTGTGTATTTTCCCAATAGTCACGTTTGCCGCGGCCTTGTGTAATCATGCGCACCAGTTTGAATGGTTTGTCACCAATATAATCTTTACCATCCGTTGTTTTCTGGTAATTGAGGAGGGATGTCAGAATGGCACAATTATCACGAAGTGGCGTGGCGAGGATACGGGCATAACCGTCATCCAGCGTTTCGCTGAACATGAATTTACCGCCTGTTTCATTGGCGGAGGCAAGGATCATGTCTGCGGCTTCGCGTGCGGCATCTTTGGTGGTGTCGAACGCGAGGGCGGCATCGAGGAAGTTGGCTTTCCCGAACAGACTCATATCCTTGAGGTGTGGGCGGTAACGCGCAATGTCTGACGCATCAATCTTACCTGATTTTGCAAGGGCAGAAAGAGCAACCGCGCGAACGGTTGATTTCATGCCGTCCTGATAGAAATCAGGGGCGGCGTCCTGTTTCAGGAAGTTCAACAAATAGCTCTGCAGACCTTCGTTCACGTTATCAGGGATTTTATAGCCGTCTTTCTTCAACCATTCGAATGCAAGGGCGGTATAGGCCGACAGATAAGGGTCGGCATATTCGTCTTTGGGCAGGAAGTAAGTCATGCCGCCATTCGGAGCTTGATAATTCGCGGCAGCATCGATGGCTTTTTGCGTTAAGCCATCTGCCTCTGGCCACTTCACAGTTTCAGGCAGCCATGGTTTCAGTTCTTTGTAATGGGCGGCCATTACTCCTTTGGTTAACACCTGTTCCCAACAAAGATAGGGGTAGTCGCGCATGTAGCGGAAGGCACCCGATATATTAGAGATGACGGATGGTGACAATACCACACTGACATCCCCCGTATCGGTATAAATATCTTTCGGGAAGGCGATGGTTTCGGTCGCCGCTTTATCTGTCGTGGTTGCATAATTTGCGGCGACATCGATCACGCGTTTTTTAAGGGTCGGCAGGGTAAATTCCATGCCGTCCTTATCAACCGCATCACCCGCACTAGCGACAAAGACGATTTTTCCGTTCTCTGTATCGCGGTCAAGTGGCAGTAAACTGGCCTCTAACGGCAGATAGACTGTTTTCCGTTTATAAGGTTGCAGGGTGATTTGTTCGGTTTTGGTTTGTGAGAAGTCTTTGCCCGACGAGATGTCGCCGACCGCATGAATGGATACGTTTAAGGTTCGTGGTTTGTCGGTGCGGTTCATCACACTGAATCCAGCCGAGAATTTATCGCCTTCATGAACTTGGTTCGGCATGACGGGGCGAATTTCGGTCGGGCGGTTGACTTTGAAATTGCCATCGCCCAAGCCCATACGGTCGGTCGGCGTTGTGGCAATCGCCAAGACGCGCCAGCCTGTTAAGTTATCAGGTGCTTCGAATTCGATTTCCGCTTGACCGTTGGCATCGGTTTTGACGGATGGATTCCAATAGCTGACATATTTGAACAATGTCCGCATATCAATATCACCACCGCCATCGCCGCCCGCATTTGCACCTTTGAGTTCAAATTTCTGACGCCCCATTAGGCGATACATCAGGCTATAGTTACGCATATCAAGTGCATCAAGACTGTAGAACCCTTCATAAGGATCAAAGGATTTGCGGCCACCTGAAATCAGGTCGAAGACGGATTCGTCTAACACTGCAACTGCCATTTCAATCGGTTCTTTTGTCGGGTTGCGTGGTTGGGCAGTCAGGTTGACTTTTACCTTATCGCGCGGACGGTACACATCGGCGGCGGGTTTCACATCAACAGTGATTTCTTTATACGGGTCGGTGACGGGCACAGTGACATAGCCCATGCGGAAGGCGGGTTTCCCCATATCAACCTGTCCCAGTTCTGGCGGAGGAGTGTCCACACGCGGCGAGACGACCAGAACGGAGAGATAGAATCCCGGCATATAATCTGGCTTCACAGGAATCTCAATAACGGGAGTGCTGCCGTTCAATTTTTGAACGAATTGATCGAGTACACCGTAACGTTCAACCGTGATTAAGGCCGTTGCGTTGGGGTAAGGGTTTTTGACCATAAATTTGGCGGTATCGCCGATTTTATAATCTTTTTTCTCGGGCACGATAGGCAGACTTAATTTTTCATCATCCGTCCATTGTACATAGTCAGAACCAGAAACCCAGAGCGAGATTTCTGTTTTATGTTCACGGCCTTTTGTGTCCTGAGTGGTCGCGGTTGCACGATATGACCCTGCGGCGGCGGGGGTGAAGATGCATTTGCCTTCCTCTAAGGTTGATAAGTTAGAACAGGTTGCAACCTGTTTCCATTCGCGGGTGACGTCACTGGTATAGGCGTTACCAGCCCCTTTGACCTTTGCGACATTCACGGATTCAAATTCAATTTTGACATCGACTTTACCGTCCGCAACGGCATTCCCTTTTTCATCAACGACCAGAGTTTTAAGGGCGACTGGTTTTTTGGATTCATAGAACCATTGCTCGCTTTTAAGACCCACAAAACGGTCAACGCCAAAGAAATCAGCATTGGACGTGGAGGCGACCGATTTGCCGCGATCATCTTGCACGGCGCTTTCAATTTCTAGTGATCCGTAATAAATGGTTTGGGCAGGAATGGTGTAAGGGCTGTTCCATTCGCCTTTATCATTCAATATGCCTGTGGTTTGCGAAAGTTGTTCGCTGCTTTGTCCGGCAGAGCCAAACGTAAAGTTCTTGGCAATATTGGTATCAGGGGAAAAGCTGCGGTTGCGGAGTGTCACCGTTGCTTGCGCCGCCGAGTCCGCATAAGGGCCGCCGGAGTGGAGTGCGGCGCGGGATTCAATTTTTAAGGTATCGCCCACATGGAATGTTTTGCCATTCAATTCGGTAGTAACTTTAAACGGAGCAGGGGTGAAGTCTGCCACCAGAACGCTTAATGGGGATAAGGTAAACCCTTCACCCTTTGTGTAGTTAACTTCATCTTGGCTTTCTTCCTCGCCTTCGCCTTGGGCGCTATCATCTTGCTCTTTAGTTTTGCCTTTTGAATAGTCGCCATTTAATTTGAAATTATACCAGCCGACGGCAGAGGATTCAGGGATTTTATACTCACCGCTATAGGCGCCGAAGGATGAGAAAGTTACATCATTTACTTCGTCAACTTTTTTTCCCGTCGGGTCGTAAATAGTGAGTGTATATTTTCCTTTAGGAGGCAAAATCAATGTCTGGTTATTTTGATTTCTCAGGAAGATTTTATATTGCATGGTATCACCCGTGCGATAAATCCCCTGTGCGGTCATCCCCCATGATTTCATGTGTCCGTAACGATACTCATTGTTCGACCATGTATTATCGTCCGTCAATTCCCATGTGCTCAACTGGAACTGGTTATCAAGCGGCAGGAGAGCCATGTCCTTATCTTTTGAAACCTGAACAAATAGGCGGGTGTCACTATCTTTCCATTTGGATAGAATATCTTTATCAGGAGATAATGTGTCAGACCCCGGAAGTGTTGCCAATCCATTTGCATCGGTGGTGACTGTCGCCACAATGTCTTTCGGCATTTGAAGGGTTGTATAAGCTTCTTTAAATAAAGTGACTTTAGCGCCATCAACTGGACGCCCCGTTGATAGATCTGTCACCCAGATAAGGGAATTAAAATGACCCAATTTCAGGTGGGCTTGAAACGGTGTAACCTGCGCAAATAAACGGCTTGCACCTTCCCATTTCCCAGAGACGGTTGGATTTGTGTTCAGTTTTCCGAAAATTGCGCCTGATTTTCCTTCCAGCATTTTGCGAACACCCATCGGCACGCCATATTGAACATCTTTGACGTTGGCTGTTTTTTGAGAGAGGGTTTTGTTTTCATTCGTGCCGTCTGTCGTCACCGAACGATAGTTGAAATCATAACTGTCCAGATTATTGACGTAGAGGGGAATATCCGAGTCTGTATTTTTCTCAAGCACACCATTCTGATAAGGCATTTCAAAATTCGGGTTACGGTGGTCAGTTGAAAATGTAATCGAGACAGGCATCGGCAATGGACGATTAAATTCATCAGCAAGATAATTTGGTTTTACTTTGTTCCATGCATTTTTGATTTTTGTGGTCAGAGGGAGTTCGCTGTCGGGTAGGGAAACAGTGTAGGTCTGTGCAGCTTTAAGACCGAATGGTAGGGTGACGGTATAAAGTTTATCTTTCTCATGCGGGTAACCCAAACTGGAATAATCGCGGCTTTCTTCGCCCCATGGGTTAATATCGGTACGACCATTGGCGAGATCAGGTGTAAATTGGGCGTTTTCTTTGACCTTCGATCTCAATACGGGTGCAGAGAAAGCCAGTGAGACAGCTCGAAGAGGATTGCAGAGTCTGTTCGGGTTTTGCGCTTCGCCATATTTTACCAGAATCTCTTCGTCATCATTATCAACACATTTTACTCCTACAAATTTAAACTCGGGAAAGGTTTGAAATGTGACGACATCTTTATCCTTAATACTCAGGCTTGTTCCTTCTGCGGAAACAAGTCCGGGTTCAAGATGGAGGGCTGCACTGCTATCCTGTGCAAGTTGTTTTTGAGGTTCAACCAACCAGACACGGCGGGCTTCTTCGCCTTTAACGTCTGTTTTTTTATCATCGCTTTTTCGCCCAGTGTTATTAAGTTTGAGCCATGTTTTACTGTCTGGGGTTAGAATATAGTCGGGAAGAGGATCTGAATTTTCATCAGGCCTTACGGTGAGGGCAAAGCGGTCTTTAGAGTCTCCGGACGTCATATAAAGATGTTGTTCAACCGAGGATTTAGAGACAGGTTGGTTGAGAACGATACGAATGACAGGAGACGAGGGGCCGCGCCAGCTTGAAAAATCATAGCTGGTAACATCTGCGCGTTCTGTTGTGAATTTATAGGTTTGGGAGGCATCCAGTTTTGCGCCATCCTCAGCGGTGATTTTGGGGGCAACCGTCAATTGATATTCGGTTGATTGCGCCATTGCATCCTTATCATCTAGATTGCAGGATAAGGAAGAGGTGTTAATCCATCGCCATTGGCAATTCAGAGGAGGGGTGATGGTGATGCCGACCTCGTCAGAGGTTCTGTCCATTTTGCCGATAGGAACGACAGGGCGGTTAAATTCCACAACGATTTGTTTAGAGGCAGGAACATCATCCCCGGTCGGTGTGACCCTTAAGATTGTCAGGTTTTTAGGGGCGGCAATCGCCGTGACTGGCAGAAAACTGGATATTGCTAACAAAAGCAAAGTGACAATCATCGTCATGCGGGTCATGTTGGTCTCGCGGCTAAAGTTTTTTTGAATGTCTTGAGGCTATACATCTTCTAACTTGCTGTAAAGCAACTGTGGATTTTTATACCCATATAATAAATGGATTATGGTTAAAAAGCCCTTTTCTTAAGTCGTTTGGCGCACTATAGTTAGCCCTTAGCATTAACTTTAAGGAAACTAACAATGACTTTGCCAAAATTCAAAGATGACCATGTCGCCGATACCACTATCCAAAGTTTTGATGAACCACAACGTCGTGGTATTCCAAAAGCATTGAAATGGATGGCGGGGACTGCGCTTGGTCTGGTCATTCTGGCTGGCGTTGGCGGGGTTGTTGCGACTCAGATGATTGATCAACAGAAATATAAGGCATTGATTGTATCCAAGGTTCAGGACGCAACAGGATATACTGTTGATTGGGACGGGAATATCAGCATTGGCATGATGCCGTTGCCACATGCGTCAATCAGCAAATTAACAGTGAAGGCAGGCGATACCCAAATTTTATCTGTTGCCAAGGCAGATATTCAAGTTGCGCTTACTCCGTTACTGTCCAAAAAAGTTGAAATCAAAGACATTACAATTGATGAACCTGTCGTGACGTTGATCACAACAAAATCTGGTGTGCAAACATGGGCGCCGAAAGCAAAAGAGGCTGTTTCTGCTACACCTGCAAATGAAACATCTGCAGGAGCCACAGGTTCTGACATGGATATTGTGGTCAATCATATTGGTATTAACGGCGGGTCTTTGGTCATTGATAACCAACAAACAGGTAGCCGTCAGGAACTCAAAAATCTGAATCTAAAAGTCCGCGCAGACAGCCTGAA
>MEMI01000042.1 GCA_001767915.1 Alphaproteobacteria bacterium RIFCSPHIGHO2_02_FULL_46_13 | reverse complement strand
GTCTCGAAAACCATGAAAGCATCATGGGATGTTTTGATCAAAGACTATCTGGTTGGCCGACCGAATTTGCGCGTTTGCTTTTTATTGGTGGATAGCCGTCATGGCCTCAAGGACTCTGATAAAGCCATGATGAAAATGCTCGACCAAGCGGCCGTTGCCTATCGTATCATCCTCACCAAATCCGATGAACCAAAAGCCAGCGACCTAAAATCCGTCAAAGAATCCGTCGAAGCCGCCATCAAAAAACACCCCGCCGCCTTCCCCGAAGCCCTCCCCGTCAGTTCATGGGAGAAAAAAGGGATTGATGAGATTCATGAAATTATTATGGGATTGATTTAGACATCCCCCTCCATTGTCATCCTGAGCGGAGCGAAGGATCTCCTCTTTTTAAACCACGAATGAACACCAAAAAACACGAATCATAAAAAACAACTTCGTGCTCTTTGTGTAACTTTTGTGTCCTTCGTGTTAAAAAAACTTAACCACAGATGGACACAGATAAAGACAGATGAAGTGAATAAAAAAGCCGATCTTTGCTATCTTGCCTAAATTACTTAGGGGCTCTAGACAAACCCAAATGTTCAATTACAAGAATAGGTTTTATCTTGCTCACCTGCCTGAACATTCTATAGAGTAACCCTTCATTACGCATTGCCTGACGATCGATTTCTTCCTTTGCAATTTGATCCACACCACTATAGCCAGGCTGACCAAAAGCCCGAAAGATTATGACTTTGCCGTAATCATCAATAGCAACTTTAGCACCCCAACCTACTTTTTTCTCAAAGGCTACATCATCCTCACACAAAAAACCTTCACTTGCCAAAGTGGTAACGTAACCTGCTTCCCTTGATACCTCATAGACCTGGGGTCCATCATTCAAAGTTGATACAATAACAGCATAAGAATCATCGGAAATTTTTTCCTTAGCCATTAAAATGCCTTCTACTACCCTCATTGTCGAACTCCCTACATATAAATTGATAATTAGCCAAATAACATACAATTTGGAATTCTGTCAAATAAAAACACCCCCGATTGGGGGTGCCTAAACTCTTTACTGTTCACTGACCACTGTCAACTGAACACTATCCGTTCGCAGCCTCTGGCAATGCTGATGCAGCTTCGTCAGATTCAACGGCAGTGGCTTGTTGCTGAGCAGCGATTGCAAGTTTATCGCGACCGACAGCCAGTTTTTTGAGTTGTGCAACGTAAGCACCAGTTCCCGCAGGGATCAGGCGACCAACGATCACGTTCTCTTTCAAGCCATGCAATACGTCGGACTTGCCTTGGCAAGCGGCTTCGGTAAGCACACGGGTTGTTTCTTGGAACGATGCAGCCGAGATAAAGGAACGGGTTTGCAACGATGCCTTGGTAATACCTTGCAGGATTGGACGACCAACTGGTGGACGTTTTCCTTCTGCGAGGAATTTTTGGCGTTCGATTTCAAACTCATCACGCTCAACATGCTCGCCAACGAGGTAAGTTGTATCACCGACTTCGAGGACTTCAACTTTTTGCAACATCTGACGTACGATGACCTCGATGTGCTTGTCGTTGATTTTAACCCCTTGCAGGCGGTAAACGTCTTGAATCTCGTTAATGAGGTAGTCAGCCAAAGCTTCAACACCCATCACATCCAAGATATCGTGTGGAACCATCGCACCATCGAGCAACGAGTCACCTTTACGAACATAATCACCTTCGGCAACTGCCAAATGGCGGCCTTTCGGGATCATGTATTCGCGTGGTTCTTGGGTTGCATCAATCGGTTGAACGACCAAGCGACGTTTGGCTTTGTAATCTTTACCAAATGAAACCTGACCTTCGATTTCCGAGATAATCGCGGCATCTTTCGGACGACGTGCTTCGAACAGTTCGGCAACGCGTGGAAGACCTCCGGTAATATCGCGGGTTTTCGATGTTTCGCGAGGAATACGAGCAACGATGTCACCAGCTTTGATTTCCTGACCGTTTTCAACGGACAAAATCGCATCAACTGACATGTAATAGTTTGCAGGTAGACCGTTTGGCAACATGATCACTTCGCCTTTGCTATCCAAGAGAGCAATACGAGGTTTCAAGTCACCACCGCGAGGTTGAGAACGCCAGTCAATCACCACTTTGGATGAAATACCGGTTGCTTCATCCACTTTTTCAGAGATGGATACACCAGGCACCATATCGAAGTAATGCGCCACACCGTCTTTTTCGGTGATGATCGGCATTGTAAACGGATCCCATTCGGCCATTTTATCACCTGGTTTTACTGTCGCACCTTGGGTGGTCAGCAAACGTGCTCCGTAAGGAACGCGGTGAATAGCTTTTTCAGCACCTTTGGCATCTTTCAACACGATTTCGGTGTTACGACCCATGACGATATTCACGCCGGATGAGTTTTTAACAACGTTGTGATGACGGATTTCAACGGTTGCAGGGATAGTTGCTTCAACAGATGATTTTTCAGCACCTTTCTGAGCCGCACCACCAATGTGGAAAGTACGCATTGTCAGCTGGGTTCCTGGTTCACCAATCGATTGTGCTGCCATAACACCGACTGCTTCACCCATATTAACAGGGGTTCCGCGAGCAAGGTCACGACCATAACATTTCGCACAAACACCGATTTGTGTTTCACATGTCAGAACAGAGCGAACGAAGACAGAGTCAACACCAGCGGTTTCAACTTCTTCAGCTTTCACTTCGTCAAACATGTCATTGCGTTGAACAATCACTTTGCCGGTCAATGGATGAACGATGTCATGAGCCGCCATACGACCCAAGATACGTTCAGACAGAGACACAACAACATCCGCACCAGTCATCACAGGACGAATAGTGATACCGCGTGTCGATCCGCAATCATCTTCATAGATGACAGCGTCTTGAGCAACGTCCACCAAACGACGTGTGAGGTAACCAGAGTTCGCTGTTTTCAAAGCAGTATCCGCAAGACCTTTACGCGCACCGTGTGTCGAGTTGAAGTATTCGAGAACTGACAGACCCTCTTTAAAGTTAGAGATAATCGGAGTCTCGATAATTTCACCGGACGGTTTCGCCATCAGACCACGCATACCCGCCAACTGACGGATCTGTGCAGCAGAACCACGAGCACCGGAGTGGGCCATCATATAAACGGAGTTTGGCTGAGAATGAGTAGCGGCAGAAATACCTTTCATCATTGCGTCAGCAACTTCGTCTGTACAACGAGACCAAATATCAACAACTTTGTTGTATTTTTCGCCCTTGGTGATCAGACCATCCATATATTGTTGTTCGTATTCTTTGACTTTGGATTCAGCGTCAGCCACCAATGCTTCTTTCGCAAGTGGGATAACCATGTCATCCTTACCGAAAGAAATACCAGCGATACAGGCATAACGGAAACCAAGTTTCATCATACGGTCACAGAAAATGACTGTCTCTTTTTGACCGCAATGGCGATAAACCACGTCGATCAGGTTCGAGATTTCTTTTTTGGTGAGTACAGTGTGCAGAACAGATACCGGCACGTTTTTATTCCGTGGCAGCAAGTCTGACATCATCATACGTCCAGCAGTCGTATCAATGATCTTCACGATCGGATCACCATTCGTATCAACGGTCGAGTAACGAGCCTTGATTTTTGAATGGAGAGTAATCACTTTCGCATTGAGTGCATGATGAATCTCACCCATGTCACGGAAGATCATGCCTTCACCAGGCTGACCATCGAGTGCCAATGAGAGATAGTAAAGACCCAAAACAATATCCTGAGACGGAACGATAATCGGTTTACCGGACGCAGGGGACAGAATGTTGTTTGTGGACATCATCAGAACACGGTTTTCGAGCTGTGCTTCGATGGAGAGTGGTACGTGAACGGCCATTTGGTCACCGTCGAAGTCAGCGTTAAATGCTGTACAAACGAGCGGGTGCAATTGGATCGCTTTACCTTCAATCAAGGTTGGTTCGAACGCTTGGATACCAAGTCTGTGCAATGTCGGCGCACGGTTCAGCATCACTGGGTGTTCGCGGATAACTTCCTCGAGGATATCCCAAACTTCTGGGCGCTCGCGCTCAACCATTTTCTTCGCAGCTTTAACTGTGGTGGCAAGACCATAGAGTTCAAGTTTGTGATAGATGAATGGTTTAAAGAGTTCCAATGCCATTTTCTTTGGCAGACCGCATTGGTGCAATTTCAGTTCAGGACCAACAACGATAACCGAACGACCGGAATAGTCGACACGTTTACCGAGCAAGTTCTGACGGAAACGACCTTGTTTCCCTTTGAGCATGTCAGAGAGGGATTTCAAAGGACGTTTATTAGCACCAGTGATCACACGACCACGACGACCATTGTCGAACAACGCATCAACAGCTTCTTGCAACATACGTTTTTCGTTACGCACGATAATGTCAGGGGCGCGAAGCTCCATCAGGCGTTTCAAACGGTTGTTACGGTTGATGACACGACGGTAAAGATCGTTCAAGTCAGATGTCGCAAAACGACCACCATCGAGCGGCACCAATGGGCGCAGTTCAGGCGGCAGAACAGGTACAACATCCAAAATCATCCATTCAGGACGTGTTCCTGATGCCAAGAAAGCATCAATCAATTTTAGACGTTTAACGAGTTTTTTGCGTTTTGTCTCGGACGTACAATCGCGCAAATCTTCTTCGGTTTTGACTTTTTCAGTTTCAAGGTTGATTGCGGACAAAATTTCTTTCATCGCTTCCGCACCGATACCGGCACGGAAATTATCATCGCCAAACTCGTCCTGAGCATTCATGAACTCTTCTTCAGAAAGGAGTTGGAATGGTTTCAGGGACGTCAAACCCGGATCAATCACGATGTAGTTTTCAAAGTACAAGACGCGTTCAAGATCTTTCAGAGTGATGTCGAGCATCAAACCGATACGGGATGGAAGGGATTTGAGGAACCAGATGTGCGCAACTGGGGATGCCAATTGAATATGACCCATGCGTTCACGACGGACTTTGGTCAATGTAACTTCAACGCCACATTTTTCACAAATAATCCCTTTGTATTTCATGCGTTTATATTTACCGCACAAGCATTCGTAATCTTTCACTGGGCCAAATATACGTGCGCAGAAAAGACCATCGCGCTCTGGCTTAAAGGTACGGTAATTGATTGTCTCTGGCTTTTTAACTTCACCAAAAGACCATGACAGGATTTGCTCTGGTGATGCCACCGAGATGCGGATCGAGTCAAAGTTTTGTAGGCCGGTTGGCTGTCCAAAGAGGTTCATCAGTTCATTCATTATATAGCTCCGTAAAACGGGTTGAATTCTGTTGTTTGAATTGAGGGTGGGTCAATCGCGACCCACCGCCAAAAATTTATTCTTCCGACTGGTTCATCTCGACGTTGAGGCAGAGAGCTTTCAACTCTTTGGTCAACACGTTGAAGGACTCTGGAACACCGATTTCGAAATTGTCTTCGCCGCGAACAATCGCTTCGTAAACTTTCGAACGTCCGGCCACGTCGTCCGACTTGATGGTGAGCAACTCTTGCAGAGTATATGCCGCACCGTAAGCCTGAAGCGCCCAGACCTCCATCTCTCCGAAACGCTGACCACCGAACTGGGCTTTACCGCCGAGTGGTTGCTGCGTAACCAAAGAGTATGGTCCGATAGAGCGAGCGTGGATCTTATCATCAACCAAGTGGTGGAGTTTGAGTACATATTTGTATCCAACTGTTACCTGACGATGGAATGGCTCGCCTGTACGACCGTCGATCAATGTTACCTGACCGGATGAATTCAGACCTGCTTTTTCAAGCAACGCTGTAATATCCGCTTCGTCAGCACCGTCGAAGACCGGAGTTGCCATTGGCACACCACCACGAAGGTTGTTTGACATCTCAACGATTTGATCGTCATTGAGCAACATCACTTTATCTTGATATTCGCCGTCACCGTAAACGTCTTTCAACTTGGCTTTCAACTTATCCATGTCACCCGCTGCCGGATGTTTTGGATTGTGGAAGCTGTCAATCAGGTCGCCAATTTGACGTCCGAGAGTGGCAGTTGCCCATCCCAAGTGAGTTTCAAGAATCTGACCGACGTTCATACGTGATGGAACACCAAGTGGGTTCAACACGACATCAACAGGTGTACCGTCTTCGAGGTAAGGCATATCTTCACGTTTCATAATGCGTGAGACAACCCCTTTGTTTCCGTGACGTCCGGCCATTTTATCTCCTGGCTGGATTTTACGTTTGATCGCCACGAAGACTTTAACCATCTTCATAACACCTGGTGACAATTCATCACCACGTTGCAGTTTTTCAACTTTGTCATCAAAACGCGCTTTAACGTCATCAACAGCCGCGTCAATGGATTTACCAATCGCTTCAAGTTCAGCCATCACAGCTTCATCTTCAATACCGATTTGTCTCCACAGACCACGTTTCTCAATTGCTTCAAGATCAGCAGCAGTCAGAACAGTGCCTTTTTTGAGATCAACGCCTTTCGGAGATGATGCCACTGTTTGTCCCATCAGCAATTCTTTCAAACGGGAATAGAAACCGTCTTCCAGAATTTTACGTTCGTCATCACGGTCTTTTGCAAGACGTTCGATTTCGTAACGCTCAATCGACAACGCACGGGAGTCTTTATCAATACCGCGACGGTTGAACACGCGAACTTCAACAACTGTGCCTTGTGTTCCTGGTGGAAGACGAAGGGAGCTGTCTTTGACGTCCGCTGCTTTTTCACCGAAAATTGCGCGCAGCAATTTTTCTTCCGGTGTCATCGGGCTTTCGCCTTTTGGTGTGACTTTACCGACCAGAATATCACCTGGACCAACTTCCGCACCGATGTGAACAACGCCGCTCTCATCAAGATGTTTCAGGGCTTCCTCACCGACGTTCGGAATATCACGAGTGATTTCCTCAGGTCCGAGTTTCGTATCACGCGCCATTACCTCAAATTCCTCAAGGTGGATGGATGTGAACACGTCTTCAGCAACAATACGTTCAGAGAGCAAAATCGAGTCTTCGAAGTTGTAACCGTTCCAAGGCATAAAGGCCACGAGGACGTTACGTCCGAGAGCGAGTTCACCAAGTTGTGTAGATGGACCGTCCGCAATAATGTCTCCGGCTTTCAACACATCGCCCACTTTAACCAAAGGTTTTTGGTTGATGCAGGTTGATTGGTTTGAACGTTGGAATTTCATCATTTTATAGATGTCAACGATCGGCTCGTCATGGCGAAGTTCTTCGGTTGCGCGAATAACAATACGGTTCGCATCAACTTCAACAACAACACCCGCACGACGTGCAGCAACCGCAGCACCAGAATCGCGCGCCACAGGCAATTCCATACCGGTTCCAACTAGTGGAGCCTCAGCACGGAGCAATGGCACGGCCTGACGTTGCATGTTCGATCCCATCAACGCGCGGTTGGCGTCGTCGTTCTCAAGGAACGGAATGAGCGCCGCAGCAACGGACACGATCTGTTTCGGAGAAACGTCGATATATTCGATATGTTCCGGAGTGGACATCAAGTTCTCACCCGCTTTACGGCAGGAAACCAAGTCATCTTCAAAACCACCTGTTGCAGAGAGCGGAGTATTCGCCTGAGCAATGGTGTATTTCGCTTCTTCCATTGCAGACATATAAATCACTTCGTCTGTGACTTTACCCTCTACAACTTTACGATATGGGCTCTCGATAAATCCGTATTGGTTGACACGCGCGAAAGTAGAGAGCGAGTTGATCAGACCAATGTTTGGCCCCTCAGGAGTTTCAATAGGACAGATACGACCATAGTGAGTTGGGTGCACGTCACGAACTTCGAAACCTGCGCGCTCACGGGTCAACCCACCTGGGCCCAAGGCTGACAAACGACGTTTGTGCGTAATCTCGGACAAGGGGTTGGTTTGGTCCATAAACTGGGACAATTGTGAAGACCCGAAGAACTCACGAACAGCAGCTTGCGCTGGTTTAGAGTTGATCAAATCATGTGGCATGTAATTGTCGATATCCACAGATGACATACGTTCACGGATCGCACGTTCCATACGGGTCAGACCCAAACGAACTTGGTTTTCCATCAACTCACCAACCGAGCGAACACGACGGTTGCCCAAGTTGTCAATGTCATCCACCTCACCACGACCATCTTTCAGTTCGTGGAGATATTTGAGGATAGAGAGAATGTCTTCTTTTGTGAGAACGCGAAGTGAATCAGGCGCACCCAAATCAAGACGTGCATTCATTTTCACGCGACCAACAGCAGACAGATCATAACGCTCTGGATCAAAGAAGAGTGAGTGGAAGAGACCTTCGGCAGATTCAACTGTCGGCGGCTCACCTGGGCGCATCACGCGGTAAATGTCGATCAATGCTTCTTCACGGGTATCCACTTTGTCAGCCAGCAATGTGTTGCGAACATAAGGGCCGATGTTCAAGTGATCGATACCGAGCAATGGCATTTCAGTAACGCCAACATCCACCAATTTTTTGATATCGTCTTCGGACAATTCATGTCCGGCTTCGAACAAGACCAAACCGGAATTCATGTCCATCACGTCAGACGCGATGTAAGAACCGATCAACTCTTCCTGTTGAACAAGAATGTCAACCAGACCGTCTTCAATCAATTTTTTGGAGAGACGTGGAGTGATTTTTGTACCAGCTTCAGCAACAACTTTACCAGATTTAGCATCAACCAAATCATGGATCATTTTAATGCCGCGGAAACGTGCTGCATCAAACGGTGTTTTCCAACCTTTTTTGTCGTGAGTGTAAATCACTGATTTATAGAATGTACCAAGGATTTCTTCATTGCTCATCCCTTGAACGAGCAATGGATCAATCGCTTTGTCTTTTTTCTGGCACTCGAGGATATAAGCCTCTGTTTCAGCGCCATAGAGAGCGCGAAGGAATGTGGTCACAGGCAATTTACGACGACGGTCGATACGAACGTTCAAAATATCTTTCGCATCAAATTCGAAATCGAGCCATGAACCACGGTATGGAATAATACGCGCAGCAAAGAGGTATTTGCCAGAGACGTGAGTTTTACCACCATCATGGTCAAAGAACACACCAGGGGAACGGTGCATTTGGGACACGATCACGCGTTCAGTACCGTTGACGATAAATGTACCGTTACGGGTCATGAGCGGCATGTCCACCATGTAAACATCTTGTTCTTTAATATCGCGGATTGAGCGAAGACCAGTTTCTTCATCCACATCAAAGACGGAGAGACGAAGTGTCACGCGAAGAGGCGCAGCAAAAGTCATACCGCGTGCGTAACATTCATCCGTATCATATTTCGGTTGTTCCAGTTCGTATTTCACGAAGTCGATTTCGGCTTTGTCCGCGAAATCTTTAATCGGGAATACAGAGGAAAGAACCTCTTGCAAACCTTGCATTTTGCGGTCTTCAGCCGGAACATGCATTTGCAGGAATTGTTCGTAGGAATCTTTTTGAACCTCAATCAGGTTCGGCATCGCGGCGACTTCACGAATTTTACCAAATGAACGGCGAATACGTTTGCGTCCGGTAAAAGTGTTGACGATGGCAGCGGGGGAGAGGACGGGGGATGCTTTTTTAGCAGTAGCGGTCTTTTTCATTTCTGGCCCTATCAAAAAACCCAGACGCATTATCACGCCATGGGAGTGTTAAAATCTTGTCGGAAAAATCTGTTTTATTCATCCCGTCAAAAAGTGGGTCAGACGCGCGGATTGCCTGAAGTACACTAGATGACAATTCTCGAATAAAATCTCTATATTTTCCTTGGGTCCGCAACATAAAAACCAGACAGAAAAACACGTTTTCCTGTCGGGAGAGTTGTGTTCTAACGAACTAGACGAGGGTTGTCTAGTAAAAAATGAGGTTTTTACTAACTATTTTTTAAACATATTAGGAAAAATAATTTCCACCAGTTTCTAAGCCAGCTCTCTTTTAGGTTTAAAGGTAAAAGGTGTTCCAAGATATCGAACAACCATATTTTCGGCATCTTCATCATTCCCTCCCGTCAAAATATGCCAAAAGCAGGATTTTCTGAACTCTTGGAGCATTTCTTGCTTGATATCACGATAAAAAGTCGCATCTTGTGAATAAGGAATTCTGATATCGGGCTTACGGGAAATATAATCTTTTGCTAATGATTGGGGCGTAGCATCATCGATAAAATCAGCAGTTTTCAGAAGAACTTTATTACAAACATTCTCACGAGCATCTAAAAACGACTTCGATAAAGCGCTTTCTGCTAAATCAACCATAGCCCTCCACATTTTATCGTAGCCACCCAGATCATTCGCTACCAACGCAAAGAATTGGGCTTGTTCATGCTCTCGTTGACGGGCAAGGTTTTTATTATCCGTAACCAATGTTAGTTTATTTACTGAAAGTCGATTTATCATTTACAACCTCGTTAGCTCAAATTTCGTGTAACCAAACATACATACAAAAATATGAAAATCAAATATTACGAGCAAAACTCGCCGCTTGTGCAACTTGATCTGGTGTTGGCTCACACCCTGTATAGAGTTTAAATTGTTCAAGTGCCTGTATCACAGCAACCTGTCCACCATCAATTGTTGCTATACCCAAGTCCCGCGCTAATTTCAGTAACGGTGTTTCAAGCGGGCTCGCAACAACATCAAAAACCAGTTTCGATGATCTGACCCATTTATCAGGAAAAGAGAGGATATCAGGATATTTACCCTTCATGCCGAGCGGAGTAGCATTTACCAATATCGGTGAACTTCCTTCCGGAGGAAGGGTTTGCAAGTATTTAAAACCGTATAAGCCCGCCAACGCCTGCCCTTTCTCTTCATTCCGCGCCAGAATTGTTCCGTTTGCAAATCCGGCATCTCTGAATGCCGCAGCAACTGCCTTGGCCATGCCGCCTGACCCGCTAATAAGAAAGGCTAGCGATGTATCAACACCACTCTCTTTTAAAAGATCATAAACAGCTTTATAATCCGTATTATACCCGACCAGCACCCCATCGGTATTTACAATCGTATTCACTGAATCAATCGCACCGGCTGTACCATCAAGGCTATCCAACATAGGAATGACGGCTTCTTTAAAAGGCATAGAAATAGAACATCCCCGAATACCGAATGCTTTTATTCCCCCAACTGCCCCCGATAAATCTTTGGTTGTCCGCGCCATATAGACCAAATCAAGCCCCAGCATCACTCCCAAAGAATTATGAAACCGAGATCCAAAAGTACCGGGCTTCTCGGCAAGGGAGAAACATAACACGGTATCCCGCCCGATCGATTGACGTCCGCCCATCGGATTATTTTCTGATGTTTCTCTCGCTTCTTGCATGTTTATGCCCCACAGTTATTTTTCATAGAGCAAAAACCTACGCTCTTACTCACCAACTGTCAATATTTGCCTAAAGCGATCCCAAATCATTTCTGACTGCAACCGAACAGCTTTCTCCCACTCTGAACTCCGCGGGGAAAAAGCATCGCGCATGCGCTGGATGATTGTTGAGGCTTTCGGGTGATTGTCACCATATTTATTTTGCAAAATGGTGCGGGTCAGGATGGCATTCAAAACATCAATGCCTTCAATCTTGGCTGACGATGTTCCGAATTCCAATGTCATGGGCGTGACCTCTGCCGCGCCGATATTGCACTGTGGCCAATAATCGACAATATCGCCCGCAATATTGGCAAAATATTGCTGCGTCATTTGGATGCGGTCGGCGTCCATTAATCGGCAAGCATCAGTGTAAACATGATTGCCTTGCAGATCATTGATATACAGTTGCAGCAACCCGAACGGCCCATCACCCGTATGACAATCAAGATGCCAGATTTTTTGAACATGAGATTTATTGCCTTGGCCGCGCACATATTTGGAAATCACTTCATCCCATGTGAGGCGAGAGAGAGAAGATGCCCTACCCCCGAAATAAGGGATATCAGGATCAGTATATTGCCCGCGCACAAACCCTTGCTTAAAGGCCTTTTGTCCTTGTTCCACAAACGCAGAATATAAAAGTTTTGCCCACATTTTAATGGCACTGACGCATGATAAATCTGCACCATGGAGTGCCGCAGCAATATCAAAATTTGCCGTATTGGTGGCCTTTGAAAAATCAATAAAATTACGCGCGGGATCAATATTCCCCTGCCCGTTAATATCCCAATCGGTGCGCATCCCGAATGCCGCCCCGTGGGGGTTCAAGGCATGCACAAATACAAATTTTGTATTCTGTATTTGCGGCAAAGATTTTTGAAGTTCGGATAACCAGATTTGTTGCAACAAAGATCCGGCAGGAAGCTCAACCCCGTGAAGGCCTGATGCCACAATCACCACTTGCGTAGCATCATCGGGCCCCAACAAAGCAATATCGGTGACCAATTCCACATCACTTAAAACGCTACGTTTATAAGGAATATGCTCGACCCGCGCCCCCGCCCGTGTGGCAGCGTCGATAAAATTCCTGCGGTTTATGGCGTAAGATTGCTCGATCATAACCTCCTACATTACCGATGAAGGGTTGATGATAGATTAATGCGATCCCTTTCAACACAGATTGACAGGGGGGATCAGCAAATATAATGTCCAAAACTATGCAAAAGGCATTTACCCCTTTCCTGTGGTTACTGGTCACGATATTTTTTATCCGTACCCTTTTGCCGACGGGATTTATGCCTGATATGTCGGGTCAGCATTTATTGGCGATTTGTTCGGGCAACAGCCTGACAACCATTGCCGTCGATGACAACAACCAACCGATTGAAGAAGATCAACAGCATACTCAAACCGATCCATGTCCGTTCGCACCTTTCTCGGCAGCTTTGTTAGATAATCATCACGCGGGCGACGATCTCGTTCCTGCGCCACTGATGATTTCAAAAGCAATGACCGTGATAGTGGCACAGAATATCCTGCCCACCTCATTAGACGGACATCATCAAAGCCGCGCACCACCTCAAATCTCCTAAAAATAATATTCAAACTTTCAAAAATATTTTTTAGGAGATTTATAATGTCCCGTACTTTTTATGCTGGCCTGTTGGCTGGAACAACTATGCTCACCATAACCGTCGCACATGCGCAAACGCAAACCCCTGTCCGTGTGGTCATTCCGGCACCAACGGTAACCGCCAAACCCAACCCCACTCCTGGTCTTTCCTTCTTCCTTCCGGAAGACAGAGATGCTGCACAATCCTTTACCGATGGCGGCTCTTACCTGAACGGTGTGGTGGGTGTATCAAGTGGTCGTCTGGGCGGTCATGGCACTGACCCTGTCATCCGTGGACAACAACAGACCCAGTTGAATATCATCAATGATGGCGCCATGATCCACGGCGGATGCCCGTCCCGTATGGACCCGCCATCCTCATTCGCCGATCCCGAAAGCTTTGACAGCATTACGGTTCTAAAAGGCTATCAAAGCGTCCGTTATGGCGCAGGCGGAACAGGTGGCACAGTCCTGTTTGACCGCAATCCGGCATCCTTTACTTCAGGTGATATTTCCCTCCAAGGCAATGTAAACGGTCATTACGAATCCAACGGACAAATCCGCGGCGCAACAACCGATGTTGCGGCAGGGAATTCGGTGGCGCAGATGCGCGCCATCTGGTCACTCTCAACGGGTAATAATTACCAAGACGGAAACGGCAATCAAGTCCGCAGTGCGTTCTCGTCAGAAAATTACGCCCTGATGCCTGTCTGGACACCCACTGCCGATACCACCATCAAGGCAGGGGTTGAACTGAACCGCACCGATGATGTCTTATATTCGGGAATGATGGATGCCCCAGAAGGCTCTGCCCTCACGCACCGATTATCACTGCAACATAACGTCCATGGCGATGTGTTAAAATCCTTCTCGGTGAAGGCCTATAACTCCGCCGTTGATCATGTGATGGATAATTATTCTTTGCGGTCAAGTACAGGCATGAAAATGCGTACCCCGTCCGAATCCGACACATTCGGCGGATCAATAGTCGGGGAATTGATCACCAATAATATCCCCCTATCCATCGGCCTTGACCTCCAGAACAATGCCCGCGATGCGTGGAGCTATACAGGAATGGCTATGCAAAGCACTGCCACAACTTTGGCCTCCCGCCTCTGGCCGGATACCCATATCAGGCAGACAGGTTTCTTTGCCGAAGCCACGCCATCACTATCCCCCACAACCCGCCTGAAACTCGGTGGGCGTTATGATTATGTGACAGCAGAATCAGATGGCGCAAATACAGTCTATGGTTCAGCCAGCCCCAACTCGCTCTACCTCGCCCACTACGGCAAAACCGCAGATGACGTGAGCGAGCATAATCTGGGCGGATTGCTCCGTCTGGAACATGACCTCGCCGCAAACACCACTTTCTTTGCAGGGTTAAGCCGTTCGGTCAGAACAGCGGATGCAACAGAGAGATATTTGGCATCCAACAGCATGACGGCCTCGATGCAACGTGTCGGCAACCCTGACATCGCGCCTGAGAAGCACCACCAGTTGGATATGGGCATCAGTCACCAAGACAGTCAATGGACAGGAACCCTCTCAAGCTATATCGACTATGTGACCGACTATATCATGCAGGATACAGCCAAGGGGCAAAGCGGTATTCTGGTCAGTGACGGGTCAACCATCTATCGCAATATTGATGCTCATCTGATGGGTCTGGAAGCCGAGGGGAAATATGAATTTCACCCACGCTGGACAGTTCTGGGCGGGGCGGCATTGACCTATGGCAACAATGATACCGACCATGATGCCTTGGCACAAATTCCGCCGTTTTCAGGCAAACTTGGCCTTGAGTATAAAGAGTCAGACTGGATGTTCGGAAGCCGTCTTAATTTTGCAACCCGTCAGGACAGAATTGACGATCAAACATCAAGGCGCGATGTCAGAAAAACTGGCGGATACGGCACGGTTGATGTCTATGGCAAGGTCAATGTCCATCCCGTTGAAATCCGTCTGGGTGTCAGCAACCTCTTCGACAAAAACTATGCCCAACATTTAAACCGAAGCAATATCTTTGACCCGACATCAGTTCAAATCAATGAACCAGGGCGTTCATTCGGCATTCAATTGCATGCTAAGTTTTAAATCTTTCTACAGACAAAAACCTCTCCTGAACGGGAGAGGTTTTTAGTTTTAAACCTTCTGCACAAAACTATCCAACAACCGTTTGGTTGATCCGTCCTTAAACCGTATATCCAACTTCGATCCCGCAACATGAATAACACGCCCCTGCCCAAATGTCGGGTGGGTAACCACATCCCCCATGGCAATCCCCGTGGTTGATGGTTTGGTAAAGTTCGATGTTGTCATGCCCGATAACGGCAAATCAACCTTTGGCTTTCTATCCTCATATTGTGACGTAAAACCTGAACTATCCCAATGTTTGGAACGGCCTGAACTGTGCATCCCTGTTTCCTGACCAGACTCGATATGGTCTTCGGGCAATTCTTCAACAAAGCGGGATGGTAACGCATTAATCCAATTACCGTACATACGACGATTGGCAACGAACGAGATATAAGCGCGTTTTCGAGCGCGGGTAATGCCCACATAAGCCAGACGACGCTCTTCTTCCAACCCTTTTAAACCGCTTTCATCCATGGATTTCTGCGACGGGAATAACCCCTCTTCCCATCCAGGGAGAAACACACAATTAAATTCCAACCCTTTGGCACCATGCAGAGTCATCAGCGAGACGTAATCATCATTTTCCGTCCCCGCCGTTTGCGTTTCCATCACGAGAGAAACATGTTCTAAAAATGCAGGCAAAGATTCAAATTCTTCCATCCCCGCAATCAACTCTTTCAAGTTCTCGACACGGCCTTGCGCCTCGGGCGACTTATCGGCCTGCCACATCGCAAGATAGCCGGATTCATCCAATATCAACGCCGCAAGCTCACCATGATTCATGGTGGTCAAAAGCGATCTCCACCGATCAAAATCTTTCATCAGTGATCCGATGGTTGTGCCAACACGAGCTTTCAGCAATCCAGCCGCCACCATCTGTTCCGCCGTGGTGGTCAACGGTGTATTCCTAACGCGTGATTCCGCATATAAATTTTGAACAGTCGTATCACCAATCCCGCGTTTCGGGGTGTTGATAATCCGCTCAAACGCCAGATCATCTGCGGGTTGTACGACCACGCGGAAATAGGCCAGCGCGTCACGGACTTCTGCCCGTTCATAAAATCGCGGCCCACCAAACACACGGTAAGGAATGGCCATTTGGATAAAGCGTTCCTCGAACTCGCGCATCTGGAATCCCGCACGCACCAGCACCGCCATATTGCGTAATTTCTCGCCACGATGTTTTTGCAGTGTTTCAATTTCTTCCGCAATATAACGCGCTTCGGCATCCCCGTCCCACAGGCCCTGAACACGGACTTTTTCCCCCGGTTCATCATCAGACCATAATGTTTTTCCAAGGCGGTCTTGGTTATTGGCGATCACCCCAGACGCCGCACCAAGGATATGTCCGGTTGACCTGTAATTCTGCTCCAGACGGATCACTTTCGCGCCCACAAAATCACGTTCGAATTTTAAAATATTGCCGACCTCTGCCCCGCGCCAACCGTAAATCGATTGGTCATCATCACCCACGCAACAAATATTCCCCGTGCCCTGTGCCAACAGACGCAACCACATATATTGCGCAACGTTGGTGTCTTGGTATTCATCAACCATGATATATTTGAAACGACGATGATAATCCGCAAGAATTTGTGCGTTAGCAGGGTTGCGCAAAATCAGAATACATTGCAGCAATAAATCCCCGAAATCACAAGCATTGAGTGCCTTCAGCCGCGCCTGATATTCGGTATAAATGGCAAGCATCTGCCCACCCATCACATCGCCCGCTTCGCGTTGGTTAATATCGGTGGGGGAAAGCGCTTTATCCTTCCAGCGATCAATCATCGCCATCGCCATTTTAGGTGGATTTTTCTTGGGGTCTAAATTTTTAGTCTCGCAAATTTGTTTCACAAGTCGCAACGCATCATCCTGATCCAGAATGGTAAAGGATGACGTGAGGCCGACCAATTCCGCATGACGGCGTAACATCCGCGCAGCCAAGGCATGGAATGTCCCCAACGCCCACCCTTCAACAGGCGCACCGCCCAATAATTTCGAAATTCGCTCTTTCATCTCGGTCGCGGCCTTATTGGTAAAGGTGACCGCCAGAATTTGAAATTATTGGGCGGTGCGCCTGTT
>MEMI01000041.1:7862-12165 GCA_001767915.1 Alphaproteobacteria bacterium RIFCSPHIGHO2_02_FULL_46_13 | reverse complement strand
TAATCACATGGGCATGAACATCATCAGTGTCATAGTGAACCGCACCGATCCAATTAAGAGTTGTACCAAGGTCGGATTCCATCCGTCCCATCACCCCTCTCACATACCCATGAAAATCATCAATCTGATGTCCGTTCTCAGGAGAGATAATCATACGGAAGTGATGACGGTCATCTTTGCATAATCCATAAAATGCTAGACCATCTACGCCATCGTTTTCACGATCAAAAAGCACGGCTTGCGTCTCTTCTTTCCCCGCCCCCGAACGAGAAATATACCGTACATGCTGGTAGAGATTTTTAGCACCACTCCCCGCTCCAACCCCAACACCTTTTGTCCGGTTTTGGACAGGATTGATCTTCACCACAACTCTCTGGCCAGAGAAACTTCCTGCAAAAGAATTCCCACGGAGGATACCATCACGCATTTTAAGGCGCGTTCCCGCACCCCGATTTTTAACCTCAGCTCCGGCATGACGACGCAATTTTTTGAAGACGGATTTACGCGGACTCTCGTTCGTGACGATCAGTGGACGCGGCAAATTAGATGGTGCCAACAAGCCATCATCCTCTTCCCACAATCCAGAACTGACATCATCCAGTAACATTTAACTCTCTCTACAGAGGGCAAAATCACCCCTCAATTCTTTCGTGTTTTCACACACCACTCTAAGAAATGAAGGTCAAATTTGCCCCTAAATTTCCCGTTCCCAGCATCAAACCCAAGTCTCAAAACATCCCGAAAACAGCTTAATTCACCTTCAAAACCCTATCATAACTCATAAATTAATTCAACTTATTTATACAAATAATAAAGTGTAGTAAATATAATAATAACAATAACATATACAACATAATAATTTATATCTTTTATCTTGTATTACCTTCTAAAATCTCTCTGCCCTCCATTTTCTCCTTACCGCTCCGCCCCCACCTGTTTTCTCAGATCGAACATTCACCCTGTCACTCGCTCCCATTTTGGGAATACCTTTCTGAAATTGTAACCGTCTTCATGGATAGCCCGTCTGTTGTCTTAGGAGGAAATTTGACCACCTGCCCTCTGATTAGATCCCCATCACAGCACTAATTTCTGAAACGATGGTTTATTTTCATAGTGTTTTTATGCGGGAAAGCGCAGACACAAAAAAGGCCGGAATTTTTCCGACCATTTAAAAGATTTTTCATTTCATGTATTTTCCAGAAAATAAATCGACGTTTTGAATTTTGCCCTCACCTGATGTCAATTTTGAGGGGTAAAATAAGGGTCATTTTTTGACTTCTGGAATCCATTTTTGGGAGCTTATTTTTGCTCCCTATTTTTCAAAACTTCATTCCAATCATCACCGATTTTTTCAGGAACATGGGTTAACATATCACCAGAAAACACGCCCGCATTTTTAACGCCGTCACGGATGGTTTTTTGGATTTTTTCTCCCCCTGGGTCTCGGTCAACGGCAAGAATAATTTTTTGAAGTTGGGGCAATTTTTTAATCAGGTCGATGATAAGTTGCACCTGATGGGGTCTTAATCCTCCACTCACCGATGCAACAACAACTCCCGATTTTTGAAGTTCTGGAAACAAGGTAAAGTAACTCAATCCATCAATCGGGCTTTCCGTGATAACCAAAGTTTGAGCATTTAGATTGATGGCGCTTGTCCATAGACCCTTGGCACTTCCTCTCACAAAAACTCCTTTATCGGCGTTTTTGAGTTCAAGCCCACATACCCCCGTATGGTCATAGTGGGGAAACACTACATTTCCGTAGGTGTCGCGATATATGCGCCCTGCAAAGAGGGGGTTTTTGAGGGTAAATGAGGGGATTTTACGGGTGTTTTCGAGGTATTTGTCCCATTTAAGGGGTATCATACGGGTAAAAAGAGCCTTAATTCGTTCTGGATTGTATTCTCGGCTCTGAATAGCGGGGGCAAGTGAGATGTTTGCGCTTATATTACCCCCTCCCCTCACCCATTTTTGGAGTTCTTGCCCTATTTCAGGGAAAGTTTTATCGGTACGCTTTCTGATAAAGTCCACGATTGTTCCGTTGTCTTTATCATCGGACACGGAGAAATAAACATAGTTAATCCCCCGCTTCGAAATAATGACCTTATCCCCGTTCGGGTGTTTCATGACTAAAGAACTGCGGGTCGTCTTTCTGGGGTCGAGTTCATACCCCAGAGAGGCCGCATAGTGGCTTAGGTTAATATCTGACTTGTACTTGCCGAAATCGTGTTTTTGATACATGACTGCCCCCTAATATTCTGAAGGGAGCAGCAAAACGCCGTCGGTAAAATAGAAGGTAATTTTCTGTAAAGGAAAATCGGTGTAGTCGATTGTCTCCGTATAGATAACCTCTCCATTTCCATTATCACAGGTCAGGGTCGCTTTTTTGTCTTCATCAACGGTCAGTTTCCAAAGCTGGAAACCTTCGTCTTTGAGTTCAGGTAAAATCTGGTTGCTGAGAATTTTCTCAAGTAGCCAATAAGCCCCTGCTTCCTCTGCCAGAAATTGGACTCCTTCCGTGTAAAGATATTTACGGAAAAGTTGGTGGCGAAACCATGTTTCCGTTCCACAATAATTTCTAAGTTCACCTTGAATATAAGCGGCTTTTGCTTCAGGGGTCATTTCATTCTTATCCATGATGCACCTCCTACACTGTTGCTGTTGTTTGATTGTAGAAAACCTTTGCAGTAGCAATCAGGCTTTCCATGTGAACCAAGGCCGCTTGGTGAGCCAATTCAATGGCTTTCTCTGTAATGCGGCTACATGGTGTCGGCGCAATATTGGATTTAAAGAAATCCTCAAAAATGACAGTCGTATCGACACTATAACCAGTTTTCGTTGAACGGATAAAAGCGCTCGCCGTACTTGCCAGCCCTCCCCGTGTTTTAGAAGTCCGTAGACTTAACATTCTTGTTCCTTCTGTTGTTTCTCCTAATATGGCTTCGCTCTTTGCGTTCCAGCCGTCTTGGTTTTTTTGGATGGTGGTTTGATAGTTCATAGTGATGTCTCCTTAATGGGCTGTTTTGAGGGGGCAGATTGTGAAAAAATCATGCTCGGTTCGTATGGGTGGCAATTCTGGATTGGCTTGCAGTTCACGGATGGCCATAAAATCGGCCTCATCTGCATTGCTCGCTTCCACAAAAACTCGATAGGTTCTGATTTCCTGAAAACGGACTTCAAAGCCTTTGACTTCTCTTTTTTGCCTCAATGCGTTTGCGAGTGTCCGAATGTCATTATTTTGTTCGGTGTTCATTTTACTTCCCTTTCCTTGTTGTACGGGTTGCGTATGCAACCCTTGGCTCCCGCCGAGGGTCTGGGGTAGCAAGGTCTTAAGGGCAGTTTTTTGCAAAATTTTGGAGCGCAAGCGATCGCGAGGAATGGGGCGTTAGCCCCAGGGGAAAATTTTCAAAACAACTGGAAGCGGAGCGCCTTTACCCTTGACCGCGCGAGGGCTGAAGGCCCTTAGGAACAACAAATAAAAAAGCAGCCTTGAAAAGGCTGCTACTTTGGCTTCACATTCATTCAACATGATGGAAACACTAATTGCGTTCCGACAGCTTCTTACCGATTAAATCAATATTCGCTTTACTGACACCGTACTCTTTTGCTTTCTCTGTCCATCCGGCGAGCGCTGCTTTTGTTTGCTCGATAATATCGACAATCTGGGTTTCGGATAAACTGGTCTCTTCTCCTAATTTTTTCAGATGCTCGACACTAGGGTTTTTCCCCTCCCCTATGACGGTTGTACTTTGCTCCATACGGGGACCAGATGAGAATGTGAGATCATAGGCTGGTGATAACTTCCACTGTCCCTCTTCATTCATAAGGTAGCTAAAATTTTTCGCATGATCGTCGCGATTATGTGCCATCACATTAAAGACAGCCAAGCGGAACATCTTTTCAACTTCCCGCACATCACGGGTTAATATACTGGTGAGAGCCAACAAATCTTCATAGTCCAATGAGGGTGTTCGGAAATCAGAGTGCAGCAATCCGCAAGCGGTGTGCATGTGAAAACGCTTTTGACCATCTCTGTCAAAGCGCTTGATGGCAAAATAACCTGCGCCATGACGAGCAGGAAACAAGTGGACATCCGGCACCTGTATACCAGCTTCTTTAGCCATCTGAGCATAAACATATTCTATGGCGCCTGCATCTGCCCCATCATGTGAATTGGCAAATTTAACGAGCCATGGTTCATATCCTTCGGGTAGACTACGCACGCCATGAGATATATTTTGTCTGAGCTTATCCACTCCGATAAGAGCTTTTGGGCGCGCGCCAGCCGATGACCCGTTCAGAT
>MEMI01000041.1:6624-7812 GCA_001767915.1 Alphaproteobacteria bacterium RIFCSPHIGHO2_02_FULL_46_13 | reverse complement strand
CTCCTCACCCAAACTATGGTCAGGCTCATAAA
Organism: Alphaproteobacteria bacterium RIFCSPHIGHO2_02_FULL_46_13; assembly: GCA_001767915.1. Lineage (GTDB taxonomy): Bacteria > Pseudomonadota > Alphaproteobacteria > Micavibrionales > Micavibrionaceae > UBA1573. The sequence continues at coordinate 7,780 of MEMI01000041.1, read as the reverse complement.
CGAGAGCTCCCATGCCATAAGCTCCCACATGTGCCAAACGCTCCAAAGGAGAGACATCAGATGGCAAGATACCCCGAGATCTGGCGTAGCGGTCAAATAGCAACCTTCCCCATCCATCTGGGAGACTGTCATTAAAGACCCCGGGCAGTCCTTCGAAGAGGCTATAATCAAATGAAGACAGGCCAGGTTCCAGTGGCAGACGGAGCAGGGAAATTTCAAGGCCACGTTTCAGGAAAGACGCATCATATTCAAAATAAATTTTATAGTCGCGGGAGGCTAGACGCCCCACAGGCATAACACCCGTTCCGAAGTCCAGACCAATTTTGATTTCCGGTGTGGATATATAATTTTTCATTTGCTGCGCCCTCTCTTGCGTCTTGTGGCAGAGTTATCGGCGGCCAGCACGTCATCAATTGATGCAAATTTCATGGGGTCTGGTTGGACGGCCTTTATCGTCTCATCAAGTCCTCCGACCACCACGAGTATTTTTAGAAAGGACTCCAAAGAAAGCGTCCCTTGCTGCTCAAACTTGCGGAGCGTGGGCAAAGCCACACCGGAGCGTTCGGCCAATCCCGCTTGAGTAAGGTTCATGCCCAAGCGTCTTGACCGAATATGCTCCGCGAGTATCTTTTGTGCTTTGGGTGCCGTTATAAGTAACATTATAATATTACTATTCCTTAATTAATATATATATCTGATATTATAGTATTATATAAAGAGATAATCAAGGAAGAAGAAACAGGCGGTTTTTTACCTATCTCAGGGACCTATTTGGTTTTTGGAAGAATAGCCTTCTCGGCTAAATCTTCAATCGCCGCTTCTCCGGCACTTAAGAGCAAATTGAGTGAAGAAATTTCATCTCCTGATGAACTGCCCTCCCCTCTCCATATCTCGCGGCCATTTTTTAAATCGACAAGGGTTGAGAGAGTATTCAGGACTGAACTCGATACGGCATAGCCTCCCGTTGTGTACCCAGGTGTTGTGTGAGTGGTGGCATAGGCAGTATTGCCGATCTGGTTAATCTGCGTTGTCGTCTGCCCAGGATGGAAAGTTGGAGGTATATAGGTCTCTGTAGTGTCTTTACCTGTAATTTCCACCGTAAGGAGACTGTCAGCTCCAACTTTTCTTAAAAGAGCTGTTTCTTTTGATAGAGAAT
>MEMI01000041.1:1242-6613 GCA_001767915.1 Alphaproteobacteria bacterium RIFCSPHIGHO2_02_FULL_46_13 | reverse complement strand
CGAACAACGATATGGGATGCGTGATAGTTTGTATATTGAGGATCAACAAACCCGGTCATGTCTGTTGACGCGCATCCGGCAAGCACGGCACAAAAACTGAATAGCAGTAACTTTCTCATGATATTTCCCCTGTGATTTTTATATCTTATCAAAGGTAGAAAATTGATAAAGTCCATTTGTGAGGATAGTTACATAATGTTTCACGTGAAACAAAATTACCTGTTAATTCAATGGGTTAGAAGAAAGATAGCCGCTTGACGAAAGGGGGATTTTAGATTACCCAAATCAAGACTTCTAAGCTCTTGCGTTAAGGATCGTTACCCGAATGGGACGAAACCCCGCAGGGGGTTCGGTGAGGTTAGGCTGTGCAAAGCGCAGCCTTAGCGAGTAGAGCCTGACCGACCGTAGGTCGGGAACGCCCTCACCTTTCAATTATTGCTTTTTCTTGAGAAGCTCGATTGACCGCTCAATAACCTCGGCTAAACTGACCGGCCTCCCCTCTTTCTCTGTAAGGGAATCCGCAAGCATACAGATTGCTTCGTAAGTCTCTTCTTTGAGCTTGGTATTAAAGGGATATGTTCTTCCGGTCTTAGCTCTCCGGCGAATTTTTTTAAAATCAGCAGGAGTTTGCAGGACTGAAACTGGGGGCACAACGATAGGAGCTTGCACCTCTTTGGGTGCTACAGTAGCCGTAAAGCCAGACTTTTTGCTAATTTCCTGAACTTTTTGTTCAACCACTTCTTTAGAAGGCTCAACAGATGGAGGAGAGAAGTCATCCTCATCCAAATCAAAGCTAAGTCTTGCGCGTGGCTCACTACTTTTTATATTTTGCATTACTATCCCCTTTATGCCGCTTGCATAAGTTTTTTACGATTTTCATTAATACGGTCAACAACAGCCTCAGCTAGGGCATAAGAATCTTGCTTAGCCTTGGATAGCCCGGACACCTGACTATCCGTCAGATCGTGCAGAGCGTAGCCTGTGGAGAACATAGTCTTAAAGGCTTCACGCTCGACCAGATTTGCACCAAGCACCGGAATAAGGGCATCGGAGAACTGGCGAGCAATATCAACAAAATTACGGGAAACAAGGGCAGCTGGCATCCGCGTAAATAGGATGGCGTAATCAATTTTGCGATTAAAGCCCTTCTCAGTGCGTTTAATCAGCTTGATTGCCTCAGCTGCCTCGTTTGCATCCAGGATAGACCCTTGAACGGGAATCACGACCAAATCAGCCTTACTGACTGCATAGGTCACCCTCATGTTCTTCGTGCCTTCAAGATCGATAATGACAACCCGAGAATTTTGGCGCGCCTTTTCTATATTATCAAGAATGGTTTCTTCGGATTGATCGAGAACAATATTGAGCTTTTGGGGCAGTCTCCCGAGATTCATCAACCTTTTAAAGGGATAGTTGGGGTCAGCATCTATAACAGTTATTGTTTCATCAAACTGATAAACCAGTTCGCTTGCGAGGGTTAGGGATGCTGTGGTCTTCCCTACTCCACCTTTGGGAGAAACAAAAGCGATGACAGGTGTATATGCGGCCATGGCGAAATCCTTTTTGGGCAAAAGTAAAAGTAGACAAAAGAAAGAATCGGTATTGATAACCTGTTGCTAAGAGTAATCCATTTTAAAGCTGTTTTCAATACGCAATCCAGAATAAAGATTGCAGAAAGATACATTAAAGATTGCCGCAATCCATAAGCAACATAGAATCTTTATTCTGGATTGCAGAAAGATAGTTGCAATATAATTGCAACATCTTTTGTTTAAACATGATTTAATAAAATCATCTTAAACAGATTCGCAATTTTTTCAAAATATTTAGAATCCAGATTAATCAAATCGAGTAAGGTGGAAAGAAAGCGGCAACTAACAGCTTTATATAACCCGCAGAAACATTGGCATAAATAACAATTGCAACATAATGTATTGCAGTTATCTACACTCAAACATGGACAACAATTCAATAAGCTTGCTGCAACATAACTGCAATACCTTTCTAAGCAAATAAACGCGATTATCTCGCTGATAGCGGATGCTATATAAGTAATTATTCTGCTCTCCTTCTTTGAGAGGAGGGGGGGGCGGCTTTATGCCGCCACCGCCATTTCTGGGGCAGCTGAAGGCTGAAGACTATAAAGGTAATCCACGGCCTTCTGTGCAGAGGAAGCAGCTGCAAAAACAAACTTCTTATCGTTGCCAAGTGCTTTTAACCAACTGCCGATATATTGGGCATGGTCTGGGCGAGGGGGTGAGGTCACACCGAGGGAGGCGCAAAGCATAGCCGCACCTAGTTCTGCAACCAACTCTTCAAAAGCATATTCCTTCCTGTCTTCACATTTTTGCATATTGAAGCGGTCAAGGCGTTTCGCGGCTCCGCTCCAATGGGTCAATTCATGCAGCAAAGTTGAATAATAATTTTCGGTTGCTGTGCTGTGCTTTGTTGCACGAAATAGGGATTTTTGAGGCATATGGATTTTGTCACTGATAAGATCGTAATAGGCTCTGGCGTCAGCGTGTTCCACGATTGCACCTGTCGCATCCAGAAAATTTGTGCAATTCTCGATTTGCTCAATTTCTGCGGGCTTTTTTGTCTCCAGTGTAGAAAAACCGTCCACTTGATCGGCATTGAAAACAGCAGAATGACGGACAAACATGCGAGTCTTATTATCTTCTTCGCTCTCTTCATTTTGCTCAGTTTCAAATTGCTTCCAGAAAATAATCTGGGTTGATTTTTCTCCTTTACGGACTTGCGCTCCAAGTTCTGCCCATTGCTTATAAGTTGCCCAAACACCCGATTTAAATCCTCGGTCAAGCTGGGTTATCCAGAGTAAGGGAACATTAATTCCTCTATATCTTTTCTGGGTGCTGGCGTTTTGTGGGATTTCTGACATTCCATGCCAAGGCATCTCGAAAGTCTCGCCCGAAAAACCTTTCAGAGTAGCTTCGGCAATTGCATTGGTTACGGTTTCATATACATCAGTGCGGCTCATTTCCTTTTCTCCTTAAAATCAGGGTTGCGCATATTTCCCTATGCGCCGTGAAACGGCTTAAAGAGCGGGGGAGGGCGTCCATGACCCGAACAAGGGAGGAGGGGTATCTCCCGAAATTTTTACGGAGTGCAACGGAGAAAAAATTTGGGGGAAACCTCCCTGTTCGCGCCTTGCGAGAGCGACAGCGAAGGTCTTGACGCACGACCCCAAGAGGGAAAAAGAAAAAATCTTCTCGTTCACGAGGCATAAAAAATTTTATAAAAAACGCTAACCTCAATATGAGGTTAGCGCCCGTAACTCTTGTCTTTGTGATAATGACTTAGGCGGCTTCGGCGTAATCATCATCCTGTTCATCGTCTTCGCCTAAGGCCGCATCTTCATCCTCTAATTTATCGGCTATATCACCTGATTGTGTTGATGCGCAGTCTGGATCAATCGCAGGAAAGTTCATGGCTTCTGGCAACCAATCATTCGCTTTGAGGTCGGTTTCAGTCGTCTTCTTGGCTTTTTTTGCGCTCTTGAAAAACTTGGTGAGAGATTTAACCAGTTCACCTTTTTTATATTCAGCCGCGCTTGCCAGCTTTGTAGATGCACCACATTCATTCATAATGGCTTGCAATTGCATCTTGTTACGACGATTGAGAAAGCCTTCATCAGGGCGCCAATAATCACGCATATCGACAGAGAGGTCAGAAGCAATTTTATTGAACAGACTTCCTTCAATGGTATCGAGCCTATCAAGTGAACCTTGCCCGAATTCACAGACCTCAAGGAATAACAACACGGATTCAAGTTGTTCATCAGTCAATAATTGGACTGCATCATAGGCGCGTTCCTTACTTGCTCTAAAATCAAACCCAAATGTTTGCCAGTCCTGCTTCTCTTCGTTTGGCGATATGTTCATATCTGACATTAAAAGAGAGGCTTGTTGATTGATAATATCAAGGGCAGGGGGAATAACACCTTCTTGCTCGAAATAGCGCAAGCAATTATGTGGTTCAAACTTTGCCAGCTTGTTCGCAACAACCAATTCTTTTGCCTTACGCGGATTGCTTAAGATCGTGGCCTGAACTGCCAAGCTCTTGTGCATCCCCATGTAACGGCAGAGTGGGGCAGGGTAGAAATCCTTTACCTTGGCTTTCAGAGCATTTGTGGTCGATACCGCAGCCTTGGTCTTGGTCAGGCCTTCATAGATAGTAACAGTGCCATCATTCGCAAGAAAAACTACAACACCCCCTGTTTCACCGTCTTCTGCTTCGCCATACTCCCATTGATTGAAACGGTGGCCTTCCTGCAATTCAGCCCAATCATGGCTTTGGAGATATTCAGAAACTTTCTGTTCTGCCGCTTGTCGTTGCAGAGTTTCAAATTGTTCTACATCGTCAAAGTAGGTAGCATCTTCTTCCGCCAGCAAGTCCTTAGTGAAACTTCCCGTATATTGGTCATGCGAAAAAATTGCCATTGCGAGTGTAGGGAGTTCACCAACCAACTTATCCTTGATTTCGTCAGAGGAAGTATAATATCCGTCCATCACTTCCTCAAGAACTTCATCCTGTGCTTCTGGCTTACCGATGGTTAGGGCTTCGGCTTGTGAGAGGGTGATTTTCTTTTCTGCTAATGCTTCTTTGACTGTTTCAGTCAGATTTAAGAGCATCAAGCGGCGGCGAATAGTGGCAATAGAAAGGCCTGTTTGGGCGACAATGTTATCAATTTCCTCTCCATTCTTCACCAACATTGCCAAAGCATCAGCTTCTTCAAGAGGGGAAAGGTTTTCACGTTGCACGTTTTCAACAGTTGCAATCCGCAAGGCTTCATCATCTGTCAATCCTTCTTTGATTTCAACGGTGATAGGAAAATCCTTATCCAGTTCACCTGTCTCGACAAGATGGGAAATGGCACGAAAACGGCGTTCCCCTGCGATAATATTATACTTTTTTGCTTTCCCTTTTGGTTTCAGAACAACGAGGTTTTGTAACAAACCATCGGTCTTGATGGACTGCGCCAATTCCTCAATGGTCTTATCATTGAAGAATTTACGAGGATTCAAAACAGAAGGCTGAATTTGTGAGAGTGTCAAAGTTTGGATAGTCATTTTTTAGTCTCCTTTTGGTTTGTAAGATTTCAGTGCGTGTTGCACATCTTTTCCTACTGGCCGTCTTACGGCCTTCGAGCGGGGAGGAATTTTGCAAGATCTGAAACGGGGGAGGGGATTTCACCCAACCTGCACGGAACGTAGTGAAGGAAGGTTGGGGATACCCCCGTTTCACGCTTCGCGCGAGCCGAAGGCGAGGGTCTTGCAAAAGGACCCGAAGGGGGTCAAATACCACATTATTTATTTACAAAATCGGTGATGTTTTCTGCCAGCGGTGACAC
>MEMI01000041.1:0-1159 GCA_001767915.1 Alphaproteobacteria bacterium RIFCSPHIGHO2_02_FULL_46_13 | reverse complement strand
CCAACATATATCGGATCATTTCTTCGGAATTATCTAATTTTTTAAGGAGCTAAAAGCGGATCTTTTCCAAATCGAGCGACCAAGCCTGGTCTTACGAGATCAATATAGAATGGAACGGCATCATGTTCTTGTTTAACCGTGAGTGAAGAAGAGACGATGGCAGAAACTGTTTGTTCTTTTAAAAGAAAAATCCCGTCAAATCCCTCGCCCTGAAGTAATTTTCTCATCTGGTGATAATCAATGCCAAGATAGGGGGCTTCTTCACAAACCGAGAAGGCATAGAGAGCGGATTCATTCGGAAAAATTGCCAGATTTCTAAAATTAGGCTCGATCTCATAAATGGTGGGTGAAACACCCTCATATCTTTGGCCTGAATTCGGATTGGTGGAGCGCGAAACCGCGAAATGAGCAGATTCTTTTAATTTTGGTTGCATCCAAATGCCAAAACCTTGGCCTTTTTCAGGATCAAGGATTTTTAGGCCAGAAAGAAGACTCGCATGATACAGCAGGGAAGGGATATGAACCGAGGATCTATTTTCTTCAGAAAACTCTCTAATTCTACGCAGACTTTCTACAACATCGGCACGCGATTTTAATTTCTGAATTTCCGGCAAATCGCTCATTTGGCGGAAAGAAGAATGAATAGAGGAGGGCTTTGAATCATCAGTCGGCATAACCAGCTTATGCTACGCCCCAAAAGTTAATTTTGCTCTTATTGATTATTAACTTATTTTCTTAAACCCCAAAAATTTAATATTTTACTTCCTTAAACCCCAAAAATTTAATAAAGTGAGTATATAAGGATTTCTTAATGCCCATTTCTTTTGACGATCTACCTGAAATTTTTGTCTCCAATACCGAAATTTCCGGATTGGTTAATCAAGCTGCAAAATCTGGAAAAATCAAAAAGCTTGGGTCACGGCTTTATACCAAAAACTTGGATTCTTCGCCTGAGAGTATCGTTAAAAGAAACTGGTACTTCCTGCTGAAAGACTACTACCCAGATGCCCTCATTGCTGATCGAACAGCAATTGAGAACCAGCCATCTTCGGATGGGTCAGTTTTTATCGTTTCATCAAAGAAGAGAGAAACTGTTCTGCCCGGAATTACTTTTAAACCAAGACCAGGGATAGGGGCACTCGAAACAGATAAACCATTT
>MEMI01000040.1:106200-115458 GCA_001767915.1 Alphaproteobacteria bacterium RIFCSPHIGHO2_02_FULL_46_13 | reverse complement strand
GCGAGTATGAAATCACTCCCACCCATACCAATAATTTATTGCTGATGATATTGAGGATATAACTTTTGGAGGATGACTGCCCCGCGTAAATAATCAACGCCGCCCCAAGGCATGGATAGAGGGCATTGATACCCGGAAACGGTGTATCTTCTTCAAAGGCAAAGAGTGCATAAATAATCATTGCACCCCCCCCAAGGCTCAATAATTCTTTCAGCCATTGTTTGGTGACGACAGGAGGAGAACGGAATGCCAGTAAAGCACCCGTCAGCAATTCCCATGTGCGGGTTGGCAGGAAAAAGAAATTAGCGGTTGGTGTGGCGGTTGTGGCGTAGATACTGAGGGCAAGGCTCCCGATAAAGAGTGGAACAAGGAATGTCAGCCAGCGTTTCTTGAAATAATGAAAGATGGCATAAGCCAGAATAGGGAAGAAGATATAATATTGTTCTTCAACCGACAGTGACCATGTATGGAGCAACGGGCGGGTCAAAGCATCGTTCGAGAAATATCCGGAATCTTTCCAGAAATACATGTTCGATACGAAAAGAGATGAAGAAATCAGACTGGCCGAAAATTTTTCAAATAAATGTGGCAGCAGGAAGAAACATCCGGCGATATAGGTCACAAGGAAGGTGGCAAACAGGGCAGGGAAAATACGGCGGATACGTTTATTATAAAATTTCCAGATGGAAAATTTATCGTGGTTCAAATCTTCTTCGATGCTTTTGGCGATCACATAGCCTGAAATCACAAAGAAAATATCGACGCCGATAAAGCCGCCTGAAAACTGGGTAAAGCCGATATGAAACAAAATCACCGATAAAACGGCAATTCCGCGCAGGGCATCAATATCTGGTCTGTATTTCATCATAATATGTTAGCTTTTTTGAGAGAAGAGTTTGCGTCCAACGTTAATAAATGGTTGCTCAACATAGCGGTGAAGCAAGGCCGAGCAAATAAATGTTATGACGGGTAAGGTCAAACATAAAACACCAATGGTTTGAATAAGAGACAAATCGGTATGTGTCGCGAGGAGATAGACCAATAATTGCAATATGGGGGCATGCACTAGATAAGTAGAATATGATATTTTGCCCATATAGCGAGCAATTTTAGAGTCTAAAAGAACGTGCATTACCTTTTCGATTCGTTTGCTGATGCTGTCTTGCGGTTGATCCACCAGAATATAAATGACTAAGATCATAAAGATAATAAAGGGAATTGTTTTATATCCATACGCGGCACATCCCAATGCCAGAACCATGAAGGCTATCGGATATGTTTTGAGACGCGGTAATTGATTCATCATAAATCTGGCACCGATACCGACACCAAAGAAAATCCCTGCGCCTGCTAGGATACTATGGAGGCGGAAAAATCCAAACCCACCTAGTTGGTAAACGGCCAATAATATAAAAGCACCGAGAGCCGCGATGATTGCCCCCTTTGGCTTCTGGATCAGTGCGATCAGCAAGGGAGCGACCAGATAGAATTGCCATTCCAATGACAGACTCCATGCTGGGGCAAGGAACATATATTGTGAATCATAAAGGACATCATTCGGGATAGCTCCGTGGAGCATCGTCAGATGGGCAATGATATGATAGATATAACCATTTCCTGCGAGGCTGTTCATAGAGTCAGACAGGCGATCCAAAGGCGGTGTCTGTTCTCCCCAAGGGAATGAGAACATGGCTTCTGCATATAATTCCGATGCGAAGATACCGATGATTAGGCAGATCAAATAGACGGGGTAAATTCTAAGAAAACGTCTGGAGATATAAGTTTTATAATCTTCTTTCTTCTCGAGGATCAAGCTGGTAATCACAAAGCCACTGATCATGATGAACACATTGACGGCAAAATCACCCAGATACATAAATACTTTTAAAAAGGAATAGGTGTGATCTGCCCCTGTCATATGAACAATATGGGCAAAAACAACTGCCCATGACAGCCAAGCCCGCATACCTTCCATTCCTCTAAAATAGGTCATCTTACTTCCTTGTTCCAATGCTTTACCGCCCAATTGATTCCATAATTTGTGTGGGCGAAATTATGCTACGATGGTATTTTTAATGATGGCAACCTCATAGCATTTCAGATCATGTTGGTCACCATCTGATTCTGTCTTGCCTATCAAGAGACATTTAGATAGCATCATTTCGTTATCTTTATACATAATACTTATGCTAATGCAATCAAATTCAAAAAAACGAGCAAACTGATATGACACAGACAACCTCTCATCCCTTAACCCACCCTAAATATCGCCCTGATATTGATGGTTTGCGCGCTGTTGCTGTTCTTTCTGTTCTATTCTTTCATGCCTTTCCAGATTTGTTACGGGGGGGATTTATCGGGGTTGATATATTTTTTGTCATATCTGGGTTTTTAATTTCGACCATTATCTTTCAAAACTTACAATCAAACAGTTTCAGCTTCATTGAATTTTTCAGCCGTCGTATCCGCCGCATATTTCCGTCCTTGTTTGTGGTGATGGCCTCCAGCTTTATCGCAGGGTGGTTTATTTTATCGGCAGACGAATACCGCATGCTCGGCAAACATATGGTCGGTGGGGCGACCTTTATATCAAATATCTTGCTATGGCGCGAAAGTGGGTATTTTGACTCTGATGCAGACACAAAAATATTTCTGCATTTTTGGTCATTGGGGATCGAAGAACAATTTTATATTATCTGGCCGCTGATGTTGTGGGCAGGATGGAAAAGGAAAATCAATCTTTTCTATATGCTGCTGGGGTTTGCCGCTATTTCCTTCTTTCTCAATATTTGGGGTGTGAATGATCAACCCGTCTCCACTTTCTTCTCGCCGCAAACGCGTTTTTGGGAATTGTTGGTGGGTGCTGGGCTTGCTTATATGACCCTTTATAAGACCGATATTCTCCAGAAATATAAAAAAGGTGATGGAACAAAACAATCTGTTATCGGGCTTTTGTTGATTATCTCTTCAATTATTCTAGTAACCAAAGAAGTTGCGTTTCCGGGGTGGTGGGCCGTTCTTCCGGTGGCGGGGTCTGCACTGCTTATCTTTGCGGGGCCGGATGCATGGGTCAATCGCAAAATTCTCGCGTCAAAACCGTTTGTATGGGTTGGATTGATTAGCTTTCCGCTCTATCTCTGGCACTGGCCATTGTTGACATTTGCGCGGATTATCGAGGTGGATTTGCCACCTCTTTGGGTGCGCGCTATCTTGGTTTTGGTATCAATTGTTTTGGCGTGGGCGAGTTATCAGTTCGTTGAAAAACCATTGCGCTTTGGTCAAAACCCAAAACGAAATACAGTCATTCTCGCGGGATTAATGGCGCTGATGGCTTTGGTGGGTGCAGTCACATTCATTAAGGATGGTTTTATGGGGCGTTCGGTGGCTCAACCGTTTCTGGATTTCACTTATGATACATCTTCTCTGGGTTTTAAAAGATGTGAAGCGGACACACCGCTTGGCAAACTGGGTTTAACTTACTGTATCACCAACGCCCATAATGACGAGCCAATCAATGCAGTCATTCTAGGGGATAGTCACGCAGATGATAAATTTAACGGGATTGCCAAGCTGGATAAAACCCGCAATTGGATGTTGATAGGGCATAAAGCCTGCCCACCTGTCTATGGTGTGAACGTAATTGTTTTTGATGCAGAGTGCCAGGGAAAATCAGAGAAAATTATTGATTGGGTGATCGCGAATAAGGATATCAAAACCGCCGTTTTATCCTTCTACGGCCATTATGAAGATAAGATTGTATATAGTGCCGATCACCATAGATTAAAAGACATTATCAAAAAATCAAAAATTACAAAAGACGGCGATACGAAATCCACGGATTCCGAATTATTGTTTGATGGGTTGAATACCACTGTGCAGAAATTAACTGCCGCTGGGAAACAAGTTGTTGTTTTGAGCGATGTTCCTGATCTTCCATACTTCCCGAAAGACTGTGTCCGCAAGGGAAGTGATTGTGAAATGAAACGGGAATTGGTTGATCTTCGTCAAAGAAATCATGTCGAGATGTTGGCGCGTCTCAAACAAGAAAATGCAGATGTGATGATCTTCGATCCGACATTATTATTTTGTAATTTTAAGAGTTGTTCTTTTAAATACGAAGACACCGTGATGTATCGTGATTCCCACCATTTGTCTTTGAAGGGAAGTGATGTTTACGCAACCCGTTTCTTGGACTGGTTAGGCACGCATTAGGATCATCTATGAACGGGAATAATGCGGATCTATTAAGGGATATTACAGGGCTGGGGGATTCTATTGTCTTGCTCAGCCTGTCATCGGTACTCTCCATTTATTTCTGGGCGCTCGGGTATCGGCGAGAGCCTCTGGCGTTGATGCTGGGTTTCTTTACTCCTGCGGCGATTATCGGCACTCTTAAGATTGCTTTCTATATCTGCCATACCAATCTTTGGGGCATTGTGTCGCCAAGCGGTCATGCTGCCATTTCAATCGGTGTTTTGGGACTCTCTGCTTTGATTTTGGCCAGAATTTGTACGGGTGTGTTGCGTGCTATCATTCCAATTCTACTGGTGGTCTTGGCGTTGGTCATTGCCATCAGCCGTTCTATTTTAGGCATGCACACCGACGGCGATGTCGTCATCGGCAGTTTGATAGGTTTTTGTGTCGTGATTGCGGTTGCCAAAACGATATTGAGCTATCGCATCAAAACAGAAACGGATGAGACTGCAAAAAAAGTCAATCCAGTCATGATTTGTGGATTGATGATTGTCGTTGTGAGTGTTTTCTACGGCATCAAACTCCCGTCCGAGAAAGTGATGGCCTCATTTGCAAAAGAAATCAGGCTTAATCTACCTCTTTGTCATTAGATTATAACAATTAATTTTCCAGAAAATAAATTTAACTCATTCACTATTTATGACTTTCTTGAAATGGTGTAGGGTTGCTTATCAAGTTTTTAAATCCCTTTTGACTAGTTTTATATTCAGAAAAGGGAAAGTTCTATAGGTCTATGTCTTTGAATCGGCGTTATAAATTGTTGTTATTGAGCGGGGGCACCATCTTGGGTGCGCTTTGCTCTGGCGCGTCTGTTGCTCAGCCGATTTCACCCGATGACATTCTTGTTTTTCAACGCCACGAGGTCGATTATAACTCGCCCGTCGGCATTCCGCTCGGCGGATTTTTATTAACCACTGGTTTGTCGTATAACGCAATTTATGACGATAATATTTTCCTGAAAAAAACCAATCTGACCCATGATTTTATCAATGTGTTTAAGCCAGGGATTGCCCTTCAAAGCAACTGGGGGCGGCATGAAGTTTTTGTGGGGCTTGAGGCCACCAAAACAGATTACCGCTGGAACTCTCAAAAAGATGCGCTGGATTATGGCGGAATAGTTTCAGGTACTTATGATATCAGCTATGGCACATTCGTGAATGGCTACCTCAAAAAAAATCAACGGAATTTGAGCCGCGGGAGTGAAGACGACGTCGATGGAAGTGTCCCGATCAAATATAATAGCTGGGCATCCAGAATTGGTTTTACGCGGGCTTTAAGTTATATCCAAATGAAAGCTGCGGCTTTTCATGATAATACGCAACGCGCAGACAGTATGGCGACCGCAGTTGCCGGTGATTTTTTAGAGCGTGATAGCAACGGATTGGAAGGGACATTGACCTATGAATATTTCCCGAAAAACAATCTGTTTGTAACGGTTGCTCATACGAATATCGATTATAATTTGGTAGGTGGTGACTCGCGGATCGTGAATAAGAGCGAGTTAAAATACGGCATGAATTTCAGCTATTGGGATATGTATTCGGGGTCATTATATTTCGGACATCTGCGAACTGATTATAGTCACATTGATAATGCGTCCAATGACCCGTATGCGACTTTTATTCTCAACTGGGCTCCGGAAAAATTGACCAATGTGTCTTTTTCAACAGGGCGTAGTTATTCAGATGGCAATATCTCCGCAGATGAAAAAGTTATCATTGATAATATGAAGCTTGCGGTCTCTCATCAATTTATGGATTCCGTGACGGGGAATATCTATGGCACGATTGCCGATAATTCGTATAAAAGCCTTACTGGCGCAAAGCTCCGTGATAACCGTGTTTACGGGACGGGTGTTGATGCTCAATATAAAGTATCCGACCATATGGGGCTTAAACTCGGCTATGACTACAAACACAGGAATTCAGATATAGAAAGCGAGAATTATAAGGATAATCGTATTCTGTTTTCCGTGACTTACATGCATTAAGCGGCTTTGTAAGATTAACTTTACTTGTCATAGATATTTTTATATATTCCCCTCTCACTTTACCAAGGAAATAAATGATGTCAGATGCAACGAAAGATATGCCTAAAATCGGCTGGATTTCACGAATTAAAAAACACGGACTGCTCTCTGCTGTGCGCACAAAGCTCCGCGCAAGCATCATTGAAGCACGCCGCCTGTATCTTGTAAAATTCTGGGGCATGGACATTCATCCGGACACATTGATTTCATTGCAGGTCAATCTGGACAGAACATATCCAAGAGGAATCCATGTGGGCGAGGGAAGTGCCATTTCATTCGATGCGGTTATCTTATCCCATGACTATATCCGCGGAATGCATACCGACACACGCATCGGCAAATTCTGTCAGATTGGTGCACGCAGCATTGTGATGCCGGGGATTACCATCGGCGATCACTCTGTCGTCGGTGCGGCAAGTGTCGTGACCAAAGATGTTCCTCCAAATTGTGTCGTCGTCGGAAATCCTGCGCGTATTATTCGCACGAATATTATGACAGAACGCTGGGGCAAAATTACCGAGAAAGGCATCTCTGTGAAAGATGCCGTAAAAGACGCTGTTTAATAGCGAACGTTAAGACGCCCCTTTGCGTGTGAGTAACACAATCGGCGTCTTAATCAAAATCACAATATCACCCCATAATGACCAGTTGCGAACGTACCAGCTATCCCAATAGATGCGGCGTTTGAAACTGGTTTTATTTCGACCGCTCACTTGCCACAGGCCAGTGAGACCCGGGCGAACGGAGAGATATTCTTTGAGTGTATCTTCTTCGAAATAAGATACCTCGTCTTCCAAAATCGGGCGAGGCCCCACAAGGCTCATATCTCCCACAAAAATATTCCAGATTTGCGGCAGTTCATCAAGGCTTGCTTTGCGCAGGAATCTCGCCGTGCGTGTGGTGACGCGAGGATCTTTAGGAAGCTTGCGGTACTTATCCCAATCTTCTTTGAGGTCAGGGTTTTTCTCAAGATATTCCTCTAACAAGTGGTTGGAATCAGGCTCCATTGACCGCAATTTCCAGCAGTTGAAAAATTGATTATTTTTTCCGATACGACGACCGCCATAAAAGACCGTCCCGCCTTGGCCTTCGATCTTTAAGCAAGCTGCAAGGACAGCAACAACAGGCACGATAAATAAAAGGAGGATTCCTGAAACAACGATGTCCATGACGCGTTTCGTGGCATGAGCCAAAAAGGTGCGTAAGACATCAGAATCCGAATTTTTAATATGAAGCATAACAACGTCATGCCCGAAGAAATATTTCGGTTCCATTTGATAGAGATTAGCACGGCTTAATGTCGGAACAATCGCATACGGCACGTTGGAATCATTTAATGTCCTGATAATATCCTCCCTTGCCGTATCTCTAAACGTGTCCAGCGAGATCACAAAGAAATTATCAGGGTGATCCGAGATATATTGACAATGATCTTCCTGACCATAACAGATTTTCACCTGCTTTTGTTGACCGGACAGGTTGGCGATATCAAGATCGACAATGTCTTCGGGGCTTCTGATAAAAATTTTCCTGACGACATATCCGGTACTTAAATCGGAATGAAAGGCATATAAAAGATCTTCGGATGTTGATCCTTCACTGATGATGACTGTTGGAACTTTCCATGACGGTAGGAAAACCGCAAGTTTGAAAAGAGCGATACGCAGAGCAACCATCAATGTCAGAACAAAGAACCAGCAAAAAATAATGAAGCTTCTGGGTTCGTTGAGTTTTAACGCAAAGCTTAAAAACCCATGTGCAATTAATGAGAAGAAAACGATCCGTGCTAAATATTGAACCTGTGACCACCATGGAATGCGACTGGTATAAAGGCCTTTATCATACAATACCGCTGTCATGATAATTCCAAGGATCAGGAAAAGGTTGGTGTGGACATCGTAGTATGGGGCATCTAAGGGAATTGTAGAATGAAAGTAGGATTTTAGGGCAAGCGCAGACTTTTCTGCCAAGATTTGAGAAAGGACAATAGAGAACACGTCACCCAAAATCAGGAATAGTCCTAGCACCGTTGGAATATTCTTAATATTCTCCTTGAGGCTATTGAGTTTTCGGGAATCTGAATGTGCAATTGGTATCATATGTAGGCTCTAATCCTTTGTTTTGAAATCATTGTAAATATGCTGTCATAGCAGTTGCATTGCAACATTAATCCATTTCAGTATACGCTTTTGCCTCGGTCACTGCGTATCGGAAGTGGTGAGATTGCTCATGGTAGGACAATATTCCTTTTGTTTGTAAAATAAATATGATAGACTTCTATCCTCAAAGGACTATTTCTGTCAAAATACCACATCGTGCATCGTCAACGACATAAAGAATAGGATTTGTGATGGATTACGACATCATCATCATCGGCGCAGGCCCCGCAGGTTTAAGTTTTGCCAAATTATTATCGGCAACAAAATTAAATGTGCTGCTGGTTGAAAAGCAGGATGAAAAATCTTTGGCGAACCCGTCTTATGATGGTCGTGAAATCGCATTGACGCACCATTCCCACCGCATCATGTCGGACACAGGGATGTGGAAGAAAATCCCCGCAAAATCCATTTCCCTGATTAAAGATGCCAAAGTTTTAAATGGCGATTTGAATGACCCGCTATTCTTTGACCACCGTAAATCGGGCAAAGAAAATCTGGGGTACATGATTTCCAACCACCTGATCCGCAAAGCGGCTTACGAAGTTGTGAGGCCTCTTAAAAATGTAACCCTGATGACGGGTGTTGAGGTGTCTGATGTGAAAACAGACGACCATTCTGGTGAAATCACACTCAAGGGCGGCAAAAAATTAACCACGAAATTGATCGTGGCGGCGGATAGCCGTTTTTCCGCGACCCGCAGGATGATGGGCATTCCGACGGCGATGCGTGATTTCGGGCGGGTGTGTATCGTCTGCCGTGTGTCCCTTGACCGCGACCATGATGAAACCGCGTATGAATGTTTCTTCTATGACCGTA
>MEMI01000040.1:65343-106184 GCA_001767915.1 Alphaproteobacteria bacterium RIFCSPHIGHO2_02_FULL_46_13 | reverse complement strand
ACCAAACGGATGGAAGGTAAATTCGGCAATATGACTCTCGATACCGAATTATTCCCATACCCATTGGTCGGCACCTATGCAGATCGTTTCCACGCAAACCGTTATGCGTTAATAGGGGACGCCGCTGTCGGCATGCATCCTGTGACCGCGCATGGTTGGAATTTTGGCCTACGCGGTGCGGCAACACTCGCTGCTGAAATTCAAACAGCCTGTGATCTGGGGTTGGACTTCGGGGCGCGGGATGTCCTTTCTCGCTATAGTGACGCACACCGTCAGGCCACATGGGCGATGTATGTGGGCACGAATACGTTGGTTGGCCTATATACCAAAACAACACCACTTGCCAAACTGGCGCGCAAATCACTCCTGATGCTCGGGCAACATTTGCCGCCCGCCAAACGGATTATCATGAACCAACTGACCGAAGCCCGTGGATAGAATAGATGAAAATATTTACCAAACTGACCGAACCTGAAATTCTGGCTCTGGCGATTACCAGTGAAGAAGAAGATTCACAGATTTATTTAAGTTTTGCCAACAGATTACGCGCCGACTATCCATCCACCGCGCAAATGTTTGACGACATGGCGGCGGAAGAACAAACACATAAAAATATGTTGCTCGACGTTTTCCAAAAACGCTTTGGCGGACGGTTGCCGTATATCACACGCCAAGACGTGCGCGGCTTTATGAAACGTAACCCCATCTGGCTCATGGAAAATATGCGCATCGAAGAGGTGCGCCAGCAAGCCGAATTGATGGAGGTCGAAGCATCAACCTTCTATTCCAAAGCCGCATTATTGGCGCAGGATGTCGAGGTGCGGAAATTGCTGGGCGATCTGGCGATTGCCGAACAAGGCCACGAAGCCAAAGCGATTGAAATCGAACGTAAGAACTTAACCGAAAGTGATAAGGCAACCGAGGCCGAAGTCTCGCACCGTATTTTCGTGCTTCAGGTCGTTCAACCGGGCTTGGCGGGATTGATTGATGGCTCTGTCTCAACCCTCGCACCGATTTTTGCGGCGGCCTTTGCAACCCATAATTCCCATGATGCGTTTTTGGTGGGTCTAGCGGCCTCCGTCGGCGCAGGGATCAGTATGGGGATTACCGAAGCCATGTCCGATGACGGCGCAATCACAGGCCGCGGCAGCCCATGGACACGCGGCATCGTCTGCGGTCTGATGACAACCATCGGTGGCCTGGGGCACACACTCCCTTACCTGATCCCTGATTTCTGGACGGCAACTATTGTCGCCGCAATTGTTGTTGCTATTGAACTCGCCGCAATTTCATGGATACGCTGGAAATACATGGAAACCCCGATTGTATCGGCCTTGGTTCAGGTGATGTTCGGCGGAGCATTGGTACTGGCTGTCGGTATCCTGATCGGGAACGCGTAAATTTTAAAAACGAACTTATAGATATCTAAAAGTTCGTTTTTTATCAATGAATTAGATTTGAATTTCTGGAAAATTATTTTGAAGCTCGCGCGACTTCTTTTCTATAAAGAACCCTAAATTTTGTAGCTCATTTTTCCAGTCAATTGAAACAATTTTTTGATCATGTATTAGGAAATCTGCAAATATTTCAAGGATTATCACAAAAGATTTCAGTAAATTTAGGAAGTAAATTTTTTGTACTGAAGGGTTCTCTGTTATTTGGAAGTATTGAAAATAAAGCATTGGGTTTATGTTGTCTTTGTTTGTATCAAATCTATGAACAAAAGAAGAAATATCAGCGTGGCTTAGTGTGCTGAATTTTTGGTGCATATCTAGCAGGTATGGAATGTATATATGGGGTAGCGGTTTATTATCTTTTATAATGTTTCGGTAGTGCCTTATCATCTCCTTGAACGGAGAGCCTCTATCGAGGTATGCCTGTTTTGTAGATTTATCATTTATTATCCAAGAGGCGTTTAATGCTGAATCAATAGCCGCTCTCGCGGCCATAAACGATTCATTTAAATGGCATCTTAGAAAGGCTGAAGTTGCATATAGGAATTGATAGTGGGTAAAGTGTAAGAGTTGAAATATTATAACTTCATCAGCGCCTAACTCCTTAAAGCCCATAGATGCGTTATATAGGCCTTGAATATGACTTAGAATATCAATTTCCTCCCGCAGCTTAGCAAAAGAAATCATAAAATTTTTTTGCTCATCTGATGTGAAATCAATGATATCTATAGGCCTATTTTTTAATTCATCCATACTATTCCATTTTTGAAATTCGTCTCAAAACCTCATCAACTCCCAGAATCTCAATTGCATGGAAGAGGGAGGGGGAAGAGGTTGTGCCAGTCAGGGCGGCGCGAAGAGGCATCATGACTTTACCAAGTTTCAAACCATTTGCTTCGGCAAAGGCTTTACAGGTGTTTTCAATTCCTGCAGCGGTGAAGTCGTTGAGTTTTTTTAACTCCTCGGCAATTTTTCTGACCACGTCTTTACCTGCGTCATCCATTTGGGCAGCGGCTTTTTCGTCCATGGTGATGGTGTCGCCCGTCATCCAATAAATGCGAGCATCTTCGGCAAGGCCGACCAATGTTTTGGCACGCGTCTTTAATTCATCCATGGCCGCCAGCAGATATTTCTCGGTATGCGGGGAGAGGGGGTGTCCGCCGCGTTTTAAAATATCCATGGTCAAATCAACAAGACGCCCGTTATCCGCAATTTTCAAATAATGCGCATTCACGAAATTCAATTTATCAAAATCAAATCGCGCAGGACTTTTTCCGATCCCTTCAAGGGAGAACCATTCAATGGCTTGTTCAGTCGAGATGATTTCATCATCACCATGTGACCAGCATAAACGAAGCAAATAATTACGCATGGCCTCCGGCAAATAACCAAGATCACGATATTCCTCAACCCCCGTTGCCCCGTGGCGTTTGGAGAGCTTCGCCCCATCGGGGCCGAGGATCAAAGGCAAGTGGGCATAGACAGGAATGTCCCAACCCATGGCTTCATAAATCACATTCTGACGGAACGTATTGTTCAAATGGTCGTCCCCGCGGATCACATGGGTCACGCCCATATCATGGTCATCGACCACAACGGCGAGCATATAGGTGGCAACGCCGTCCGAGCGCATAATGATAAAATCGTCCAATTGTTCGGCGGCGACTTTGACTTCGCCCTGAACTTCGTCATGGACAATGCGTTCACCCGTTAAGGGCGCTTTGATACGGATAACCGGTTTAATCCCTGCGGGTGGTGTTTCTTTGCTGTCGCGCCAACGACGGTCATAAAATGTAATGCGGCCTGCGGCTTTTGCCTCTTCGCGCATTTTATCCAATTCTTCGGGGGTGCAGTAACAGTAATAGGCCTCACCGCGTTTCACCAGTTCATGCGCAATCTCGGCATGACGTGCGCCGCACGCATATTGGGAAATAATATCGCCGTCCCAATCAATGCCTAACCATTTCAGGCCGTTGATAATGGCTTCAACCGCTTCTTCGGAATGGCGGGCGCGGTCAGTGTCTTCGATACGGAAACGCATCTTGCCGTTATGGTGTTTGGCAAACAGCCAGTTAAACAAACCGGTACGCGCAGTGCCAATATGCATGAATCCAGTGGGTGAAGGCGGAAAACGGGTTACAATTGTCATGTGATATTGGTATTAAATCATATCGCCCCTGACAAGTAGTTTTTATGAAATTTGATATGTTTTCGACATTTCAGGAATTTTTAGAGGAGTTTTTATCTGGCCAACGGGAAAACCTGTTGGTCTGGATTCCTGTTTTTCTTGGGTTAGGTTCCGCTCTTTACTTCGGGCTATTATATGAACCCTCTGTTCCGACGGTTTGTGGGTTATTGGCCGGATTGGTTTTTTTATGTGCATCCATGTTTCGTTTGTACCACCGCGAACCCAATTCATTTTTGCTTTTATCGTCTTTTATTCTATCGGCGTGTCTTCTATGCATGAGCATTGGGTTTGGTGCGGCAAAACTAAAAACCGATCTGGTTGATACCATCATGATCGACCGCGAAACGCGCCCAGTCATGGTCAGCGCGATTGTCGATCACCGCGAAGAGCAAGAGGGCAATAAAGGTACGTTGCTTTTCTTATCCGGCGTTAAAATTGAAGGGTGGGATGCGGATAAAACCCCTGCCAAAATCCGTATCACCGCTCGGCAAAAAAATGATGCAGCCGCAGGGGACAGGGTTGAGTTTCTGGCAAAACTTACGCCACTCTCTCCGCCCGTTGCGCCACAGGCCTATGACTTTGCACGGCATTATTATTTCGAAGGGATCGGCGCATTGGGGTTTACCTTATCAAAGGTCACGGTAACAGACCGTGCGGATGTCGGACTGATCAATCTTGAAAATCTCCGCACCTCCATTTCCAACCACATTCAAACCGTGGTGCCCGAGCGTGAGGCGGGAATAGCCTCCGCCCTGATGACAGGTGAACGGGCGGCGATTGCCGATGAAGACTGGAATGCGTTGCGGGCATCGGGTCTGGCGCATATCATTTCCATCTCTGGCCTGCACGTTGCGATGGTGGCGGCGCCTGTATTCTTTCTGGTGCGGCTTTTCCTTGCAATGATCCCCTTTGTGGCGCTCAGGTATCCGACAAAAAAGATTGCAGCGGGGGCGGCCTTATTGGTTTGTTGTTTATATGTCGGTTTGGTTGTGCCGTCCGTGCCGACCACGCGTTCCCTTTTGATGACAGGGGTGGCACTCATCGCCATTATGCTTGACCGTTCGCCGTTCTCGCTGCGCTTGGTTGGGGTTTCGGCGATATTAGTATTGCTAGCCTCTCCCGAAAGTATCTGGAGTGTCAGTTTTCAAATGTCGTTTGCCGCCGTTGCGGCTTTGGTCGCCATGGCTGAGGCCATGCGCCCCTATGCAACACAATTTTATACCGATGCAGGTTGGGTCAAACGCGGCGCTTTATGGCTTGCAGGAATGTTGATGACTTCTCTCGTGGCTAGTCTTGCGACTGCGCCATACTCTCTCTATCACTTTCAACAGGTGGCAAGTTACAGTGTTTTGGCGAATGCCCTATCCGTTCCGATTTCGGGGTTGATGATTATGCCGATGGTTATTATATCCTATGTGCTTTTACCTTTTGGGGCGGCGGATTGGTCGCTCAAGATTCTCGGGCTGGGGGTTGATTGGCTGCTGGATATTGCGCGCTGGACACAAGATCTATCAGGTTCAGTGATCACATCATCGGCCATGCCCGATATGTTTCTGGTGATGATGACAATCACAGGGTTGATCCTGATTTTATTCAAGGGATGGGGAAGAATGGTAGCCATGCTTCCTTTTTGCGTGGCGATGATGTCGATTTGGACGATGGATCGTCCAGATATGATTGTATCAAATGATGGCGGAGTAATGGCGGTCAGGGATACACGTCATGTATATCTTTCGTCTCTGCGTAAAAATAAATTTGCTTCGGATACATGGCTGAAGCGTTGGGATAAGGCACAGGAAGATGTGGTTTTATTTCCAAAGCAAGGCCAAATCAGTTTGGAAAATGGCGGCTCTATCTCCTGCGACTCGTTGGCTTGCCGTATTGATATGAAGGGGATCAAAGTCTCGTTCGGTGATGGCATCTATGAATTAAAACAAGATTGCGCATGGGCCAATGTGATTATCAGTGACGTCAGATTGCCAAAAGATTTATGCCCCGAACAGAATATTCAACAATTCGGGTATTATGATTTTAAAAATAGAGGGGCGATCTCGATTTTCAGAGGGAACTCGCCTAGAATACAAGAAGTTGGTAACGATCGGGGTATAAGGCCTTGGAGCCAGCCATATCAATCAAAAGCATACAAGGGGACAAAGGATGATTAGAAAAATTTTAATGATGATGGGGCTTATATGTATTACATACCCTGCATCTGCAGCCATCACATCGCAAGATATTGAATATAAAACAGCCGATGGTCAGGTCATGCAGGGTTTTCTCTCGGTCAATGATGATATGGCTCCGAAGAAAGGCACAATTATTATCGTTCCGGATTGGATGGGCGTCGGGCAATTCGCCAAAGATAAAGCAGTCAAATTGGCGAAGGAAGGCTATATAGCCTTTGTGGCCGATGTGTACGGTAAAGATGTGCGCCCCTCAACCTCGGATCAGGCAAGTATATTGGCCACGAAATATAAAAATGATCGTCCTCTGTTGCGATCAAATATTCAAGCGGCCTATGATTATGTGCTGACGGTGCAGGGTGTCGATATTAAAAGAATATTGGTGATAGGATATTGCTTTGGCGGAACAACCGCTTTGGAATTGGCACGAAATGGTGCGTCGCTTGCAGGTGTTGTCAGCTTTCACGGAGGCTTGTCGAACCCAACCCCCGAGAATGCCAAAAATATTAAGGAACCTGTATTGATATTACATGGCGCCGATGACCCGTTTGTTCCTCCAACCGAGGTTCAGGCGTTCCAAGAGGAGATGAAAGCCGCCAATGTGGGTGTGCAGTTCATATCTTACCCGGGTGCAGTCCATGCATTCACAAATCCTGCGGCCGGAAATGATAACAGCAAAGGTGCGGCGTATAACGCAGCCGCCGATGCTGCGTCATGGGCTGAATTCGAAAAATTCTTGGATAAAGTTTTTTATTAGGAAATATTGATAACGAAAAACCCCTCAAGTCTATGAGGGGTTTTTCTGTGTTTAAAATTGATTGTTACGCAACTTTTTTAGCAGGTGTTACAGATTTCAATTCCCGTTGGGCGCTGGTGTAAACAGTCGGGGATGCTGCTGCCGATAAATCGGCGTAGGATACGACGCCTACCAGACGTTTGGCACGGCTGACGACAGGGAAGCGGGAGACTTGCATCTCGGCCATGTTTTTACAAATTTCATCGGCTGTCTGGTCGTCATAACAATAATAAAGTTTTTGATTCATGCAGTCGCTGACTTTACAGGATGTGACATCCTTGCCCAATGCAACGGCATTGATCGCGATGTCACGGTCGGTAATCGTCCCGATCATTTTGTCACCATCGGCAACGGGAAGAAAACCGATATCCTTGGCCTTCATCATCTTAGCTGCGTCCTGTATGGTTGCATCCGGTGCAATCCATTGGAATTTAGGTGTCATAATGTCCTTAATAAGTGGTGCTGCCATTTTGGCCTCCTCGGTTCGGATTAAAGTTTTTACGGTGTAAAAACACTCTACCTACCTAGGGGGAATTGCGCAGTTATCAAGGCTCGTATTTCCCTAATGATATGTCCGCATCAGAGATGAAAGCTCGCCCTGAATTTGCACGCGATCTGGGGTGAGGATGCGGGGTTTGTAGGCGTCGTTTTCGGCCTCCAGAATCACTTTGCCATCGCGGCGATAAATGCGTTTGAGGGTGGCTTCTTGGCCGTCCACCAATGCGACAACGATTGTGCCGTCACGGACGCTGTTGACCTTGCGGATGATGACGGTGTCGCCGTCATTGATGCCGGCCTTGATCATCGAATCGCCTTCGACGGTCAGGGCGTAATATTCACCGCTGCCCAACATGGATGGGGGAACATCGATAAAGTTGGTATCATCCTGAATGGCCTCAATCGGCGTACCGGCGGCAATTTTTCCGACAAGGGGGAGGGAGGTCATGTCGCTGATGGTATTGATAACCTGTTTCAGAACAGATGGTTTTCCAGAGGAATTTGGCTTCTCATCTAATCCATCGGGGAACTTAATCACTTCAAGGGCGCGGGCGCGGTTGGGAAGGCGTTGGACATAACCTCGTTCTTCAAGCCCCGTAATCAAACGGTGAATCCCCGATTTTGATTTGAGGTCGAGAGCATCCTTCATCTCGTCAAACGAAGGCGATACGCCGCCATCCGCCACGCGGTCGCGAATGAAAACAAGTAAGTCCCGTTGTTTCTTGGTCAGCATGAGGGTACCCCCCTAAAATGGATGTTCTTGATGTATTCTGTTTTGTTCTTCTTTTGTTTTACACTGATTCCAGTGTCTTGCCAAGAAGTTTTCGAACAGCTTCACCAATATCATCCTGACGCATCAGGCTTTCGCCCACTAAAAATGCGTCATATCCCGCATCAAATAGCGATTGGAGTTCGGTGTGGGTGGTAATTCCGCTCTCCGCCACGCGCAGAATATGGGACGGGATTTTTTGAATCAGGTCAAAGGCGGTCTGTAAATTTACCTCAAGGGTTTTGAGGTTACGCGAATTGACGCCGACCATCATCGGGTTCAGCTCCAACGCGCGTTCCAATTCCGCCTCATCATGCACCTCGATCAACACATCCATATCAAGCGAGGTTGCTTGATGATAAAGATGCGCCGCAGTTGCATCATCCAGTGCCGCCATAATCAGAAGGATACAATCCGCACCCAATGCGCGGCTCTCGATAATCTGATAAGGGGTCAGCATAAAATCTTTGCGAATAACAGGAAGACGGACGGATCCTTTGACCGCTTCCAGATCATCATCCGACCCTTTGAAATAAGGTTGGTCGGTGAGAACAGACACGCAAGTCGCACCCGCCTGTTCATAGGCCAGCGCAATTTTGACAGGGTCAAAATCCGCACGGATAATGCCTTTGCTGGGGGATGCTTTTTTGACTTCGGAAATGAGTGCAGGTTTCATCAATGAACGCTTGGCTTCAATAGCATCACAAAATCCGCGTGGTGGGGGTTGTAATTTTGCGCGTTCTTCCTGAATCATTTGCGGAATAAAATGTTCGCTGCGCGTAATATGCGCGCGTTTATCATCACAAATTTTTTCCAGAGTGTTCATGCTGTTACTTATCTGTTTCTTTGGAAAATGAAATATAATCATTTAATACTTTAAGGGCGGCACCAGTATCTATCGCATTTGCGCCCAATGCAACACCTTGTCTGTAATCGGTGGCTTTATCGCATAGGACAAGGGTTGCCGCGACATTCGCCAGAACAATATCGCGGTATGCAGAGGCTTGCCCCTCAAGTAAGGCTTTCAACGCTTTGGCATTGGTTGCGGCATCGCCGCCCTGAATATCTTCGCCCCTGATAGTGGGCAGGCCAAAATCGGCGGGGGAGAGGGTGAATTCCGTAATCTGACCATCTTTTAATTGAGCGCAATATGTCTCACCCGTTAATGTGATCTCATCCATTCCGTCAGACCCATGAACAACGATGGCTGATGTCGTCCCTAATTTCTGAAGCGCTTCCGCCATAGGTCTCACCCATGATTTATCAAAGACGCCCAATAATTGTTGGTGTGTATTCGCAGGGTTGGCGAGAGGGCCAAGCAGATTAAAAATCGTTCTGAAGCCCAATTCTTTCCGCAGGGCAGAGAGTGGTTTTAATGACCCATGAAATTTTGGCGCCATTAAAAAACAAAACCCGAATTTTTTTAAAGCGCTTTCACATCTCTCTGCCGAAAGGTCTAAATTAAGGCCGAGTGATTCAAGCACATCCGCCGCCCCTGATTGAGAACTTGCGGCGCGGTTACCATGTTTGGCAACCGGAATACCACACGCCGCGACCACAAAGGCAACCGCGGTCGAGATATTATAAGACCCCGAATGATCCCCACCCGTGCCACAACAATCAACGGAATTTTGAGGGGCATGAATAGTGGTTGCACGGGCACGCAGCACGCGTGCGGCAGAGACAATTTCATCCACCGTTTCACCGCGTTGTGATAGGGACATGAGGAATGCACCCGTTTGTGCGGGCGTTGCCTTACCGTCCAGAATATCCGAAATTACTTGGGTCGCATCCACTGATGAAAGTGGCGCGCCCGTTCGTAAATGTTTCAGGATATGCTGCATCATGCTTATTCACTATCGCTCTGCGCCTTGCCATAGGTGCGGGCAAGCAGGGCATCGTTAATGGTCACAGGATATTTTGTTTGCAATGATTCCATATAGGCCATGTAACCTGCATCTGCGATATTTCCTTCAATCGATTTGCGGGACGCATCATCAATTTTAACATCTTTCGGAAGGGTTACAGCGGTGACGCGCCCGATATAAATGCCGCCTTTTTCTCTCGAAACCGCCAACATGAATTTGCCTTTTTCAGCAGACATAAAACGCTCGGTCACGTCTTTGGCGAGGGACGCATTTCCAGTACGAGACAGGTTGTTGATGGTGGTAGGTTTCAATGTGTCGAAATTGATTTTACCCGCAACCAAATCATCCACGCGCTTTTGCGCAGATAATAAATTGTCCTGCTCTTGCTTGTCCGCAGTCCAGTCTTTCAGAATTTCCGATTTAACTTCGGCAAACGGTTTTGCAACCGCAGGGGAAATTTTGTCGGTACGGATAGAATAAAGTTTGTTGGCTGAAAAATCAGACATCTCGCTCGGAGTGCTGTCTTTCAGGCTATAGGCTTTGGTCAGGATTTTTTGGAAATCCTTATCTTCAAACGTACCTGTTTTATCTGCTTTGGTATCGCGGTGCAGGGATTTGAGGGTGGTCACAGTCAACGGATATTCTTTGGTCAGGCTTTCATAGGTTTCACCATTCGCCAAACGATCTTCAATCGCGCTTGTGACGTCATAGACAGCATTGCCTGATTTTTCGTCTTCCAGTTCCTTGCGGATTTTATCTTTGACGCTGTCGAAGGATGCAGTACTTGCTTCTTTGAAGGCCACCAATTTAATCACATGGAATCCGAGTGCCGATTTCACAGGGCCGATCACATCACCAGCCTTTGCGGCAAAGACAGGTGTTGCAATTTCGGATGGCAAACCGTCTTTCGAGAAATTGTTTTTCCCTTGATATAATTTTGCATCACCCGTGATTTGCTTGACGGCGTCAGACATTGATTTCCCGCCTTTGACGGCATCCGCAACAGCCTTGGCCTTTGCTTCATCGTCAATCAGGCTTTGTTCAACATCGACAGATGCCGCAACCGCGAATTTATCCTTATTTTCATCATAAGATGCTTTGATGTCCGCATCGGAAATAGTTGGTTTTGCAATTTTGGAAGTGTCCAGAATAGCCACAGTCACATCGCGGCTTTCAGGATTCATAAAATCCACGGTACGTTCAGCATAATAAGCCTCAAGGTCTTTATCACTCGGGGCGGCTTTGACCGCGATAGAGCTATTCGGAATAAACGCAACCTCGATATTTTTGGTCATGCCGCGGTAAGATTGAATGGAGGATATTAGGGCGTCCGGTACATAAGACGCACTAGAGATTGTTGATTTTAAAATTTTGGATGTCATGTCATCGCGCAGAGCCGCAACCAATTGTTTTTCAGACATACCTTGTGTCTCAAGAAATTTTTTCAAAGCGTCCTTGTCACTGACCTTGTCAGTTTTATAAGGCGTAATCAGATTTTTGATTTGTTCGGCAATAATACGGTCTTCAACGCGGACGCCTAATGTCGCCGCATCTTTCTTGACCAGAATATCAAAAATTTCGCTGGTCAGGATGTTGTTAATCAAACCCATTTGATAGGCCGCCGCCGCAGGGATTTGTTGTTGGCGCAAAATATTGGTCACGCGGGAATTGAACTCGGCGATTTTAATCGGTGTTCCGTCCACGGTTGCCACATCAGTTTTGCTATATCCGTTTTGGAACATGCCGTGCCAATCACTGAAAATAAGACCTACCGCGCCCAAAACCAACAGACCCAGAAAAATGGCAGACAGAAAACCTTTGCGCATGGAGCGTAGTAACATTTTAATCCTCATAACTATGAAATTGTGGGGAGACTATAAACATCCTGTGTTGCCATGCCAAGCCTTGATGATGTATGAAGGACTTATGAACACACAAAAAAAATTAATTGCTGGAAATTGGAAGATGAACGGCAACTTGGCCGACGCGAAAGCCTTGGCCGAGGCTTTAGGGAATCCGTCTAACGCAGATGTCTGCATTTGCCCGCCTTATGTGCATCTGGGCGTTGTGGCAACCGCCAAATCCCAAGGGATTGCGCTTGGAGCGCAGGATTGCTCGCTCAAAGATAACGGGGCGTTTACGGGGGATATTTCTGCCCCGATGCTCAAAGAGATGGGCTGTTCCTATGTCATATTGGGGCATTCCGAACGTCGTTCTTATCATGCCGAATCCAGCACCCAAGTCGCTGAAAAGGCGAAAAAAGCTCATGCGGCTGGATTGGTTACCATAATTTGTGTTGGCGAGACCGAAGAAGAACGTGTATCGGGCATTCAAAATCAAGTTGTGACCACACAATTGGCAAAATCGATCCCTGATACGGCAAATGCCCAGAATCTGGTCATTGCCTATGAACCTGTCTGGGCGATTGGGACTGGAAAAACCGCAACTTTGGACGATATAAAAGATATGCACGCGGTTATTCGTGAATTTTTGAAGGAAAAACTGGACAATTCCTCCGCAATCCGTATTTTGTACGGCGGATCGGTCAAGGCGGATAACGCCAAAGAAATTCTGGCTGCCCCAAATGTGGACGGAGCCTTGGTCGGCGGCGCAAGCCTCAAAGCAGATCAATTCTTGACCATTATAGATGCGGCCTAATTAATAATAAGAATAAAACGAAAGATGTGATTGAAAATGGAACATGTTGTTCTTGTAATACATTTAATTGTGACATTGGCGATGATCGTATTGATCATGTTGCAACGCTCTGAAGGCGGCGGACTGGGTATCGGTTCCAGCGGCGGAATGGGCAATTTTGCAACCGCGCAAACCACAGGTAATGTGTTGACCAAACTCACAACATACGCAGCTATGGTCTTTTTTGTGACCAGCATCATATTGGCGATTATGGCGGCACGCGGTGGCACAACATCCAGTATTCTGGATGCGGCATCCAAAGATGTTCCTGCAATCACTGCACCTGCTGAAAATGCTCCTGCGGCGGCTGATGCAAAACCAAAAGAATCTGAACCTCCAACAGTTCCTATCGCAAAATAACATGACAAAATATATTTTCATTACCGGTGGCGTGGTTTCCTCTTTAGGAAAAGGTCTCGCCTCCGCGGCTCTTGGTGCGCTTTTGCAGGCGCGTGGCTATACTGTACGTTTGTGTAAAATGGATCCGTATCTGAATATTGATCCGGGGACAATGTCACCGACCCAACATGGCGAAGTTTTCGTGACCGATGACGGGGCGGAGACCGATCTCGACTTGGGGCACTATGAACGTTTCACAGGTCGTCCGGCATCCCAGACCGATAATATTACAACAGGTCGTATTTATATGAACGTCCTGCAACGCGAACGTCGCGGCGAATATCTGGGCGCAACCATTCAGGTGATTCCACATATTACAGACGAGATTAAATCCTTCATCCGTGAAAAAGACGGCACAGCCGATTTCGTATTGGTAGAAACTGGTGGTACAGTAGGCGACATCGAAGCTCACCCGTATTTAGAAGCCGCCCGCCAATTCAGTAATGAAGTGGGACATGACCGCGCTTTATTTATCCATGCGACATGGTTGCCTTATATTCCTGCCGCAGGTGAACTCAAAACCAAACCGACCCAACACTCGGTAAAGGAATTGATGGCGGCGGGAATTCGCCCTGATATTCTGCTCTGCCGTGCGGACAGACATATTGATGAAGGGGAACGCAAAAAAATATCTCTCTTCTGTAATATTCCGTTTGAACGCGTTATTCCTGCGCTTGATGTGAAATCAATTTACGAAGTCCCATTGACCTATCATGCCGAAGGTCTGGATACAGAAGTTCTGCGCCGTTTTAATTTACCAGCGGATAAAGAGCCGGATTTATCAAAATGGATTGATATTGCTGACCGCATTAAAAATCCGGAATCTGAAGTGAAGATTGCGATTGTCGGAAAATATACCGAACTGTCCGACAGCTATAAATCCTTAAACGAAGCTCTTATCCATGGCGGTATCGCCAACCGTGCGAAGGTAAAACTGGAATTTATCGAATCCGAAGTGTTTGAAAATAACGGCTCTGTTCAGGCGCTCGAAGACGTTCACGCAATCCTTGTTCCGGGCGGCTTTGGCGCGCGCGGGACAGAAGGCAAAATCAAGGCCGCGCAATTCGCAAGGGAACATAAAGTTCCGTATTTCGGAATCTGTTTCGGAATGCAAATGGCGGTGATTGAATCCTGCCGTAACTTGTTGGGACTCACCAACGCCAGCTCAACCGAATTCGGTGCGACCGATGAACCTGTTGTGGGTCTGATGACCGAATGGGTGAAGGGCAATGAATTGGTTGCCCGTACCAATGCGGGTGATTTGGGTGGTACGATGCGCCTTGGTGCATATCCTGCTTCCCTTAAAAAGGGATCTCATGTTGCCGACATCTACGGCAAACCACAAATCACCGAACGCCATCGCCACCGTTATGAGGTCAATGCATCTTATATCGACAGGTTAGAGGCAAAAGGAGTATCTTTCAGCGGAATGTCCCCTGACGGAAAACTCCCCGAAATCGTCGAAATCCCTGATCACCCATGGTTTGTCGGCGTCCAATTCCACCCTGAACTCAAATCAAAACCATTTGACCCGCATCCTTTATTCGTTTCCTTTGTGAAAGCCGCGATCGATAAAAGCAGGTTGGTGTAAGGCTTGAAATATCGAATGATATCAAGTCTATACCCTTATAAATAGGAATCCTTATCACCTTCGTCAGAGCATTGCGTCTCTGGCGATAGGGTGGTTGTCGGGAAATCTAAAAAAGCTTGCGCTATTAACTAGAAATCTGTATTAATATGACAACAATATAAAAACAGGGGCGGTTAATGAATAAAGCAGAACAACAATCTCAGCCATTAGAAGAAACAAAACGCGGTGGTCAAAGTGTAGGGGGCATGGGGCTTGTCATTGTCTTTTGTCTAACTGCTCAGTATATCAAAGAAAACCCTGACAAAGTAGAAGCAGCTAAAACTTGGGTGAGTGATGTAGCGACTGGTATTGCTGATACAATTCGTGACGCAAATAAAGGTATGGATTGTGAGACGTTGGCTTTAGCACGCGCTCCGACCTTGGGATGCACAAATAAATAAGCTTTCTTGACTTGCTCGCGCGGCTCTCCTGCGCTACATATAGGGACATGAAAACAGTCAAAATCCAGAATATCGAAGTTGCCAATAACAAGCCGTTTGTCTTGTTTGGTGGTCTGAACGTCCTTGAAAATTTGGACATTACATTGCGCGCGGTCGAGGTTTATAAAACCATCACCGACAAATACAAAATCCCCTATGTCTTTAAAGCCAGCTTTGATAAAGCCAACCGCTCATCGGTAAATAGCTACCGTGGCGCTGGGCTTGAAAAAGGCATGGAAATCTTTCGTAAGGTGAAAGAACAATTCGATAACGTGCCGATTATCACAGATGTCCACGAAATTGACCAATGCCAACCCGTGGCAGATGTTGTGGATGTGATTCAGCTTCCGGCATTCCTTGCCCGTCAAACGGATTTGGTCGAAGCGATGGCGAAAACAGGTGCCGTGATTAACGCGAAGAAACCACAATTTATGTCCCCTTACCAAGTCGGCAATATCATCGATAAATTTGCCGAATGCGGTAACGACCAAGTGATCTTGTGTGAACGTGGTCATTGCTTCGGATACGACAATCTTGTGGTTGATCCGATGGCATTTGGTGTGATGAAAGAAATGTCAGGTGGCGCGCCAATTATTTGTGACACTGTTCACGCATCCCAAATGCGCCTTCCGGGGAGCGAGGCATCAGGTGGTCGCCGTGCGTTGGTTCCTGACTTAACTCGCGCTGTTTTGGCGATTGGTATTGCAGGTATCTTTATTGAGGCGTACGAAGACCCTGATAAAGCAAAATGTGATGGCCCATCTGCGCTGCCATTTAACAAACTGGAGCAATTTATTACCCAAGCCAAAGCCATTGATGACCTTGTGAAGTCAATGGACTTGGTCAATGTTGCCTAAATTTAACTGATAGAAGAAGGAAATAGAAATGACTGCAATTATTGATATTTATGCCCGCCAGATTTTGGATAGCCGTGGAAACCCGACTGTTGAAGTTGACGTGACACTGGAAAGCGGTGCAACAGGACGTTTTGCTGTGCCGTCCGGTGCATCGACCGGTGCGCACGAAGCGGTTGAGTTGCGTGATGACAATAAAAATTATTATGGCGGCAAAAGCGTTCAAAACGCAGTTGATAACGTCAACGGTGAAATCGCCGAAGAAATCTGCGGTATGGATGCAGAGGCGCAAGCCGTCATCGACCGTATGATGATTGAATTGGATGGCACAGAGAATAAAGGCCGTCTGGGTGCAAACGCGATCCTTGGCGTGTCACTTGCTTGCGCGCGCGCGATGGCTGAAGAATTATCCCAACCAGTCTTCCGTTATGTCGGCGGCGTTCATGCCCACTTGTTGCCTGTCCCGATGATGAACATCATTAACGGCGGTAAACATGCGGATAATCCGGTTGATTTCCAAGAATTCATGATTATGCCTGTGTCCGCACCGACATTTTCAGAGGCCGTTCGTTATGGTTCAGAAATTTTCCATGCCCTGAAGAAAAATCTCTCTGCCGCTGGCATGAACACCAACGTGGGGGATGAAGGCGGGTTCGCACCTGCTGTGAAATCTGCGTCCGAAGCTCTTGATTTCATTATGAAGTCTATTACATCTGCCGGATATATTCCGGGTGAAGATGTGATGATCGCGCTTGACGTTGCATCAACCGAATTCTTCAAAGACGGTAAATATCATCTGGAAGGCGAAGGTCGTACATTGACCACAGCCGAGATGATTAAATATTACGAAGAACTTTGTGCGAAATATCCAATCTGCTCCATCGAAGACGGCTTGGCCGAAGATGATTGGGATGGTTGGGTTGCTTTGAACAAAGCGCTGGGCGACAAAGTTCAATTGGTAGGCGATGATTTATTCGTAACCAATCCGAAACGCCTTGCCATGGGGATTGAGAAAAAAGCGGCAAACGCGATTCTCGTCAAAGTCAACCAAATCGGAACACTCTCGGAAACTCTGGAAGCCATTCAAATGGCTCAAAAAGCAGGAATGGGCGTTATTCTCTCCCACCGTTCTGGCGAGACCGAAGATTCAACCATTGCGGACTTGGCTGTTGCCACCAACGCTGGTCAGATCAAAACTGGTTCTTTGTCCCGTTCCGACAGGATTGCAAAATACAACCAATTGATCCGTATCGAAGAAGAATTGGGCCCTATCGCAGAATATGCAGGCACATCCATCCTTCGCGCTGCCCCTGCAAAAGCGGTTGCAGCTGCCAAGAAAAACGCGGCTTAATTCGGCTGCCCTTTAAATTTTCAAAAACTCCCGTTCTGTACGGGAGTTTTTTTATGCCCGAAAGAATGATAGGTTAGGGGCATGAAATACCTCCGTGCCATATTTCGGGATAAGTTTTTGCTGCTCGCGGCTTTCTTTATATTATTGCCGACAGGGTTTAAATTATGTTGCGGGGTAGAGGGGCAGATCTTTGTCGCATCCCCAACCGCCACCGACTCGAATTTTGACCACACTGTTTTATATATGATGAAACATAATATTGACGGGGCAAGTGCGCTTATTCTTAATCGCCCATACCCTTCGGATCAGAAAAATAAGCTTCCGTCATTTATCGCCAAACGAAATATTCCTGTTTTCTGGGGTGGGCCGATTGGTGATGAAACGGATGTGTTTGTTTTGAAATTACAGGGCGATCAAAAACCGAAAATCATGTCTTTTGATAACTTGGTGGCGGAAGATATTGATATATTGGATGAAATTGAAAAATTACCCGACCAGTATCGTATCTTCATGGGGCACGCCGAATGGCAATCATTACAATACGAAATGGAGCGTATCGCCAATATCTGGGTTTTGGGTGCAAAGCGTTCTGTTGTCTTTTCTAAAATATTTTCAAAATTGAATTTAAATGGTCGAGACATCTGGTTGAAAACGCTTGAAAATTCTGACTTCTATAAAAAACAGGCCATCAAAGGCAAAATTTCCGCTTAAAAAATTTTCGAAAAATCACTTTCTCTAATTTACAAATCAAAACCTTTAAGACACACTGTCTGAATGAGACAACTCCTCGAACATAATGATTTAGTTCGTAAAAACCTGCTGACTTTGGTTGGGCTGGGGCTGTGTTTCTATTTTTCATACCATCTTTTGCAAGGCGAGCGGAGCTATTTCCGTTTGATCAGTTTGGAACAAAATATTTCCGAAATGAAGAAAACCAATGAAAAATTAAAATCCGAACATGACGCCTTAGAGACTCGCGTCTCCATGTTACGCAGCGGATCAATCGACAAAGACCTCCTCGAAGAACGCGCCCGCATCGTTCTCGGTTTTCGTAATCAAGGCGAAAAAGATATTATGGTCGGGAAGTAATTATTTAAGCAACGAAGTCATTCAAATCCGGATGGCGTTTCAACCATGACGCCGCATACCCGCAAATCGGTCTCGCTTTTATCCCCTGATTTTTAACATCTGCCATTATGCCCTCCATTAAACGTCCAGCCGCGCCTGCCCCGCGAAGTTCAGGCGGGGCATAGACATAATTGATGGACAGGGTGTTCTCATATAAATGATAATCCGCATAAGCCATGTGCCCGTCTTCGACGAGTTCATAGCGGGATTTTGTCGGGTTGTTGATCACATTCATAAATTATAAGCTATATTGAAAGACCTTTTTGTAAAGCAACTCTTTCAAAATATTATCCTGCAAAAACAATATGTTGCGCCGCACAAAATGTTAAATTAACACTAGCACCATCGTTAAAAATCGTTTATCAATCCTCATCATTTCAAAAACGAGGTTTTGCCGTGTCAAAAGACAACACAAAAAAGTCTAATCTGAAATCTACCCCCCCGACAAACAGCAATCAAATGCCATCTGTGGAAGAGTTGAAAAAACTCTATCGCGACATGTTGTTGATCCGCCGCTTTGAAGAAAAAGCAGGGCAGCTATACGGAATGGGTCTGATTGGCGGATTCTGCCATCTTTATATCGGTGAAGAAGCCGTCGTGACAGGTGTTCAATCTGTTCAGAAAAAACAG
Organism: Alphaproteobacteria bacterium RIFCSPHIGHO2_02_FULL_46_13; assembly: GCA_001767915.1. Taxonomy (GTDB): domain Bacteria; phylum Pseudomonadota; class Alphaproteobacteria; order Micavibrionales; family Micavibrionaceae; genus UBA1573. The sequence continues at coordinate 87,299 of MEMI01000040.1, read as the reverse complement.
GACACGGTCATCACGGCCTACCGCAACCATGGTCATATGTTGGTCTGTGGAATTTCTGCGAACGAAGTGATGGCGGAACTCACCGGACGCGAAGGCGGATGCTCTCGCGGTAAGGGCGGTTCGATGCATATGTTCTCAATCGAAAATGGCTTCTTCGGTGGTCACGGTATTGTGGGCGCTCAAGTGTCCATCGGCACTGGCCTCGGTTTTGCGCATAAATATAAACAAGACGGCGGCGTTGCGATTGCGTATATGGGCGACGGCGCGGCTGACCAAGGTCAGGTGGCTGAAAGCTATAACATGGCGGCGCTCTGGAACTTGCCTGTTCTCTATATCGTAGAAAACAATCAATACTCTATGGGTACATCCACCAAACGTCACGCTGCGGGCGAATTTTATCGCCGTGGTGAAGGCTTTGGTATCAAGGGTGAGAAAGTTGACGGGATGGATATTTTTGCCGTTCGCGAAGCAGCCTCCCGTGCCCTCGAAGACATCCGCGCTGGCAACGGCCCATATATTCTCGAGATGGTGACGTATCGTTACCGCGGACACTCAATGTCCGACCCGGGCAAATACCGCACCAAAGACGAAGTCGAAAAATTCAAAACCGAACGCGACCCGATTGAAGGCGTCAAAGCGGCTCTGCTCAGAGAATATAAAGTCACCGAAGATGATCTGAAACCAATAGATAAAGAAGTCAAAGACATCGTGGCCGAAGCCGCCCAGTTCAGCCAAGATTCCCCATTCCCGAACGAGTCGGAATTGTGGACGGATGTTCTGAAAGAAGCGTAGTCGCTGTTAAGATTTTAAAACGAAGGAATATTTAGAAATGTCTATTCAAATTTTAATGCCTGCATTATCGCCGACAATGACCGAAGGAAATTTGGCGCGTTGGATTAAGAAAGAGGGCGATGTTGTTAAGGCTGGTCAAGTGATTGCCGAAATCGAAACCGATAAAGCAACGATGGAAGTCGAAGCGGTTGACGAAGGTATCTTGGGCAAGATTTTGATTGCTGAAGGAACAAATGGCGTTGCGGTGAACACACCTATCGCCATTCTTTTGGAAGAGGGTGAAACCGAAGCCTCTGCGCCAGCTCCGAAAATGTCGGCCGCTCCTGAAATTCCATGTATTCCGAATGACGCACCTGTTGCGACATCCACAACCGAAACAACTGTTGCCAACCAACCTGCTGGCGCTGTGATTGCCAACCGCGATATTTTATACGCGCAAGGTGTGGTGATTGAACCGCCACCATTTGATGAAGCAAAATTCATGGGCAATACCCAACCGATGCAAGTGCGTGAAGCACTCCGCATGGGGATGTCCGAGGAAATGCGCAAAGACAAAACAGTCTTTCTGTTGGGTGAGGAAGTTGCCGAATATAACGGTGCTTATAAAGTATCCCAAGGAATGCTCGACGAATTCGGCCCTGACCGCGTGATCGACAGTCCGATTACCGAACACGCCTTTACAGGTCTGGGTGTCGGTGCAGCGATGGCAGGATTGAAACCGATCATCGAATTCATGTCGATGGACTTCGCGATGCAGGCAATGGATCAGATTATTAACTCTGCCGCCAAAACACTCTATATGGCTGGCGGGAAACTGGGGTGCCCGATTGTCTTCCGTGGACAAAACGGCGCACCGGGTAAAGTCGGAGCGCAACACTCCCAATGTTACGCATCTTGGTATGCCCATGTTCCGGGTATGAAAGTTGTGGCGCCTTGGTCTGGTGCAGATGCCAAAGGTTTGATGAAGGCCGCCATTCGTGACCCGAACCCAGTGATGGTTCTGGAACATGAATTAATGTACGGACAAATTTTTGAAACTCCGGTCGATGATGAATTTGTGATCCCGATCGGTCGCGCAAAAATCGAACGCGAGGGTACAGATGTTACCATCGTTGCTTTCTCGATCATGGTTGGTAAAGCTCTGGAAGCTGCAAAAGTTCTGGCAGAGCAGGGGATTAGCGCAGAGGTCATCAACCTCCGCACCATCCGCCCACTGGATCGCCACACAATTATCGAGAGCGTGAAGAAAACAAATCGCGTTGTCACCACCGAAGAGGGATGGCCATTTGCGGGTATCGGTTCGGAAATTATTGCCCTGATCAACGAACATGCGTTTGATTATCTGGATGCCCCGATTGTGCGTGTTTGCGCGGCGGATGTCCCGACACCATACGCTTTCAATTTGGAAAAATTGGCTACACCTCAACCAGAGGATATTGTCGCCGCCGTTAAAAAAGTTTGTTATCGTTAAGAGGAAACAAAATGCCAGTAAATATTTTAATGCCTGCACTCTCCCCGACAATGACCGAGGGGACACTTGCCAAATGGCTCAAAAAAGAAGGCGATACCGTCAAGGCTGGCGAAGTGATTGCCGAAATTGAAACCGACAAAGCAACGATGGAAGTCGAAGCGGTTGACGAAGGCAAATTGGCAAAAATTCTGATCCCTGCCGGAACATCGAATGTTGCCGTAAATACCGCGATTGCGGTGTTACTTGAGGATGGTGAAGATGCGTCTGCTCTCTCTGCGGCTCCTGTTGCGGCGATACCCTCACCCCAACCCTCTCCCGAGGGGAGAGGGAGTGAAGGGGCGAAGGCCGCACCATCATCACCATCTGCTCTTCCCCCTCTCCCTGCGGGAGAGGGACGGGGTGAGGGACAACGCGTGTTCGCATCGCCTCTCGCACGCCGTATCGCCGAACAAAAAGGCCTCGATCTCAAATCTGTGAAAGGCACAGGCCCACACGGTCGTATCGTGAAATCAGATGTTGAAAACGCCAAAGCCAGCGGGACAACATCCGCGCCTAAATCATCCTCTGCGCTAACATCTTCTGGCCCGGACGCAAAACAACTGGCCGATATGCTGGGTATGGAATACACAGAAATTCCAAACAACAATATTAAGAAGGTGACGGCACGTCGCCTGACTGAGGCCAAACAAACGATCCCGCATTTCTACCTCTCGGTTGATTGCGTGTTGGATAAATTGCTGGCGGCGCGCGTTGCAATGAATAATGCGGCGGACGGGGCTTATAAACTCTCCGTCAATGACTTTATTATCAAGGCAAACGCCATGGCGCTCAAAGCCTATCCTCCTGCCAACACGTCATGGACAGATGACGCTGTGCTTCAATATAAACACGCGGATATTTCGATTGCGGTGGCCACACCAAACGGTTTAATTACCCCGATTATCAAAGCGGCAGAAACAAAATCATTATCCGAAATTTCAAACGAAATGAAAGATCTGGCAAAACGCGCCAAAGAAGGAAAATTGAAACCTGTTGAATTCCAAGGCGGGTCATTCTCGATCTCTAACCTCGGCATGTTCGGCGTCAAAAATTTCCAAGCGATTGTGAACCCACCTCAAAGCTGTATCATGGCGGTAGGTGCTGGCGAAGAACGTGTGGTTGTTGAAAACGGTCAAATGGTTGTCCGTACCGTGATGACTGTAACGCTCTCAACCGACCACCGTTCAGTGGACGGCGCAGTCGGTGCAGAATATCTGCAACACTTCAAAAAATTCATCGAAAATCCAGTATTGATGTTGGCGTAAACCTTAACCAATCGTCATCCCTGCGAAAGCAGGGATCTCTCTTGGAGTGGAAATGAAAGAAAACTTTTATGTGTATATTCTTGCCAACAAAACACATGAGGTTATCTATACGGGCGTAACATCGGATTTAGTAAAAAGGATATGGCAACATAAAAATAAAATAGCAGATGGATTTACATCTAAATATAATGTGAACAAGCTGGTGTTTTATGAAGTGCATGACAATGCTGAATCTGCGATTAAGCGAGAGAAGAATATAAAAGGCTGGAAACGTGACTGGAAAGACCAGTTGATAGAAAAAGAAAATCCTCGATGGGATGATTTATATGAAAGTATAACTTCTTAAGGGGGATTCCGGCTTTCGCCGGAATGACGGTTTAGGAATAATTTAGGAGAATCAAATGACCGAACAAAATTTTGATGTAGTTGTAATTGGTGGTGGCCCAGGTGGGTATGTTGCGGCAATTCGTGCGGCGCAACTGGGGATGAAAACCGCAGTGGTAGAGGCCAATCATCTGGGCGGTATCTGCCTTAACTGGGGATGTATCCCGACCAAGGCGTTGTTGCGTTCTGCCGAAGTATTTCATTTGATGAACCATGCGGCTGATTATGGTCTGTCATGCGAAAAGCCATCTTTCGACATTAAAAAAATTGTTGAACGTTCCCGCGGTGTGTCCAAGCAACTCTCTGGCGGGATAGGGCATCTCCTCAAAAAAAATAAAGTCACGGTGTTTGATGCCTATGGACGCCTCCAAGGTAAAGGCAAAGTCGAGATCGAGAAAAAAGACAAAACCAAAGAAATTCTATCCGCCAAACATATCATCGTGGCAACTGGCGCCCGCGCCCGCGTTCTTCCGGGGTTGGAACCTGACGGGAAATTGGTCTGGACATACCGCGAAGCGATGGTGCCTGACTTTATGCCGAAATCATTATTGGTGATCGGGTCTGGTGCAATCGGAATTGAATTCGCATCCTTCTACCGCACATTGGGCGCGGACGTGACCGTTGTCGAAGTCATGGACAAAATCATGCCTGTCGAAGATGACGAAATTTCAGGATTGGCGCGTAAAGCGTTCGAAAAACAAGGCATGAAAATTATGACCTCTGCCAAAGTTGTGAAACTGGAAAAGGGCGCAAATAATGTGACCTGCCATGTCGAAGTTGCAGGCAAAGTAGAAAAAATCACCGTTGACCGTGTGATTGCCGCCGTTGGTATCGTTGCCAACATCGAAGATATTGGTCTTGCCAATACCAAAGTCAAAACCGAAAAAGGCCAAATCGTCACCGGTAAATATTCCGAAACAGATGAAGCAGGCGTTTACGCAATTGGTGACGTTGCAGGCGCCCCATGGCTCGCCCACAAAGCATCGCATGAAGGCATTATCTGTATCGAAAAAATTGCTGGCCTTAGAGATGTTCACCCGCTTGATAAATCAGGCATTCCGGGTTGTACCTATGCCCATCCGCAAGTGGCTTCAATTGGTCTCACAGAAGCCAAAGCAAAAGCCGCAGGGTATGACATTAAAGTCGGTCGCTTCCCGTTCATGGGCAATGGTAAGGCGATTGCACTGGGTGAGCCAGAAGGTCTCGTCAAAACAATTTTTGACGCCAAAACAGGTGCGCTTCTCGGCGCACATATGATCGGTGCCGAAGTGACCGAGATGATCCAAGGCTTCGCAATCGGTAAGACATTAGAAGCAACCGAACTGGAATTCATGCACACTGTCTTCCCGCATCCGACCTTGTCTGAGATGATGCACGAGTCAGTTTTGTCGGCGTACGGCAAAGCTGTGCATTTCTAGGATGTCATGAGACACCGCAGAAAAATATCCGGTATTATTGCCACCCTGATCATAGCCCTGTTCACATGGGGCTATGATCATTTTGTATCGGGGCAAAATTCGCTTGCACCAACTCCGCAAGTCCAGACGATTCAAATTGAAAAAATCTGGACACGCGGACGGCAAATGTCGTCAGCACAAAATGCCGCACAGCATTTCAAAAAACATGGCGCGGAATTCGGGTTTAAGACCGAGGCCGAATATGTGGCGGCTGCCGTGGCCTTTACCACCAAACCACCCGCAGATGTGATGCAGAATATACAAAAAGACGGGGACACGGCCTTTTATAACCCGAAGACGGCAGAATATGCGGTCAAATCAAAACGCGGGTTGATCAGAACTTATTTCAAACTAGATCCCAAGATACACGGATTCCAAAGTAATACCGATTATTTCAATGCGCAGGCGGCTGGGAGACAGCAACAGCCCGCAAATGATAATCAAAAGCGCCAAAAGTAATAGAATCCGTCACTTTACATTATGCTTTCGAATCATCTATAGTTTGCAAATATTCTTCTGGGGAGGAGAGATATGTCGGCCAATTTAACCAGAAAACCTGTTTTGCTTCAGTCCTTTGAAACCGCCGCGCTTTCCGTTCCGTCCAAAAGGGATGTGATGAAGATTCCCGTTGCCGCAAATGGCGCAGGGGAAACGGCCTCTCACGACAGTATTTTCCGCAATACTGAAAAATAACCCAAAAATCATATTTTTCCCTGTTTTTTCAAGAGATTAACTCTCTATTGCTTGACTCTTGTGTCTAGTCGTTTGAATATAAACACATAATGTCTACCGATTAATTTTCTGATTATTTTTCTCAAGGGGAGAATGCATTATGACCCGTTCTGAATTGATACAAAATTTATCCGAGCGTAACCCGCATTTATATTTGCGCGACATTGAAAAAGTCGTTGATGCGTTTTTCGGTGGCATTAGCGAAGCATTGGTCAAAGGCGACCGTGTAGAACTGCGTGGGTTCGGAACATTTTCGGTGAAAGAACGTGAAGCACGAGTAGGGCGCAATCCAAGAACGGGCGAGTCCGTAAAGGTCGGTGCAAAACGTCTACCGTTTTTTAAATCAGGTAAAGAATTGCGCGACCGTCTGAATACAGACGAGTAGTTATTTTTCAATTTATGGAGGGAACTATGTCAGCACTGGGTAAAGCTCTGGTGACCATTTTGTTCGTGATCATTATTTTCTGGGTTTCCGTTTTTAATCGCGATGCCGTCAATTTCTCAGTTTACCCGCTGATTGATTCTACCTCCATCCCTTTGGCCTTGATTATCCTCGGGTCTGTGATGCTGGGTTTTATCTGGGGCGCAATCATCGTCTGGCTCAACGGCGGCGTCACCCGCGCCGAGGCACGGCGTTTAAGGCGTGAAGTCAAATCTCTCGAAAAAGAAAATACCAAAAAGGATGATGTTCTATGACCAAAATTTATTGTGCGATTGATACGCCGGATGTCGCACGGGCGAGTGAGCTTGCGAGACAAGTGAGCAGTGCAGGGTGCGGTGTCAAACTGGGCTTGGAATTTTTCTCGAATAACGGCCCTGCGGGGGTTGCGGCAATTTCAAAGGCATGTCCAGACGCCAAAATATTTCTGGATATGAAATACCATGATATTCCGAACACGGTTGCGGGCGCTTTGCGCGGTGCGGCGCGTTTGGGTGTGGCGTATGTGAATTGCCACGCCGCAGGCGGGATGGAGATGATGAAAATGGGGCTGGATGCTCTGGCGGATGAATCATCGAAACTAGGTTTGCCTGCGCCGCAATTCTTGGCGGTGACTGTCCTTACCTCTATCGACGCAACAGCCCTGACATCCGTCGGACAAATCGGTACACCGCCTGAACAGGTGGTGAGACTGGCAACCCTGACCAAAGATTCTGGTCTTGCGGGGATTGTCTGTTCGGGGCAGGAAATTCAACTGGTGCGCGGCGCACTGGGTAAAGATTTTGTATTGATGGTGCCGGGGATTCGCCCTGCGGGCGCAGATGTCGGCGACCAAAAACGCGTGATGACTCCGCGTGAGGCATTGGATGCAGGCGCAACCCATCTGGTCATCGGACGCCCGATTACAGGCGCCAAAGACCCCGCACAGGCCGCCGCAGATATTTTAGCAACTCTTTAAGGGATATGTCTTGATGAATCCTTTCCTGACAATTTTGATATCATGTTGTGTGTTTATCGGGTATGCGCCCGCTGGCAACGCCGCAGAACAAAAAATTGGTGGAGAGGTCGGAGAGGCGATTTCCATTCCATCAGAGGTCTCGCCCTTTATCCCGTCCAATTCCTATCCCATCTACCTGAAAGAAGGGGATTTGAACGGTGATAAGCGTCCGGATTATTTGATGGTTCTGGAAGATGTTATCCAGAAAAGTGAAGATGAAAATTCTGATAAAGACACGGTGGAAACCCCAAGGCCATTGATTATTCTCGCGCGCGGTGAAGATGGCAAACTGGTTAAAGCAAAAGAGAATGATAGAGTTGTCTATTGTCGCATATGCGGCGGGGTTTACGGGGACCCGTTTGAGAGCGTGAGATTAACCAAAAACGGATTCGTTGTCCGCATGTATGGCGGAAGTAATTTAAGATGGATTTGCGAATATGAATTTGCGTATTCACGTCGTGACAAAACATGGCAATTGATCAGGGTATTGGAACAAAACTTTAATGTTTTTGAACCTGATAAAATAGAAAGTGTTATTTACAAACCACCCAAAGACTTTGGAAAAATTGATCTGGCTGATTTTGATCCGGATAATTTTCTTTATAAAGATACTCAGAAAAAAGGACAGTAAAAATGCAAGACTTTCTTTTGACCCATTATGATTGGTTGCGTGCGTTGCATGTGATTGCGGTGGTCTCGTTTATGGCGGGGATGCTCTATCTTCCGCGCTTATTTGTATATCACGCCAATGCCCCAAAGGGCGGGGAATTGTCCGAGACGTTAAAGATCATGGAACGTCGTCTAATGCGGGCGATCATTAACCCTGCTGCCATTGTCATGGTGGTCATTGGCGGCCTGATGATCTGGGTAAACCCTGAATTGATGAAGGGCGGATGGATGCACGCCAAACTGACGTTGGTATTCCTGATGTTCGGATGCCACGGCGCATTTTCAAAATGGCGCAAACAATTCGCAAACGACCAAAATACCCGCCCCGACAAATTTTACCGCATCTGGAACGAAATCCCGACCGTTTTAATGATCGCGATTATCATTCTGGTGATTGTAAAACCGTTTTGATTAGTGGCTGAGTTGGAGCGGCGCATTATCAGATGTTCTTAGCCCCAGAAAATCTGAATAAGCCGCTCTGATATGGGGGAGGGAATAGATCTGATTATTAAACATGGAATCCGTCCCTAGAATTGCATTCTGCCACGATTCTCTTGTGCATTTGGTGGGTATTGAAAAGTCATAGCATTTTCCAACAGCCTCGATGAAGGTCATTGCATCTCTGTGGCTGCCGAAGGCAATACCAAAAGTTAGATTATTATCTTCATCATCCTGTACTTTATGAATTGTTGTATCTGTCATCTCTTCGTCAATAATCATTCTATCTAATTCATCAATGAATTCGAGCAGGGGGATAGGGCTATATGATTTGCCATCTGCTGAAAGACATGTATCCACATGAACAACTAATACCCCCTCTGGTGCTCCAACAAATATGTTGCTTATTTCAAAAGAGATAAGAGGTCTTAATGATTCAATGAAATAGGCCATTAAAAAATTTGTGCAGGCTCCATGAAATAAATTCTCTTTAGCGGAGGGGGTATGTTTCGATGGAGCAGGGGATTGATTGTTGAACGACGCAGTATTGGAAGGCGTATATGACGATGCAAATTCTTTTTTACTCATTATTTTATCCCTGTTTTTCTTGTTATTTATATGAAAATGGACGAAACGGGGGTTTTATGCAATAATAATATTGACTCCTGTTTTTCGTATGTGTATAAATGGGGTGTCTTTAACGAAACTCCTTAAAATTACTGAATTTATAAAGGGCTCAACCCCATTAAGGTTGTTTCAAGTCAGACTTATCTGATAGTTAAAAACTCTCCCAAGGATTATTACGAGCACATTAGAAAAGTCTAATTTAACCCTTCAACCCCCAAGTCTCCCGCATAGCGCGCAAATCATTTTGAGACAAAAATCCCACACAAAGAGAACAACATGAATTTACAGGATCTTAAAACCCGATCCCCTTCAGAACTTCTGGCCTTTGCCGAAGAATTAGAAATCGAAAATTGTAATACAATGCGGAAACAGGACATGATGTTTGCAGTCCTGAAACGCCTCGCCGAACAAAACGTCCCTATATCGGGCGTCGGCGTATTGGAAGTCCTTCAAGACGGCTTCGGCTTCCTCCGCTCACCTGAGGAAAATTATTTGCCTGGGCCAGACGATATTTATATCTCCCCATCCCAAGTACGGCGTTTTGGCCTCCGCACAGGGGATATTGTTGAGGGTGAAATCCGCGCCCCGAAAGAATCTGAACGTTATTTCGCCCTTTTGAAAGTCGATAGCATCAACGGTGAAGCACCGGAAAAAATCCGTCACCGCATTAACTTCGACAACTTGACCCCGTTATACCCAGAACGCAAAATCAATTTGGAACTGGGCGACCCGACCAAGAAAAATATGACCCAACGCGTGATCGAATTGACCTCGCCGATTGGTTTCGGTCAACGTGCGCTGATCGTGGCTCCGCCGCGTGTTGGTAAAACCGTGATGTTGCAAGACATCGCGCATTCCATCGCCACCAACCATCCTGAAGCTTACCTGATCGTTCTGTTGATTGACGAACGTCCGGAAGAGGTGACAGATATGGCGCGTTCCGTCCGTGGTGAAGTTGTGTCATCCACCTTCGATGAACCAGCCGCCCGTCACGTTCAGGTCGCCGAAATGGTCATGGAAAAAGCAAAACGCCTCGTCGAACATAAACGCGACGTGATTGTTCTGCTGGATTCCATCACACGTCTTGCCCGTGCCTATAACACTGTTGTTCCGTCATCCGGTAAAGTATTGACCGGTGGTGTGGACGCAAACGCCCTGCAACGCCCGAAACGCTTCTTCGGTGCCGCGCGTAATATCGAACAAGGCGGATCATTGACCATCATTGCAACTGCTCTGATTGATACAGGCTCCCGCATGGACGAGGTGATTTTCGAGGAATTCAAAGGAACAGGTAACTCCGAAATTGTTCTCGATCGCAAAATCGCCGATAAACGCGTCTTCCCTGCGATTGATATCCAAAAATCCGGAACCCGTAAGGAAGAATTGCTGGTACCGAAAGACACCCTCCAGAAAATGTGGCTCCTCCGCCGTATTCTCAACCCGATGGGTACAGTCGATGCCGTTGAATTCTTGATCGATAAACTCAAAGACACAAAATCCAACGAAGATTTCTTCCAGTCGATGAATCAGTAAATTCATTTCTCTTTTCCCTCTCCCTTCGGGAGAGGGTTAGGGTGAGGGACAATCATGACTATTTCAACCAACCTTTCAGAAATTAACTCCCAAATCTCCAAATCTTGCGCCCACTCAGGACGCAAAATTTCCGACGTCACCTTGGTCGCCGTCTCTAAATTCCAAGATGATGGAAAAATTGATGAAGCTTTAAATGCCGGCCTGCGCGTCTTCGGTGAAAACCGTGTGCAGGAAGGGATGAGCCATTGGGAAGCGCGCCGTGCAAAATATCCGGACTTGCAACTCCACCTGATCGGCCCCTTACAATCCAACAAAGCCAAGGATGCCGTAGCCTTATTCGATGTCATCGAAACCATTGACCGCGAGAGTATTGCCATCGAGCTTGCCAAAGAATGCGCCAAACAACATAAAAACCCCGTTTGCCTCATTCAAGTGAATACTGGTAACGAAGATCAGAAAGCAGGAGTGTCATTGGACGATCTCCCTGCACTCATTACAAAGTGCCAAGACCTGAAATTGAACCTACAGGGCTTAATGTGCATCCCGCCGGTTGACGAACCTGCGGCCTTTCATTTCTCTTTGCTTAAAAAACTGGCGGCACGGTATAACCTCCCGCTCTTAAGCATGGGCATGAGTGCTGATTTCGAGAAAGCAATCAAAGTCGGCGCAACCCATATCCGAGTGGGGACAGCTCTGTTCGGCGAACGCGTTTAAAAAATCACAAAACGAACTTATAGATCCCCTTAGCATCATTCCAGCGAAAGCTGGAATCCAGAGGGCATAGGTCACGATTCTGGATCCCCGTTTTCACGGGGATGACAAGAAAAAGGATGATTCTAAAATTAGAAAACGAACTAATAGACCCTAAAATCATCAAATAAAATCAATAAGTTAAGTGCCCATCAAATGCGCGCGTAATTTTTGGAAATCATTGTCCATGATTTGATATTTTTCAGGTCGTTCCATCAAATCCGATAAATGCGCGGGCAGGGCGGGAGTGATGCCCGTTGCCGCCTTCACCACACTCGGAAATTTCGCAGGGTGGGCGCAGGCTAAAGTAACGCATGTATCACGGTGAATATGCCCCGATTGTTCGAGTGCAGAAAGCCCCACAGCCGTATGCGGGTCAATCAATTCATGATGGTCGCGGTAAACACGCGAGATGGTTTCAACCGTTTGTTCGTCCGAACAGCGATAGGCCGCAAATTCGGAACGGATTTTTTCCAATTCCGCGGGAGATACTTTGAATTTGCCCTTGTCTTTAAAGTCGCGCATCCATGTATTTATTTTATCCGCGTCACGTCCCGTCAACTCAAACAGAACGCGTTCGAAATTGCTGGAGATTTGAATGTCCATGCTCGGGCTATGGCTGGGGGTCACAGATTCCAAGGTCATTGCGCCTGTTTCGAAAAAGCGGGTCAGAATATCATTGCGGTTTGACCCGATGACCAACGGGCCGATATTCGCGCCCATTTGTTTGCCCACAAATGCCGCATAGACATTCCCGAAATTTCCGGTCGGCACAGCAAAAACAGGTTTTGTTTTAAGTGCTTTTGCCGCCGCCACATAATAAACAGTCTGCGCCATAATCCGCGCCCAGTTGATGGAATTGACGGCTGACAGATTTTTGGCGTTCCGCAATTCAGAATCGCCAAAGGCTTGTTTCACCAAATTCTGGCAATCATCAAACGTGCCTTCAATCGCAATATTGTGAACATTGTCTTCGATGACCGAGGTCATCTGACTGCGTTGAATGTCCGATGTGCGGCCTTTGGGGTGCAAAATGGTGATGGATATATTTTTGCGCCCCTTACAGGCCTCAATCGCGGCAGAGCCCGTGTCACCTGAGGTTGCGCCGACGATGGTTATTTTTTGTCCGCTCTGTTCCAGAACATAATCGAAAATGCGCCCCAAAAATTGCAGGGCAACATCTTTGAACGCCAAAGTCGGGCCATGGAATAATTCCATCAGGAACAGGTCATCACCAATCGCACGAAGCGGGGCAATATCCTTGTCCTTAAAAACCGCCGTAGAATAAGTCTCATCCAAAATCTGACGCAGAGCCTTTTCGGGAATCGCTCCAGCGGTGAAGGGTGAAATGACTTTATACGCAATGTCGGTATAACTGTCTGTATCCAGAATGGGTTCTAATTTTGGCCAGACACGCGGCACAAATAATCCACCATCCGTCGCCAACCCTTGAAGGAGGATGTCGGTAAATTGAAGTGGCGCAGTACCGCCGCGGGTTGAGATGAAATCCATGAGTGCAACTATACCCCAAAAGAAAATCGGGTTCCAGCCAAGAGAGAGGAGGAACCCGATTTTTTATTTTCTGATCGAGCTTTCTAAATCGAAGCTCTGATGAGGTAGAACGGCCTCAATCTAACATAAATATTTTTTTATACAAATAGTTTTTGATGTGGCGTTAATAGACCCCACCCGTTCCCTCAAGTGATGATGGGGAACTATCATCAGGGTTCGGTGTCAACATATCTTCTGCGGGCAATTTATCAGAGACAGCAGGCGGTTGATAAACACCGTCTCCGCTATCATTGCCAGTTGGTGAGGCGTAGTTGCTATCAGGCTCTGTTCCATCCAAGAAAGGTTCCCAAATGGCATCAGGGTCACTGGCGGTTGTTGGTTTTCCGGTACGGGCATTGACCTGAACCATCGAACTATCATCAGGGTTCGGTGTCAACATATCTTCTGCGGGCAATTTATCAGAGACAGCAGGCGGTTGATAAACACCGTCTCCGCTATCATTGCCAGTTGGTGAGGCGTAGTTGCTATCAGGCTCTGTTCCATCCAAGAAAGGTTCCCAAATGGCATCAGGGTCACTGGCGGTTGTTGGTTTTCCCATTTCATCAACGGGCCGCATGCGGTACAAGTACGGTTATCGGCATTTTTGATGGTTTTCCCTGTTCTGTCCTGAACACGGTCAATAAAGACAGGCGATATTTTCTTGCCGCCGTTGACAATCATTCCGTAAGCAGCGGTCAACTGGATCAAGGTTGTTTCATCCGCACCCAAGACGTTAGACAGGTTGGTTTGATGATCCTAAATCACCGGAAGGGCTAATGACCCCCCTGTTTCTTTGGCTCCCAGCGATTTAGGATCATCAAATCCAATATAAACGCCAGCAACCAAATCAGGGGTGAATCCAACAAACCAAGCGTCTTTGGAATCATTGGTTGTTCCTGTTTTGCCTGCAATCGGAATGTTTAAATCCAAAAGGGCTTTGGCTGTACCGCGTTGAACAACGCCTTCCAGAATGGATACCATTTGGTAAGCGGTACGGGGGTCGGCGATTTGTTCGCGGCTATCGGGGATGGTTGGGGTGGCTTGGTTTTCCCATTTCATCAACGGGCCGCATGCGGTACAAGTACGGTTATCGGCATTTTTGATGGTTTTCCCTGTTCTGTCCTGAACACGGTCAATAAAGACAGGCGATATTTTCTTGCCGCCGTTGACAATCATTCCGTAAGCAGCGGTCAACTGGATCAAGGTTGTTTCATCCGCACCCAAGACGTTAGACAGGTTGGCGGGCATATTATCATCAATCCCGAAGTTTTTGGCATAGGCCACAACCGTATCAATCCCGATCGCCTGCGCCAGATGAATGGTCATCAGGTTACGCGATTTTTCAACCCCGACGCGGAGCGGTGTAGGGCCTAAAAAATCACCATGATAATTCTCGGGCTTCCAGACATTACCCGCGGTATCGGTAAAGGTAATCGGCGTATCCATGATGATGGATGACGGGGTGTATCCTTTATCGAGAGCAGCCAAATAAACGAATGGTTTGAACGCTGAACCCGGTTGGCGTTTGGCTTGAGTTGCGCGGTTAAATTCATTGCCTTCGGTCTTCCAACCGCCCTGCATGGCGAGGACACGTCCGGTATTCGGGTCAAGTGCCACAAGTGCACCTTGAACCAATGGAATTTGGCGGAGGTTGAACAGACCTTTTTCTTTGGTTTTTTCATCTTTAAAAGGTTCGGTCATAATAATATCACCGGCCTTTAACGGATTGCGATTTGCCCAAGTCACATCATCGGCAACGATTCTACCTTTGCTCTCATCGGCAAAACCAATATCGCCTTTTGACGATAACACCATAGCCAAACGCCATTTTGAAATCATGCCTGATGGCGCAACCGCATTTTTGAGAGTGCTCGCAAAATCTTTGGTGGTGGTCGCTTGACTAATCGCACCACGCCAGCCGTGCTTTCTGTCATAAGCCATTAGGCCATGTTGTAAGGCATCAACCGCAATGTTTTGGAGTTTTGGATCAAGACTGGTGCGTACTGATAGGCCGCCGCGATAGAGGGCATCATCGCCGTAATCTTTTTGCAATTCACGGCGCACTTCTTCGGCGTAATAGGGCGCGTCGACGAAGTCGGAATTGCTTCGCGGAACGGTGACGAGTGGTGTTGCCTTTGCCTCGTCCGCCTGTTGCTGACTAATACGGCCGTCTTCTAACATACGGTCAATAACCCAGTTCCTGCGGCCTATGGCCTCCGCATGACGTGTCTCGGGATTATAATTATTGGGGGCTTTTGGAAGTGCTGCAAGGAAGGCGACTTCCGCGATGCTCAATTCATTCAGAGGTTTGTTGAAATAATTTAGACCTGCAGCCGCAACACCATATGACCGTTGACCGAGAAAAATCTGGTTCAGATATAATTCTAAAATACGATTTTTAGAAAATGTCTCCTCAAGTTTATAGGCAAGAATCGCTTCGCGAATTTTGCGTTCATAAGATACTTCGTTGGTCAGCAGGAAGTTTTTGGCAACCTGTTGCGTAATCGTTGATGCCCCAACTGGACGTCTGTCTTCGCCCCGATTCTTGATATTGGTAACAATAGCGCGCGCGATGGCGAAGGGGTCAACTCCTTTATGCTTATAAAAGTTTTTGTCCTCGGCGGATGTAAAGGCCTGAATAATGGTTTCGGGGATTTCTTGGATAGGCACGAAAATTCTGCGTTCTTGCGCAAACTCGGCCAAGAATCGCCCATCGCCAGCGTGAACGCGGGTTACGACTGCCGGCTGGTAATTTTCAAGGTTCTTAAAGTCGGGGAGTGATTGCCCGAATTTATAAATAACAGCCGCAAAGAGAATCACCCCCGCAATCGCGGAAATGCAGCCGATTGAGAACAAAAAAAGGAACATGCGCCAAAGGATTTTCATACGGTCTTTATGGCATAGGTCTTTTCAGGATAAAACTATTTATTAACATCCCTATATATAAGTGAGGATAAGGCTCAAAAAGGCAAAAAAATGAAAAAGATGAGTCATTTTTCTTGACACTCCCCTTAAAATCATTAAGGTGACGCTGAATTTCATACTTAAAAGGTACTAAAAATGGCTAAAAAAGGCTCAGTTGTTAAAGTTCGTCTCGTTTCTTCTGGTAAGAACGTAAAAGGCAACCCAACCGGATTCACTTACTATGTTAAGAAAAATCCAAAAAACATTACGGAAAAAATGTCTTTCCGCAAATATGACCCACGCGCGATCAATGCCGAAACCGGCAAGCCTGGCTGTCATGTGCTGTTCGAAGAGAAAAAACTTCCTCCACACAAAAAATAATTCAGTTTTATGAGCTTCACACCCGTTCGGGTGTGTCGGTTGCAATGAAACTCGAAAGCCACTCTGTAACGGGGTGGTTTTTTTTGTTTTAAGTTTTACTTATTCGATTTGATTAGTGGGGAGCATTCTCATTGGGTGGTACATCGGAGGAGGAGAATTTAGAGCTCATAGAAACCCCTCTTTTTTGATCGCATTTTCCAAGGGCGTACGTCATAAGGCAAGCCAAGGTATAGTCGGACATATCCTGCCAATCAAATTTGGCTTTAGGCGCGAGAGATTGAAGGATTTCAAGGGTTGTGAGGCCAGTCATTGCGAATGCCACTGCGATTTCTTCACCCTTGTTTGCAATCGAATTAAAAAAGGGCTTTAATTTCGGAATGATTTTATCTTCTGCAATGCCTTGGCTTAAACAGCATATTGTTGCAGCGCCGCCTATGCTATCTAACTGATACTTAATGTGCTGTGCATAATCACCCATGTGTGCATATATGTCGTACGAGAACAATAGATGTAAACATTTTGCATTTAATCCGAATCCATAAATTCCTGCAGCTGCCACAAAGAATGGTAATTTGAATGATCGTTTTTCCATGATAAAAATGAGCTAAAGTAATTTGCAAATTATGTCAACAAAATTAGCCCGACCTTAGATAACTAATCGCCTGATCGCGCTCAAAAAGGTAAAGGAGAGTGCGGAGGGCTTCGCCGCGGGGGGTTTTGAGGTCGGGGTCTTTTTCGAGGATCAGGGCTGAGTCGTGCCGTGCCGAGAGGAGGAGGTCGCTATGGGCCGTTAGGTTCGCCAAACGGAATTCGATCAACCCGCTTTGTTTGGTGCCTAAAACCTCGCCACTGCCCCGTAATTCCAGATCTTTTTCGGCAATCAGGAACCCGTCTTCGGTCTGGCGGAGAATTTTGAGGCGTTCGCGTGCTGTCTCGGTCAGGTTGCTGGCATAGACAAGGAAGCAGTATGATTGTTGATCCCCACGCCCCACACGACCGCGGAGCTGGTGCAATTGGGCAAGGCCAAATCGTTCGGCATGTTCAATGACCATGATGGTGGCATTGGGGACGTTGACCCCGACCTCGATAACCGTGGTGGCGACCAGAATAGAAATCTCGCCCGCCGCGAATTTTTCCATCACGGCGTCTTTGTCTTTGGGTTTCATACGTCCGTGAATCAGGCCGACTTTATCGCCGTAGAATTGTTGCAGAACCAAGTGACGTTCTTCGGCGGCGGCAAGGTCGAGGATTTCTGATTCTTCGACCAACGGACAAACCCAATAAATTTGCACGCCTTTTTTAATCTGTTCGCCGATGCGCCCGATCATGTCGTCCAACGTATCTTGTGGGATCAGCCGCGTATCAATCGGTTTGCGCCCTGCGGGTTTCCCGACAATGCGCGAGACTTCCATGTCGCCATAGGCGGTGAGGGTCAAAGTGCGGGGAATAGGGGTTGCGGTCATCACCAAGACATCTGTGCCTAAACCCTTACTCGATAATTGTAACCGTTGATGTACACCGAAACGATGCTGTTCATCAATCACGGCTAACCCTAAATCGGCAAACTCCACCCCCTCTTGGAACAGGGCGTGAGTACCGATAATAATTTTGGCTTTGCCCGATGCAATGTCATCCAGAATTGTTTCGCGGGCTTTGCCCTTATCACGACCAGTCAGGATGGTGAACGGAATGCCTGCGGCGTCCAGATAGGGTTTTAATGTTTCGATATGTTGCCGCGCTAGAATTTCTGTGGGCGCCATGAGTGCCGCTTGCGCGCCGCTATCCACCACATTCATCATGGCGAGTGCGGCAACAATTGTTTTGCCCGATCCCACATCCCCCTGTAACAAACGGAGCATGCGGTGGGGGGCAGCCATATCGGCATCAATTTCGCTCAAGGCTTCTTTTTGGAAGGAGGTGAGTTGCCACGGAAGGCTCGCCAATAATTTCTGACGGTTCGCGCCATGGGTGGAAAAACTCCGTCCCTTCAATTTACGTTGTTTGAGGCGAAGGATAGCAAGCGTCAATTGATTGGCCAGAAATTCATCATAGGCAAGGCGCGTCTGCGCGGGGTTTGATGTCTCTAAATCCCTCTCGGACGCTGGGTTATGTAGGGACAGAATAGATGCCTTCCAATCCGGCCATCCCATGCGCGATAAATGCGTGACATCAATCCATTCGGGCAGGGCGGGTGTCTGGTCAAGGCAGGCGAGCATGGCTTTACGGAGCATTTTATTGCTAAGGCCTGCGGTCAACGGATAAACCACTTCTGTTTTCTCTGGCGCGTCCAAATCCAGAATATCGGGGTGGGTGATTTGGCGTCCGCCTTTATAATCATCCATCTGCCCTGAGATCATCACCTCTTTACCGACGGGGTAAATTTTTGAAATCCAATCGCCATGCGCATGGAAAAACGCTAATTCAACAAAGCCAGACACGTCACGGGCACGGATACGATAGGGTTGTGATTTACGTTCGTTGGGTTGGTGACTGTCAATCGTGACTTTAACACAAACCGTATCACCAATTTTGGCAGACATAATATTCGGTACAAATTTGCGTTCGATAATGCCGACAGGTTTATGAAAGATCACATCCAGTATCTTCGTGCCACCCGTCAGTTTCTCATAGAGCTTGAGCGTCCGCGGCCCGACACCATTCAAAGTGCCGACAGAACGAAACAAAGGGTCTAAGATAAACGGGCGTCCACTCATACGTCATGTGTAGCAATTTTTTTACCCAATTTCACGGCAAAAACGCTCACACCTATCATAATAAATCCCATAACAATCATAGCAATTGGCCAGCCGACCATGTCGGAGAAGTATTCTTCGGTGAAATACCCCAGAAAGGCGAGAAGAGAGAGGACGCCAACGGTTAAGACCGTACGGCTTGCTGCCACAACCGAGAGATAAATGAGTCCAGCCGATACACCCACCAATAACACATCCAGAGATGTGTCTTTCAGGAAGTCGAATGACGCGGCGGCAGTCAGCAGAGATGCCCAGAAGAAATAGAACGGGGCAATGGATTTATGTTGTGTCTGCGCAATCCCCCATGAAACCATCAGGCCTGTTAAAGCAATTGCCATCGGGCCTTCGGGGGCATCAATTTCGCATAAATTCAATAGAGTGAAGAGGAAGGAATAGAAATAGAATAGACCGAAAAACAAAAGTGATGTGCGTTGTGTCGCGATAAAGGCTACGGCTTGTTGAATAGTCATGAAAGCAAAGACAACAGAGGCTGCCTTCACAACATCGCCCGTATGCGGCAAATATTCATCCATAAAGACGAACAACCCCAAGGGTTGAAGTCCTGCGGCAATCAGGAATAAAGGCGTTGCGGCTTTTGTATATCGTTGATCGCCCAGACAGAACAAACCAAGGATAAAGCTCACAAACCCACTACCGAGAGAGATAATGACGCGGGACAACGGGTCAAGGTCATCCCATATCATTCCGATATAAACGCACAACCCCATAAAAATAAACGCGCCGCCAATATAAATCATGACGCGTTGGAGGAGACCGCCCGAGCCACTTTCCTCATTCGCGGAGGGTGTAAATAATGTCAATATTTCGGCTTGGGAAATATGATGGGTCTCAATCAATGATCGAATTTCGCCAAGAGCTTGGTTGCGATTTGTCATTATTTTGAAATCTCCCATCCCAAAAATTCAGGACTTCCGTAATAGGTGCGTGGTTGGGGGAGTTTGATGACACGCCCTTTATTGGTAAGGGCAGGGCCGGAGTTATAATTACGATAACTGAAAATATCTGTGATTAATGAACCGTTCCGATAATGGTAAGGCTCGAACACATATCCATCTGATGAAACCTTTTGGGTTGATAATGTAATGTCTTTGAATTTTTCCAAAGCCGTGATCTTGCCATCTTTATCCAGTGTCACGCTGGCGTCTTCCAGAGTGTTGGTTTTGGCGTCGTACAGATAAAGAACGGTCGTTGGATTCTGAACATTTCCGACAGGTTTATAATTGGCGGTTTCATTAAAGACAGGGTTTAATTTACCTTCGGTATCAATTTTAATAGCTATCTGGCCTTTAGCGCTCCAACCTTGGGAGTAAAACATCACCTTATGTTCGGGCAGGGGAATGAGGGACGCGGGAATGGTTTTGGCGAGCGCCAGAAGTCCGATTAATAAAAATGGTAAGACCAATCCAGCAACCAGAACACGATTTTCCTTGATGAAACTTGAAACTGCCATAATATCTCCTTGAAATAACAGGAGCCATTATGCAACAGACCGAAAAACAAGTCCAGAACGCGGAAGAAACAGTTGAAAACTGGCGCAAACGCCTGACTTTCAGGGCGTGGCATCGCGGAACGCGTGAAATGGATCTGTTAATCGGGTCTTTTGCGGATAAATATATTAACAGTTTTGATCGCGCCGATCTGGCGATTTTCGAAGAAGTCCTGATAAATAACGACCCCGATGTCTATGATTGGATTATCGGACGTCAAAAAGCCCCTGAAGAATTAAAATCAAGGGTTTTGGACTTGCTTTTGGATCATCAATTTGCCAAGTAATTGGCATGGATGTCGCACCCCCGAAATTAAAACAACATCATTGGCCAACCGCATACGGTCTGCCCGAGGGGCAGGACGCACGGTTTCTGGCTGAACGTGCGCTGAAAGCATCGCGAGACAAACAAATTCTGATCCATGTGGCGATGGATGAAATGCGCCTATCGGCATTTGTTGAATCGCTGAATTTTTTTGCGCCCGATGTGGAATTGGTCGTATTTCCGGCATGGGATTGTCTGCCCTATGACCGTGTGTCGCCACATGCCGATGTCGTGGCGCAGCGAGTCGCCGCATTATCAACACTTCTTGAATGGAAGTCTGACGGGCTTTTCAAACCGCGGATTGTGTTGACAACGGTCAATGCGATTGCCCAACGCGTGATGCCGCCTGAAACATTGGTGGCGGCGCAATTGGTTGCTAAAAAGGGCGGCACTCTCTCCCAGCACACCTTACAAAGATTTTTAGCCGATAACGGATATTTGCGGACGGATACGGTGCGGGAACAAGGCGAGTTTGCTATTCGTGGTGATATCATCGATATTTTCCCGCCCGGTTACGACATGCCGGTTCGCCTTGACTTATTCGGGGATGAAGTTGAAAGCATCCGCAGTTTCGATGCGGGCACACAAATCACCACAGGGATATTAGACCGTTTTGAATTACGCCCCGTCACCGAATTCTTTTTAGATGAAGAATCTGTGGCGCGGTTCCGGTCAGGATATCGTGATTATTTCGGGGTAGGCAGCAGTTCAAACCCGCTTTATCAGGCTGTGAGCGAAGGTCGTCGCCATGCGGGAATGGAACATTGGTTGCCGTTATTTCATACCAGAATGGCAACGCTGTTTGACTATGTTACCGCACCGCTCCTCTCCTTTGACGGACAAGCGGAACAGGCACGCGGGGAACGTCTGACCCAGATGGTGGATTTTTACAATGCACGGATCACGCTCGACGATTCCGTCCGCGCCAGAAAGCAAAAGAAA
>MEMI01000040.1:58322-65327 GCA_001767915.1 Alphaproteobacteria bacterium RIFCSPHIGHO2_02_FULL_46_13 | reverse complement strand
CCATTGGTTATTCAATCATTCGCGGCGCCAGACGAGATAACTGAAAATGCCGCAAAACGGGCGCGGGATTTCGCGGATATCCGGATGCAACCCAATGCGAATGTTTTTGCGGAACTCGGGAAATATATCCAGTCGCTCCAATCCCATCATAAAAAAGTCCTGATCGCCTGTTATTCCCAAGGCTCGCGCGACCGCATGAAAGTGATGATGGGCGAGGGCGGGGCGGGTACGCCGCATCCTGTTGACACATGGTATCAGGCCAATCGTTTAAAAGACGCGCAAGTCGGTGTCATTATCCTGCATCTTGAACATGGCTTTATATCGGATGATGTGGCCGTCATTACCGAACAGGATATTCTGGGCGACCGTCTGGCGCGGAAATCGGGCAAACGGAAACGCGCTGATAACTTCCTCAAAGAAGTCGGGGCATTGGCGGTTGGTGATCTGGTTGTCCATGTGGATCATGGTGTCGGGCGGTTTGAGGGGCTTGAGACTCTGAAGGCTGGCGGTTTACTCCATGATTGTTTGAAAATCACCTATGCGGGCGGTGATCGGCTTTTTGTGCCTGTTGAAAATATCGACTTGCTCACACGGTTCGGACATTCTGATGGCAATACCGAACTCGATAAACTGGGTGGCGCAGGGTGGCAGGCACGGAAGGCGCGTGTCAAAAAAGATTTAATGGTGATGGCCGAAGGACTGCTGGCGATTGCCGCCGAACGCCTGTTGTCTGAGGCCGAAATTCTGGACATCGACCATGGTCATTATAACGAATTCGTATCGCGCTTCCCCTATCAGGAAACCGAAGACCAATTGCGCGCGATTGAAGACACGCTGGTTGATTTAAAATCAGGAAAGCCAATGGACAGGCTGGTGTGCGGTGATGTCGGTTTCGGGAAAACCGAGGTTGCGTTGCGCGCCGCCTATGTCGCCGCACAGTCGGGATCGCAGGTGGTGGTGGTCGCGCCAACCACATTGCTGGCCCGACAACATTTTAAGAATTTCCAAACCCGTTTCGCCGAAATGGGTCTGCGCGTTGAACAATTATCCCGCCTTGTGACCTCCAAAGAATCAAAGGTCGTCAAAGACGGTTTAAAAGACGGTTCAGTCCGCGTGGTTGTCGGAACGCACGCCATTCTGGCCAAGGATATTACCTTTGCTAATCTGGGTCTGGTGATCGTTGATGAAGAACAACGCTTCGGCGTCAAACAAAAAGAGCGCCTCAAAGAACTGAAAAGCCATGTCCATGTTTTGACCCTTACAGCAACACCGATTCCGCGTACGTTACAACTGGCCTTAACGGGGGTACGTGACATGTCATTGATTGCAACGCCGCCCGTTGACCGCCTTGCCATTCGTACCTTTGTAATGCCTTTCGACCCGATGGTGGTGCGCGAAGCCATCTTGCGCGAACATTATCGCGGTGGTCAAAGTTTCTATGTCTGCCCCCGCATCAAAGACATGGAAGATTTAGAACAGCAATTAAAAGAATTGGTGCCGGAGGTCAAAGCGATCTCTGCCCATGGTCAAATGACGCCAACAGAACTCGAAGACCGTATGAATGCATTTTATGACGGGCAATACGGCATATTACTCGCGACCAATATCATTGAATCGGGGCTGGATATTCCAGCCGCCAATACGATTATTATTCATCGTGCCGATATGTTCGGCCTCTCGCAACTCTATCAAATCCGCGGGCGTGTAGGGCGGTCAAAGGTGCGGGCTTATGCGTATCTGACCTATCCGCCCAATATGATTTTGACCGAAGACGCCCAGAAGAGATTAGAGATTTTCGAGACCTTGGATAGTTTGGGCGCAGGCTTTCAATTGGCGAGCCATGATCTGGACATTCGCGGGGCGGGTAATTTGCTGGGCGACGCGCAGTCGGGTCATATCAAAGAAGTCGGGATTGAGCTTTACCAACAAATGTTGGAGGACGCAGTTTCTGCAAGTCGTGCAGGTGGTGCCTTTGATAAAAAATCCGTGACCGATCATGAATGGAGTCCGACCCTGAATTTAGGAATGTCGGTTCTGATCCCAGAAAAATATATTACCGATTTAGGAATCCGGATGAGTCTTTACAGACGTCTCGGCGACCTGACCAGTGATGAAGATATTGATAGTTTTGCAGCCGAGATGGTTGACCGTTTTGGCACAATGCCCGAAGAAGTCGAAAACCTGTTGGAAATTGTCCGCATCAAAATGTATTGCAAACGGGCAGGGGTTTTACAATTGGATGCAGGGCCGAAGGGTGCGATTATTCGTTTCTTTAATGACACGCCACCGCAACCCGAAAAGTTCTTCGCATGGATTTCCGAACGCCCCAGTACGGTCAAAATCAGACCTGACCATAAATTGGTGATTCTCCGGTCTTGGGATAGTGTCAAAGACAGGGTCAAAGGGGCGCGGGATATAGCGCGCGACCTTGCACGCCTCAATTAGGGGTTGATACAATCCGCTTTGTGATTTTGCCCATTCATGTTACCATATTCTAATCACTGTGGAGAGTCGACATGGCACAATCCTACTTACAAAAATGTATCCTCGAAGCTTTGGCAAAGGCTAAGGGTAACGAAACCAAAGCAAGGGCGCTTATCGCGGCTCAGGCTCTGGAAGATAACGAGTTGTTGATTGCGCTCTCTAAACCACATTTATCGGGAATTGTGGCGCATGCAGTGGGTCGTCAGGCGATCCAGCAACGTGCCAAAAAAGACCGTATGGAAGATTTACCGCCACTTCCCAAAGCGCCGTCAAAGGGGAAGGATAATGATTTCGCCCTCGACTTGCTAAAAGCTCTTGGCGGTAATAATGTTGCAAAATTCGGGGCTGAAGATGCAGCTCCGCGCGTCGGCAAAAAAGTAGCCTCCCAGCAACATGTCAACGCTCTCAAATTAATGGCAGCAAAAAGTAAAACCAATAAAAAGCGGTAAAATATCTTGCCTTTAAGCAGTCCTCTTCTTCAAGTCCAGCGAATGGAATTTTTGCGCAACTCCGGTTGGGTCGGTGCGCATGAAATACCGATCAGTGGTGATTGGTCACAACGAAAATTTTTCCGAATTGACCTCAAAGGAAAAACGGCGGTTCTGATCCAATCTTTCCCCGACGAAGACCCAAGGTCGACACCAGGACACAAGCTAAAGGATTTCGTTAAAATTTCCAGATGCTTAGATACGTTAGGATTATCCGCGCCGGAAGTATATGCACAGGATTTGCCACACGGACTGTTGCTTGTCGAGGATTTCGGGTCACAAGATTTTGCATCCCTCATCGCGAAGGACGAGGAGGTCGAGAGAGATATGTATCGTCTGGCAACCCAAGCCTTGAGACATCTCTATAAAAAAACAGAATTCATTGCGGTTGAACTGCCTGATTATTTTACAAGTCATATCCACAAAGGTCATCAGCGTGTTGTGGATTGGTATATGCCCGCCATGCTTCACAAACAAAATTCTGATGATGCGGTGACGGAATATTTAAAAATCTGGAAACAGATCGAACGTAGTTTGCCGCAGGTCAAACGCCGCTTTGTGCATGGTGATTATCATCCGGGGAATTTAATGTGGTTGCCGGAACGCCAAGATGCAAAGCAAGTTGGCTTTCTGGATTTCCAACAAGCGATGATGGGGCCAGCGCCATATGACTTGGTCAATCTTTTGGAAGATGCCCGTCGTGAAGTGCCAATTGAATTGCGCCGCGAATGTATGGCCATCTATATTGAAGGGATGAGCACCGAAGACCGTGAGAATTTCATCGCATGGTATCCTGTCCTTGCGGCGCAATTCCACTGCCGCGTGATTGGTCAGGCGATCCGTCTGGCTATTCGGGATCAGAAAACACGCTTGTTATCAATTATTCCTATATTGCGCCGCCACATGATTCGGGATTTTGCCAATCCACAGCTAAAACCTCTCAAAGACTGGTTTTCGGCGCAGGGGATTGATTTCTCTGAAACCCAAGAGGTTGATGTTGAAAAAGCGGCGCTTTTTATCCGTCCGGATGCCAATTAATCTTTCTTGCATTTGCCTTTGTTTTTCCTTAATTTGACGACCGTATTTCAATAAGTGAAAGGATTTTTGTATGTCTTCCGTAATTGCGTCCCGCCTTGGTCGTATTAAACCGTCCCCTACTATTGCCGTCACCACACGCGCTGCTGAATTAAAAGCGGCGGGAAAAGATGTGATCGGTCTGGGTGCGGGTGAACCGGATTTCAATACACCTGATTTCGTGATCGAAGCCGCTTATGCCGCCATGAAAAAAGGCGAAACTCGCTATACTGCAGTGGACGGAACGCCAGCCCTGAAAGACGCGATCATTGCAAAATTCAAACGCGATAACGGCCTGACTTATGAACGCTCACAAATTACTGTGGGGACGGGCGGTAAACAAGTTTTATACAATGCCCTGATGGCGACACTCAACCCGGGTGATGAAGTGATTATCCCTGCGCCATATTGGGTGTCTTATCCGGACATGACCATTCTGGCAGAGGGAACACCTGTGTTTGTTCAATGCCGCGAATCTGCCGGTTTCAAATTACAGGCCGATCAATTGGAAGCGGCAATTACCCCGAAAACAAAATGGGTGATCCTCAATTCCCCGAGCAACCCGACAGGTGCGGCCTATAGCTATGATGAAATGAAAGCATTGACCGATGTTCTGGTCAAATATCCTCATGTCTATATTATGACCGACGATATTTATGAACATCTCGTCTATGACGGTTTCAAATTCTTTACCCCTGCGCAGGTTGAGCCAAAATTATATGACCGTACCTTGACCTGTAACGGTGCGTCCAAAGCGTACGCAATGACCGGTTGGAGAATTGGGTATGCGGCAGGGCCAAAAGATATTATTAAGGCAATGGGCGCGGTGCAATCTCATTCCACATCCAACCCGTCTTCGATTTCCCAAGCGGCGACTGTGGCGGCACTCAATGGCGATCAATCTTTCCTCAAAGGATGGTGCGATACTTATAAAGCCCGCCGTGACATGGTTGTGGACATGTTGAATGCTGCAGAAGGCATTACTTGCCTGAAACCCGAAGGGGCATTTTATGTGTACCCGTCTTGTGCAGGATGTATCGGCAAAACAACACCGGACGGCAAAGTCATTAAAACAGATGCCGATTTCGCAACCTACTTACTGGAATCTGTGGGCGTTGCGGTTGTGCATGGTGAGGCCTTTGGTCTGTCCCCTTACTTCCGTATTTCCTATGCAACCTCAACTGATGCGTTGACTGAAGCGTGCAAACGCATTCAGAAAGCTTGCGCGGATTTGACGGGGCAGGCCAACGTCGCGGCTTAATAGATTTATTGAGGTTCTATTTGATGATGTGGGCTGGGGAGAAATCTCTTCAGCCCATATTCATATGCGCCATGGAAGGCTGAGCAAATGTCTATGTTATTCGCAACCAGATATTTCTGAAAGGCGTTCGTTAGTCTGCCGAGGGCGTAAGCGGGTTTATATAAACGTCCAGTTTCTGCCCATACCACATGTGGGCTTGGGAAAGCGGTGGGCGGTACTTCGTTCTTACTGAGGAAGATGGTTCTTTTTTTCATCATTGGGTCGAGCATTACTTTGAGTTGAGCAATGGCTTGCTCCACACTCATGCATAAAGGTTGGTTACTATTGAGGCGGAGAGCGATGGCTTCATATTCTTCTTTGCGAGCCTCAATATCCGCTAATGTTATGATCGCAACTTCTGTTAACTGATCGGCGGATGTATTTACGGGAGAAAAGTTTTTACTCACATGAGTTGTTAGTGATCTAATATTTCCTGAATGATCTTCTCCTAATATGCGGAGCGCCCCCACCAAATGAGCTGAGTGAGAGTGGTGAGTTATATATTTAGGGTATAAATTTTGTACCGTACTTGCCACTACGGACTTTTCAAAGAGTGTTGATACAATATCCTTGTTTTCGATGTGCCCTATTTGCAAAAAGAAGATAGTCCAGTCAGGATTGTTTGATTTAATTCGTGACAAAATAGGTGCAGGTTCTTGGTTAGAGATGGCGTCTAGATATGTACCATCTGCATATTCGGGATAGGTCAGAGATCGTTCGTCATAAAGTCCGGGAACAGTGCAAGACATTTGAGCAATGATGGATAACGGTGTGTTGGGTGAGGCAGGTTTATAAGATGGATAAGATGCAATCTTATAATCTGTCTGCCCATTTATCATCGTAAGTTTTTCGAATGAAATAGCGCCTCTCCCGTGTTGATGAGCGCCAACAAATAGATTTCCTTTAAAATCCTTGAATGTGAGGTCTTGTAAAAGATCCTTCATTTGGTTGATTAAGAACGAATTGTCAAAGCGTTTTGGTTTTTTAGAAAAAGACTGATCCAGATAAAACCGTCTGCTGGGGAAAATATTTTCCATTGTTGTGATGAACTTGGCTAACAAGTCTGCGGCGCTTAATCTCTCCATGCACAAGCGGATGAAGGCTCCCCCAGAATCGGCAATTGTTGTTTGGAAAAGGTCATTAATCCTTTTTCCGGTAGTCATTTCAAGAATCGCGCATTTGATGACTTCTGATAGAACAAGAGTGCCTCCACCATGGAGCTGAAGGACATTATGGGGCGGCTCTTCTTTTTTACTCATTTATCTCACACGGGGTCTGAGAATTTGAAGTACTGTTTATACTTATACCTTAAGAATCAGTTATTTCCCTAAGAGTTTTTTATAAATCCGCCTTTTTAATCCACCGTCATTATTTTTAGGCGGTTCGGGCAAGGGCGCATCATCCTTCCATTCGTAATTCTGGACGAGGAGTTGGCAGAGTTCATCAAATGGTTTGCGGTTTTCTTCCAATGTCATTTCGAAGAAGTTTTTGAGGCGGCGGATATTTTCGGGACTGGCATCGTCAATTTCAACGCTTGGGTAGTCTCTAAGGTAGGGGCCAGAGACCATCGATTTATTAAAGACATAGAGGTTTTCGCCCATTTCGGATTCAAAGGCTTCGACCAATGCTGTCTCCGGCGCATGGAAGAAAATATTGATA
>MEMI01000040.1:3221-58226 GCA_001767915.1 Alphaproteobacteria bacterium RIFCSPHIGHO2_02_FULL_46_13 | reverse complement strand
TGGCATTCGAAATAGGTCGGTGCGGCGGTGCTGCCCATCACGGCGTCATAGATGTCTACCTCGGGGCAGTGCGGGCGATTGATGACGCCATCGAACTTTAAATTTTTGAGCCACATCGCATGTCCGCCCTCGTTGAGGAACGGGTTGCCGCGGTGTGTGCGGCCTTCGGACACATTCTTATAACTGGCTGTGCCTTCGATATTATAGACGGGGATGATCAGGCTTTTGAGCGAGTCGGAAATTTTATGCTTGCCGTAAAGGCCGCGCAGTGACCGGCCTAAACTGGCTTGTTGGTAATGGCCGTGTTTAACCAAGTTTCCAAGCTTATCGAATCCCAAGGTGCGATTATTAAAGTCGTGGATCATACTGCGGAACGAACGGAAGGAATCGTGCGGGAAAATATGTCCGCCTTCGCGTTCGTAAAAACGAACCATATGACGTGCTTTGAATTTCGGTTTGGTCGGTTCATGCGGGCTGGGCACGTTTAAGGCCGCATTCAAAATTGATCCGGTCGATGGCCCCATAAAGACATCAATCAGATCGGACATATTCAGTCCGGTGGTCTCTTCAATTTGTTGCATGAAGTGAGCAGGGATTAGCCCGCGCATTCCGCCGCCATAATTATAAAGGGCGATGATTGGTTTTTTTGAAAAATTGGTCATGGGGTCATTATTGAAGAAAGTTGAATGTGATTCTTGATCCAGCTTACCTGAAAAACCCCTTGCAGAACATTGTCAAAAAAAGGCAAAAAAAACCGGGCACTGATGCCCGGCGAGTTGAACAGGGAGGTTTCACGTCCCGAGGGACGGAAAAGAACCCGTAGGTTCCGAGAGGGGTTATATAAGGGGTGACCCAAAATAACCAGAATTATTTCAATATGTTAGGTATGCGCAAAATGCATGTCGCGCCTCATCTGATATTATCGTTATATTCCAGTGAGATAGGTCGTATTCAATAGTTCGTTTTTGCAAAAATAGAGGTCTGATCTATAAGTTCGTTTCGCGTTTTTTTGTGTTGCGAGAGGGAGATGGATTGTTTTTAAGGTGCGATTCGCAGGAGGTATACGCCTTTGCCCGCATGCGTGATGCGGGGAAGGCAGGGGCGTTCAGCTAAAATTGATTATAGGAAATTATGCCTATGATGTCAAGGGGTATATTAAAATTTGGTCTTTCCGACCAGATCGACCAAGAAATCACGGAAGATGGCTATTCTTTTGGAATGGCGGCGGTCTTCGGGGTAGACGAAATACATATCGACCGGAGTGATTTTTGTGTCGGGGAGGATGGTCACAATATCCGGCAGGCTGTCGGCCATGAAATGCGGTAGAACGCCGATCCCCGCGCCGGAGCGAATGGCTTGGCGGATGGTGGAGATAGAGTTCATCAAAATCATATTGCGGTTTTTGGACACTGAAATGCCCGCTTGTTCAAACAGGCTATTCGGGTTTTTATAAGGAACGAGTGCCTGATCCGGATAGCCGATCAGAGTGTGCTGTTTCAAATCTTCCAATTTTTTCGGCGTGCCGTGGGTGGAGAGATACTCTTTGCTGGCGCAGGTCACAAAAGAAATACTGGTCAGGTGTTTTTGCACCAACTCTGACTGTTCCGGTTTGTATAAGCGGACGGCGGCATCTGCCTCACGCAATCCCAGATTAAAAATACGGTCATCGAGGAGGAGGGTCAACTCGATCTCGGAATGTTTTTTGTGGAAGTTGCCGATATGGGGGCCTAACCATGATGTTCCCAAAAATTCGGGAAGGGTGACGCTCAAGTCGCCATCGGTGGTATCGCGGGCATCACTCAATTGGCCTTCGATCGCCATCATTTTGGTAAAGATGTCGGATGAGGTTTGGAAGAGCAATTCGCCTTGCTCGGTCAGGATTAATCCGCGCGCATGACGGTGGAATAACGTGATCCCCAGATCTTCCTCAAAGGAAGAAATGTGGCGGGACACTGCGGATTGAGAGAGGTTGAGCGTTTCGCCCGCATGGGTAAAACTGCCTGCTTTCGCAACCATATGAAAGATACGCAGTTTGTCCCAATCCATTGCCATTTTATTCTGCTGCCTCTTGTGCGTGATGACCTTTCGCGGCGATAAAGCGGTCTGCTTCTAAGGCTGCCATACATCCCATACCTGCAGCTGTGACGGCTTGGCGGAAGACTTTGTCTTTCACGTCGCCTGCGGCAAAGACGCCTGAAATATTTGTCGCGGTGGAATCTGGAGCGGTTAAAATATAGCCGCTGTCATCCATTGCAATTTTACCTTTGAACAATTCTGTCGCAGGGTCGTGACCAATGGCCACGAACACGCCGTCCAGTTTGAGTTCTGATGTTGTATTGGTCTTCAGGTTTTTGAGTTTGACACCTGTGACACCGATTGGTGCATCTTTTGTACCTGGTGGGTTGCCCAGAATTTCTTCAACCGCACTATCCCAGATGACCGAGATTTTAGGGTTGGCGAATAATCTGTCTTGGGCGATTTTTTCGGCGCGAAGGGAATCGCGGCGGTGGATCAATGTCACTTTGCTTGCGAATTGGGTGAGGAAGAGGGCTTCTTCAACCGCAGAGTTTCCGCCGCCCACAACGGCAACTTCTTTACCGCGATAGAAAAATCCGTCACAGGTGGCGCAGGCGGATACGCCATAGCCGCGATATTTCGGTTCGGATTCAATTCCCAACCAACGCGCTTTGGCGCCTGTGCAGATGATAACTGTTTCGGCTGTATAGGTGGTGCCGCTGTCGCCGATGGCGGTGAAAGGGCGTTTGCTGAAATCAACATCGACGATCAGGTCGGTGATGAGTTTCGTGCCGACATGTTCGGCCTGAGCCTTCATTTGTTCCATGAGCCATGGGCCTTGGATCGGGTCAGCGAACCCGGGGTAATTTTCAACATCGGTGGTGATGGTCAACTGCCCACCCATTTCCATTCCGGTCACAAGGACAGGGGACAGGTTGGCACGCGCGGCATAGATCGCCGCAGTATATCCGGCAGGGCCGGAACCGATAATAAGGACGTTTGTTACGATATGTTCTTTTGTCATGATACCTATGATGTAATGGAGGTGGTTGAAAAGGTAAAGGGGGGAAGTCTCAATCTATGAGAATAATCCGCAATTTTGACGGATCAAGGCCGCAATTTTGGCGGAATCATTGAGGGGCGGGTATGTCCAGTCCTCGAATACCCCCGTAAATTCACGCACTGCACCATAATTTTTCAGGTTTTCGATCAGTTGGTTTTGGCGTTTGGTCAGGCCTTTCATCGGCAGGACATAGACACGCCGCCCTGTTGTCGCGGCCTCGGATATCATCGAGGTTGAATCCGCCGTCACCAGAATAAAATCCGCATAGGCCAACATACCCATATAGGGGTTGGGGGAGACACCGTCCCAGAAATAATTTCCGTTCTTTGCCAATACGGATTTTAGAATAGCCGTATTTTCTTCACCCGTGCGGCGTGAGGTGGTGATCATCAGATTTTTAAACGGAGATAATGTCTGGGCAAGTGATGTGGCTTCATCAAGTGTGAAGTCATGGCGTTTGGTTGACCCGCCGATCAGGACGGCAATACATGGGTATGACAAATTCGAAAAAATTGAGTGAAATGCTTTGTGTGCTTCTCCGAGTTGTTCAGCGGTAATGCGGTTGGGGGTGGCGACTGTAACCGCTACATTATCGCCGCGCGTGGGGTCATGTTGTGGGGCGACCACCATATCAAATTGTTTGGGGTTCACGCGCGGGTCTTGTACCTGAACGGTATATGTTTTCCCGCCGCTTTGTTTTTTGATGTAGCGGGAGGCCGCGATGCTTTTTCGCCCTGACGCAATTAAGATGTCTGGCCATGGCGCAACCAGAGGTTCTTGAAATGTCCATTTAGATTCGAATCCCAGATAGGGGGAGAGGGATTTCCATGGTTGGCGCAAGGTAATGCGTTTGACGATAGGGGTAACGCCCATGGCCTCTGCTATCCCTAAACACTGGTTTTCTGTGCCTGTCAGACCTTCGGTGATGATCCAGACGGTAGGGGGATTGGCGGGGTTTGGCATTATCAAAAACTCTTAAAAATATATTTTTGTTCTATTCAGTCGAAAAAATGTTTCAATTTTGGAAAAATAATGTACATAAAGTGCACAATAAACAAGGAATACAGTAAAAAATGACCGAAAGTAACCAAAATCCCGCAATTATCCAAACCAAACAAGTCAAGCTCGACAAAATAGACCGCAAAATTATCGCTGATTTACAACGTGATGGACGTATTACCAACGTTGAACTGGCTCAAAATGCCGGAATTTCTGCGCCGCCATGTCTGCGCCGTGTGCGTAACCTTGAGGAAGCTGGTTTGATTCTCTCATACCATGCCCGCGTCAACGCATCTGCACTCGGCTATCCGATGGTTGTGTTCACAGGTGTGAAATTGAAAGCCGTCGGCGAAGGTGAATTGAAAAAATTCGAACAACAAATCGAAAAATGGGATCGCGTCCGCGAAGCCTATATGATGACAGGGGACAATGATTTCTTGTTGAAAATCGTTGCCCGCGATTGGGATGATTACCAAAACTTCCTGACCACCCAACTCCTCGAAAGCCCGAACGTAGCATCCGTGAAATCTGCGTTGTCGATCAAGACATCTAAATTAGTGGCGGGAGTTCCGATCGCTGTTTAGGGGTGCGATAAAAGGATAACTGATGAACAAAGACGAACAATCAGAAAATAGAAAGCCACAGCCACAAGGAAATTGGCTTGCTATTTTTCTTTTGATTATTCCGATCGGTTCTTTGATCTGGAGCCTCAGAACAAAAATTGTCTTCCCGATCAATCAATTGGATTTTCTAATCCAATCATCGCAATATATTGTTCTGGCGTATATCATATTATGGGTTCTTTCTTATCACCAAGAAAGAGGGAAGAATAATAAAACGCTTTATGCCGTTTCTGCTTTTATGCTGGTATTGTGGTTTATCGCGGGTCTTGCAACAGTCGCGAAAATCAATGTGGCGTGGGATGAAAGTCCGGAAAAAATTTTCTATGTGAAAGCAATTGAATCCAGAAAACTTTCCGGCGGTCAAAAACCAGCGAGTTCAGGATCGTGTCTTGTCACGTTCGATAAAGAAATTCTTGGCGTAGATCACATCTCGGTCAGATATAACGAGTGTGATGACATTCAACCGAATGTCGATGGCCTTCAGATCCATGTCAAAGAGGGATATCTCGGCTTCCCTTGGATGGCGGATCATTCCATTGTAAAAGATATTGAATTTTATAAACGCCAGTTGGGTATCAAGGATACCCAACAATAATCATTTAAATTAAATCTTTTAAATTGACCAGTGGTCGTGGCCCCATGTGGCTGATGACTTCACTCGCAGCAATAGAACCTAAGCGTCCGCATTCGGGAAGTGGTTTTCCTTCGGTAAGGCCGAACAGGAAGCCCGCTGCGTAGGCATCTCCGGCGCCTGTTGTGTCAACCAGTTGTTTTGGTGGGACGACCTCAATATAGATAGTGTCGTCTTTGGTGACAATGATTGACCCTTTTTCCCCAAGGGTGACTGCGATAATCTCGCATTTGCCGCGGATGGATTCAATTGCTTGATGGATGTCGGAAAGTTGGGTGAGTTCTTTGAGTTCGGATTCGTTTGCAAAGAGAATATCCACATGGTTCTCGACAAGTGCCATAAATTCGTCGCGATAGCGCACAACACAGAACGGGTCGGACAAAGTGAGGGAGAGTTTGCGGTTATGTTTTTTGACCAATTCGGCGGCTTTGAAAAAGGCCGCTTTGGCTTTTGGTTCATCGAATAAGTAACCTTCAAGATACGTCACTTTGGAATTGGCGATCAGATTTTCATCAACATCATCTTCGGTCAGTTGGGTGCAGGCGCCCAAATATGTATTCATGGTGCGGTGGGCATCCGGTGTTACAAGGATTAAACATTGTGCGGTCGGTTTGCCGCCAACGAGCGGAGCGGATTCAAAATGCACACCAATCGCGCGCGTATCATGGGCAAAGATTTTCCCCAGTTGGTCATCGGCAACTTTACCGATATAGGCACCCTTACCCCCGAAAGACGCAAAGCAGGCCATGGTATTTCCGGCGGAGCCACCGGACATTTCGGTGGCCTGTCCCATTAATCCATAAAGTTCGGCGGCGCGTTCGGCATTGATCAAATTCATAGTATTGGGTTGCATGCCATTTTTGGCTTGGGATGCGATAAAATCGGTGCTGGCAGGTGCCAAAACGTCAACAATCGCGTTTCCGATGGCGGTTAATCCGTAGAGGGCAGTCATGAAGCAATTCCTTCGTTGAAAACTTGGCGTAAGAGGAGTATCTCTTTTATATTATGGCGCATAAGAAAACACAATCATCAGGAAATTCAACCAAAATCCGCAACAAGATATTATCTGCGGCTCTGGACGTTGCTGCATCCCATCCGTGGGAATTTGTAGCAGTCAAGCAAATCGCCGATGCGGCAGATTTAAAGGTGGATGAAGTCACAGCGCGTTTTCAGACAAAGTCGGATATTGTCGCGGCGATTATTGACGTGTTGGATACCGAGGTTGAGGAGGTTTTCTCCGTCGTTGATGAAGACGCCCCGATGCGTGACAGGTTGTTTGATGTGTTGATGGAACGGATTGAAATCGCCAATCAGAACCGCGCCGCGCATATTTCATTTTTCAAATCTTTCGGATGGACGAAAGAGTCGAGCTGTGCCGACATCGCTCTTTTGAAATCCAGCATGACCCGCATGGCGAAATGTGCAGGGATGGACACCGAAGGGTTGTTCGGCGGAATATATCTGAGCGGGTTATCACTTGCTTATTTATGGGTGTTGCTCACTTGGGTGAACGACGCGTCCCCTGATCTGGGTAAAACCATGGCCGAACTTGACCGCACCTTGGGGCGGGCGGAAAGTCTTGTGAATTATTTCAAGAGCTAAGCCACGCGCGCGTTCATCAGCTCGTGATTTTCTGTCCAGAGTTTCCAGAGGGATGAGACAAGTTCATTGATATGCACCTCGGTATGAACGGCGGTTGCGGTGAGGCGCATGCGTTCAGTCCCCTTTGGAACGGTCGGATAATTAATCGGTTGCACATAGATATTATATTCGTGCAATAACCAGTCGGTAATGGCTTTACAGCATGTGGAATCACCAATCATCAATGGGACGATATGGCTGTCCCCCGGCAAATAAGACAGGCCGATTGTGTTCAATTTATATTTCAACAATTTTGAATTGGCTTTGACAATGTCGCGTTCAACGGAAGATGTTTTCAAATATTCAACGCTCGCGAGCGCACCTGCACAAAGGACAGGGGGCAGGGCAGTGGTGAAAATAAAATTCCCTGAATAAGACCGTACCGCATCAATGATCGATGCATTGCCCGTGATAAAACCGCCCATCAAACCGTAAGCTTTGCCAAACGTGCCTTCAATCATATCAATCCGGTCCATCAGGCCGCGTTCTTCGGCAACGCCGCCGCCGCGCGGACCATACACGCCAACCGCATGAACCTCGTCCAGATAGGTCATGGCATTATATTTGTCAGCCAGATCACAAATGTCTTTGATCGGGGCAATGTCGCCTTCCATCGAATAGACGGATTCAAACGCAATTAATTTCGGTGCGTGTGTTGGCGCAGCTTTTAGCAAATCTTCCAGATGGTTGAGGTCGTTATGTTTGTAAATATGTTTTGTGGATTTGCCGTCACGAATCCCGTGGATCATCGACGCATGATTGAGATCATCTGAAAATACATGGCAATCAGGCAATAATTTTGTGATGGTGGAGAGAGCGCCTTCGTTTGCGGTATAGCCTGATGGAAAAACCAGTGCGGCCTCTTTATGATGAAGATCGGCAAGGGAGGATTCAAGGTCAACAATATATTTTGTCGTGCCAGAAATATTGCGCGTACCACCCGCACCCGCGCCACATTTATTGATGGCGTCATGCATGGCATTTAAAACTTTTGGATTTTGTCCCATCCCTAAATAATCATTACTGCACCAGATGGTGACTTCGCGGCTGATGCCTGATGTGTCGTGAAAGAGAGCCTTTGGGAATTGTCCGGCCAGTCGTTCCAGATTCGCAAAATTGCGGTAACGACCTTCGGTTTTCAGGTTTTGAATACTTCTATCAAAAAATGCGCGGTAATCCATGTGTGACCTCTTCAAACCCATTTATAAAACTTTGCTTCCCAAAAGCCAAACAGAGAAGTTGAGAGTGATTATCATTCGAATTATAGATTCAAAAGGCCAATGGGATGTAAAGATATTGCATTGCATCATATATATTAAAGGGATGGGACTTTTTTCAAAATATGTTAGAATCATAGAATGATTATCGTATTTGGCTCTCTCAACATGGATATTGGCGTTCAGGTGGAAAATTTTCCTGAACCTGGTGAAACTGTACTCTCAAACGGCTACGTTCATTCCCCTGGCGGGAAGGGCGGAAATCAGGCTTTGGCTGCTGCGCGGTCAACCACGGCGAAGGTAGCCTTGATCGGTCGTGTCGGAAATGATGACTACGGCAAGATGCTTCGCGAAGAATTGAAGTCGAATGGCGTCATGGTATCCGGCGTTGCTTATACCGACAATGAAGACACTGGCATGGCTGTTGTGACCCGCGATAAAACCGGGGAGAACACGGTTATCGTGATGTCGGGTGCTAATAAGGAAGCCATCCATGATCAGGTTCCGGATGAAATTCTGCTCAAGGGGAATGTCTTATTGATGCAAATGGAATTGCCTGTTGATCAGACAATCACTTTATTGGAGCGAGCACATAATAGAGGAGTGAGAACAATTCTCAATCTCGCTCCCGCGATAACTCTTCCTAAAAAAGCATTTGGTCTTTTGGATTATCTGATCGTGAATAGTATCGAAGCAAGACAGATTGCAAATAAGCTGAATTTAAAAACAGAAAACAATGCTGTTAAATTGGCGCAAGCCTTGGCAATTGAAGGCCAGCTGACCTGTATCATCACCATTGGAAAAGGCGGCTCTGTCGCGGTTACCAAGGATGGTCAGGCATGGGGTGTGCCCATCATGCCACTTGATCAATCGCAGGTGGTTGATATTACAGGTGCAGGGGATGCATATTGCGGTACGTTCGCAGCAGCCATTCACGATGGCATAGAATTGACCGAAGCGATGCGGCGTGCAAGTGTTGCAGGAAGTTTGACATGTTTGAAAACTGGCACACAGACGGCGATGCCATTTTCAGACGATATTGATCAAGCGATGATTGATATGCCGCAAGCAGAGAGTTTACAACTCTGAGCAGATTGTTTGGGTTCAAAAAAAGAGTTATATAGTATGGGTTATTAAGTACTACATACCTCCTGAATTAAGAAAGCCTTTTAGTATTGGATGGTAATTTTGGTGATGGACGGTTTTCCATTATTTATACAGCCTTTACATGATGCAACCTTTACAGGAGAAGTTATTTGATGTTTTTTAATTCCAGCCATGTTCAAGATATTGAAGCTAAACTAGCTGCACTGGACAAGTCGCAGGCAATAATCGAATTTAAGTTGGACGGAACAATTGTCACCGCCAACGAGAACTTTCTGAATGCTTTAGGGTATCGATTAGATGAGGTGCAGGGAAAACACCACAGCTTGTTTGTTGAGCCATCCTACAAGGACAGCCAGGAATACAGAATGTTCTGGGAGACGCTGCGTGCCGGTAAATTTCAGGCTGCGCAATATAAGCGGATTACTAAGAGCGGGAAAGAAGTCTGGATTGAGGCGTCTTATAACCCTATTTTAGACAAAAATGGTAAGCCGTATAAGGTTGTTAAATTTGCAACCGATATCACTGCCCAAAAAATGAAGAATGCCGATTCCGAAGGGAAATTGGCAGCGGTCAATAAGTCACAGGCCGTGATTGAATTTAATCTGGACGGAACAATTATCACCGCTAATGAGAATTTTCTTTCTACTTTAGGATATAGGCTGGATGAAATCCAAGGCAAACATCACAGTATGTTTGTCGATTCGGCTTACAGGGATAGTCCGGCATACAGAACATTCTGGGATGAACTTCGCGCAGGGATATATCAGGCCGCGCAATATAAGCGGATTGGTAAAGGTGGGAAAGAAGTCTGGATCGAGGCCTCTTATAACCCTATCCTCGACCCGAACGGCAAGCCGTATAAAGTTGTTAAATTTGCAACCGACATTAGCAAGAACATTGATCAATTGAGAGCGATCAAACGCGATATGGGCGGCTATCTGAATAAAATCAATGATGCCGTTAATACCGTGAATCAACAAACAACATCTGCATCTAGTGGAGCAACACAGACGACATCAAACGTCCAGACTGTGGCTGCAGGGGCAGAAGAGTTGCATGCGTCGGTTGTGGAGATTTCACAAACCATGAGCAAAACATCTACGGCGGCAGATGAAGCCTATCAAAAAGTGGTTGAAACGGATGTTGAAACTAAAAAATTGCTGGAGGCCGCGCAAGCGATGTCCGGTATTGTCAGCCTCATTCAAAAAATCGCCGAACAAGTTAATCTGCTCTCCCTCAACGCGACGATTGAAGCGGCGCGGGCAGGGGAAGCTGGTAAAGGTTTTGCGGTTGTGGCATCCGAAGTTAAAGGACTTGCGACACAGGTTGCCGAGGCTACCCATAAAATTGGCGGCGAGATCAACAATATCCAAGAGGTCGTCTCTGTTGTTGCCAACGGGTTGCAGGTCATCATGGGAAGAATTGATAATGCCCGTGGTTATGTTGCCGGTGTTGCGGGGGCTGTTGAAGAACAGAGTGCTGTGGCGCGTGATATGTCATCCAACATGCAAAGCGCATCCCAGGCGATGAACGAGGTCAGTTCCAACCTGAGTTATATCGTGAATGCAATTATGGATGTGAAAGCTTCGGTGGATCAGACCAAGACAGCCGCCGATAATATCGTTGATTAATATTAATAACTTTCAGTCATTTAGAAGGGGGGATTGGCAATCCCCCCTTTTTTGCGCTATTCTCCGAATCAATCACGCAATTTTTAAGCAAGGGGGGAGTCCATGATGACAGCCAAGGCCGTATCCAGACAAGAAATCATAATGAATTTTTCATCGCCCCCGAATGCCGATGATATTGCTGTCTTTGCGCGTCAGGCTCTTGAAAATCTTCCAGATGAATTATCAGGAAAATGCGAAGAGTTAGTTTTAGAGATTGAAGAATTTCCGGATGATGCAACCATGCAGGATTTGGAAATCGAAACACCTTATGAATTATTGGCGCTCTATCATTCAGCTAAGGAAATTTCCCCCGGTGTTCAAAAGAAAATTGCCAATGGCGAAGATAAAATTGTTGTCTATCGCCGCCCTATCTTGGATGTATGGTGTGAAACAGGCGAAGATTTAGGGCGTTTGATCCGCGAAATTATTATCGAAGAATTAGCGCGTGGCTTCGAATTTTCTGACGAAGATATTCAGGACATGGTCGCCAATCATCGTTAGGCGGGTGTCGAGAGACTCATCTCTTCAAATGTTATAATCTGATTAGCTTCCAATGTTTCTTTCGATGAAAGGGACGCTGGTTTCTTGGCGGCATTTAAATCACCGATATAGATTTTCCGAACCCCGTAGCCGACCAAATTGACCATTTCGCGCGGGGATGGCAGGACGGAACACCAAATATGGTTTTGTGATATTTTTAATCCCTTACGGGCGGCCCCCATCAAAATACGGTTCATCGGTTCCAGAATAAAATCATACTTACCATCTGTTTTATAAAAGTCGTCCTGAGTATGCCCGATAGCAGGGTGCGCCGATGCAACCAATGTCCATAATTTTCCGTGACTATCCGTTGCCAATGCACAGCCCCAGCGTTCGTGTTTTACCTTCACCAATTTCGCCGTTTGCAAAAGAGTGTCATCCGAGAGTGTTCCGCGACAGGGGCGGATTTCAATCGGGTTATCTTCGGGCGGGATATAACCGTTGGGCGGTTCATACAGAAGTCTGATTTTATTTTCTTTGCGAATGACTTCGTA
This sequence comes from Alphaproteobacteria bacterium RIFCSPHIGHO2_02_FULL_46_13, assembly GCA_001767915.1. GTDB lineage: Bacteria > Pseudomonadota > Alphaproteobacteria > Micavibrionales > Micavibrionaceae > UBA1573. The sequence goes on along the minus strand of MEMI01000040.1, from coordinate 46,225 downwards.
CAGGCTCACCCCCGCATGGGCAAGGATACGCAGTGACATATCCTGAAACTCATCACCGCGCCTGACCGCAAAATCTTTCTCGAACCCTTTATGGTCGATATAGACCGATGTGATTCCGGCCTCGGCAATACATTTGGCGCAGTTGGGGCAACAGGGGTCGGTGATGGCTAAACTTCCGCCCTCGCTCGGGAAAGTCAGATGGGTCAGGCAATTGACTTCAGCATGCACGGTGCCGCTACTATCCCCCACGCGCGCATCCTGTCCCAATTTTTCGAGGATAGCAGGTGGCCAGTCATTCGTTTTGGATAAACTGTTCCCGTCTTTAAAAACAGTTGCGGCAACTTTATTTTCAGGGTGGCGGCTGGATAAAACAATATCAACCGCTTGGTTCATGGCCGTTATGGATGGGATTGGTGGGTTGTTCATATCCTAATTATAGCATTATTCCGAAAATTATCTATGTTTTTCAGTGTGTTGGGAAATGTTTCAAATTTTATCTATTATTCATAACAAATAAAAACTTTTTATTTATCTTGTATATATAAATAAGAGGGATTGCATATGACGACAACGCAGGCATCAAAAACAGTTACATTAGAGCCTTATACACGTAACGGTCAAACTTTGGTTGCGGACGTGGCTCACCAGAATAAACTTCTTACATCAGATACGTATCATTCCATACGTGATGGAATTATGGGGATGCGCAAGGATCCTGCATCAGGCGCCCTTTACGATAAATATTTAACAGAGGTTGTACAAAACAATAAGGATTGGCCGCCCGCAGAAATGAATAAGCTAAAAACAATGCTGGCAAAAAGTGGTGTTGGTTTCAGTGGTTTGGTCAATGAGGTTGGAATGGATTTAAAGTCGCATGGATATAGTGCGTCTTATCGCCCTGCACTTGCTATCAGCGTCAATGGGAGACCAATGCATCCAGAAGTTGTTGTTAGAGAATTAAAAGCGAGTGGTGTTGAATTAAAAGGCGACATTCCAAGAAGTGTTGCCCCCGACAAAATTTCTGGTGCTTTGCATATTGAGGCAGGCGATGCACAAAAGATGGCTAATAATTTCGCCAGTGAGCAACTGCAACGTGGATTTAAAATGACATCTGGACAGTTGATGGAAGAGGTAACTCATCACGCGCGTAAATTTGGCATCTACGGAAAAGCTGTCGGCGCAGCCGTTGCTGGTGGGCTTGCGATGGCTCAAGGAGCTAATGCCGCAGAAGTCGGTATGGCATCTGTCAACGCTGTTGCTCCGGGGGCTGGGACTTTAGGAAAATTGGCTATTGGTGAAGGGCCTAAAAAAGGAGTTTTATGTGAGTCCTTTGGTGAGGCAGCAGGAGCTGCTAGTGGGGTTGTGGCTGGTGTGGCTGTTTTTTTGGGAACTGGCTATACAGGGCCAGTAGGCGCAGCTCTTGCTGTGGGGGCTGCTGCTGGAACTGAGCTCGTTATGACGCCGATTGCGCGAAAAGCTTGCGACCTTGTTATGTAGGAATTGGCTTTTAGTGGATTCAATTTAGCAATGTCCAAAGTGTATTTAGGGGGGGGCTTAGAGAGGAATATCAAATTGTTAAGTTCTCTATGATAGACTTTAGAATAATTAAAACGAATGAAATGTAGTGGGGTTATAAAATGTCCGAGATTACTCAAGAACAGGAAGCAAAAGCATTCCAAGATAGATTAGATAATGTTGTTTCAAAGCTAGCAAAAGGGGCAACAAAGGTTGGTATTTGTGTCTTGGATAGAAAAGACAATAGTGTGGGAGCAAATGCGGGGAGTGAAGGGGCATTTCTATCGAATTATTTTAAAGAAATGGCAGAGGCTGGATTTGCGGATCGTGGTACTGAAGCTTTGGTTGCTCGGGAGCTGGCTGGTGCTAAATTAGAAAATTGTGCCGCAGGTGCTGTGCCAGTCGGATCGGTGAAAGTAGCTTCACTGTCCATGGCGTCACGTTAACGCTACTTTTGAGAGTGTCCTATAAGATGCTTTAACGATCCATACCCTCCTAACGGGCGCGCCCCTGCGTGGGTGATGCAATCGGCGGAGCAGAGTGTGCCGAGGCGTCCGGATTGTTCAAGGTTATATCCATTCATCAGGCCATAAATAAATCCCGCTGAAAAATGATCGCCAGCACCATTCGTATCGACCAGTGCAGAGGGTGGAATGGCAATCGCCGGAACATGGGCAATGATTTTGTTGTGAAAGACGATTGCGCCATTTTCTCCGTCCGTTATTGCACCGAATAAAAATTGTTCCGACATTTTGCGGGCAAGGATTGACAGGTCATCATTATCCCCGAACATCACCCTTGCCTCGTTCGCATTACAAATGACGCTGTCACAACTATTGAGGATGGTAGTGACGTCATTTTTTTGTGTTGTGTAATATTCAATGTCTCCGATATTAAATGTTACATGCCCGCCACGATGACGGGCGGCATTCGCTGCCTCTACGAAACTTTGCGGGGTTGATTTTGAAACCAAGCAATAGCCGTCCAGATAAAGGAAATTTGTTTGATGGAGCAGGTCAAAATCATAATCGGCGGAAGTAAATGTTTTGGCAACGTCATCAAAGCTCAGGAATGTTCGCTCTCCATCCGGCGTGATGAAGGTGAAGACTTGTGATGATCCCATATTTTCGCTCGGGGCGGGGAAGTGGCATTTAACGCCATTTTCTTCCATATATTTTTTGAAATAGGCGCCTTCGGGGTCTGCGCCGATCTTGCTGATAAAATGTGCTTGCTGTCCCAAGGCCGACATCACATGGGTAACGTTTGCCCCTGCGCCCCCCGGAATAGACTGGTACGTCCCGATTTCGGATTTAATCGCATCCAGCAAGGCGGCATCATCCACAAAACGGCAAAGGCCTTTTGTCAGGCCATGTCGGATCAGGAATGCATCATCAACTGGTGCAATCAGGTCTATACAGGCATTGCCAATGGCGGTAAAAATCGGGGTCATAGGATGTTTATATAGATGTTTTGGGGAAATTCATCTGATTTCCGTCATTTCCCCCTTGAACTTCGCTTCTCTTGGGGGTAACCAAAAGAAACGCACATCAAAAGGGAGAGACCAAACAATGACATTAGATCACAAAAAATATATGCGCCGCGCTTATGAACTGGCTCTTAAAAGCTATAACGAAGGCGGTTGCCCGATTGGTGGTGTTTTGGTCGATGCGGACGGCAATATCCTTGGCGAAGGCCACAATATGCGCGTTCAGGAAAACAACCCGATTATTCACGGCGAAATGTCCGCCATGCGCGCCGCCGGCGCCCGCAAGAATTACCATGGCACTACCATGTACACGACCCTTAGTCCCTGTATGATGTGTACTGGCACAATATTACAGTTTCATATCCCACGGGTTGTAGTGGGTGATACGGTTAATTCCGAAGGAAACGCTGAACTCCTACGTTCTAAAGGGGTTGAAGTGATTATCATGGATGATCCAGATTGTATCGCTCTTGTTCAAAAATTCCGCGAGGAAAAGCCTGATTTATGGTTGGAAGACTGGGGCGGGGACGCATCACCCACAAACCTGTGAATAATATTTCCCAATAATAATATGAAAATGATTGACAGCTCAAACTGTCATATAGTAGATAAGCGTAATACAAAAATATCGCTATATGAGAGGTAATTGATGGGTCAATTTGAACGCACGCTGGATTTTTATGCCAATGTCTCTAAATCCATTGTCTGCGGGGAAAAAATTAACCCTAGTCATCATGATTCCGATCTGATTCAAGATCTAGGAAATTTAGCAGCCCGTATCTATACGGGCTTTTCTACAGCTTTAGAGCCTAGAGCCATTATTATCCAAGAAGGATGGGGCGAAGAAGAAATCTATTTTATGGGCAATTCAGCGATACACCCAATTTCCAAGCAATTGGTTGATTCAGCCCGAAAAATTGGATCCCATGAAACAGACTTTGTTGTCTACGGACATAGCGTCCATACTCGCTATGATGTGGATTTGAAGGGGGCTTATTCTGCGCGGGGATCTAAACCTCATGTGCTGACTACAAAAGGTGATTATGTTTCCCTATCGCAAGTGACGGATGATCTTGCTTGGCGGATGCACCAATCCGAAGCCTATAAATTACCGCCGATCATTATTCAGGGCAAAGAACAATGGGGGGCTTTATTCGCAGATGAAACATTCAATTATGCTCAGCTAGGTGTTTATTTCACCAATACCGAAGAAGAAACCGCTCAGATATTATCTGCATATAAGGAAACATTTCCGTCTTTGCGCGAAGACGCAAAGCCAATCTCCGAATATAAAATCGCGACACCCAAGAATATTTTTGCAACAACCGACCATGTCAAAACAGGGCATAATCAGGTTGCTCAAGCCGATTACAAGGGTGAAACCCGCGTGGCTCATACTGTTGTCGGGTCTTACCAAATTCCTGAGGAGCAGCAATATTCCTATGGCGGCAATGCATGGGTTAAAATGGTCAATATCATGCAGATCGCACTGGAGCGCGGTCTAGAAGACCCAACCGGACAGATGAATTTGGTTGCGAATGATGGTGGACTTGGTGCGTTCCTAATGAACGATAATGGTGATACTTATATAGATATTTTCACCGATAAGAAATACTTCCCGACATCTGCACATGTGATGAATCCTGTTTTAACTGGCCCTGCGGTTGAGCTGGCTGAACTTTATAAAAGCGCTCCTAATTTCGATATCGTTGCTGTTGCCACATATCAAAAAGTAGATGATGTTTGCGCGAATGATAAACGGTTCAAGGCAGATGAAGATCTAAAAGTATTCGATGCTGCTATTCAAATGTCTATTCCATTGAATGTATTTTATGATCTTTATCATGATATGCAACGTGAAAATCCAAATGCAGGGCGCAGAGAAATTTGTGAGCATATTGCGCGCGTTCATACAGTTTCTGTGTGCGATGTCCAGCAAACAAAATTATTCAGGAAAGCCGGATATGATAGCGTTCCTTTGACGACGGATACTGAACATTTTCTTGAGGCAGAAGGGCATCCTGGTAAAAGTCGTGCTCAAGTTCCTGAGTGGGTAAAAGATGGTCCGAATGCCGAGACATTCCGCATGCTGATGGAGGCCGTTTCTGCTGAGCCTTCCGTTGAGGGAGCGCAGCTTGCAAATAAAGCAGTGATGCGGTCTCCCAAAATTGCGGTGCCTTCAATGCTGTTGGGAAACAAAGGGAAAACCAATGCCGTGCAAGAACTGAAGAGGGAACTTGAAAAATATGGCATTAATTCCAGATTGGGAACAGATTATTGGGAAAGGTTTAATCAAAGAGCTGATACAAGTCTGGATTCTCATTTTAAAGGCGCGGCTAGCCTTCATCGGAAGCATATTCGTGATTTGTTGAACGAAAATGATTTTCTTTATGTTCCCCAAGATTGTGCCACTGATACATCTCCGCACACGCAGCTTGAGTTCTTACTATTAATTTCAAGTGCAATGGTTCAGCGTCAGGTTTTCAGAAAAGATGCGCCATCTATCATCATGGAAAAAGGGCCATTCGCCGATAAAGTCATTCATATCTTTAAGTCGCTCAAAAATATGGGTTTGATTGGTCAGAAGTTTGAACATTTGGTCAAATTGACAGATGGCCCGCGTCAATCTGCAAAAGAGATTGATGCGATTATGGGGTTGATCCCACCGGCAAAACGCCAGCCGATGATTTTGCCCCATATTACAACCATCCCTATGCCTGAAAATTTTACGGCAGTCATGTATTGCTCAGCCTCAAACAAGAATGCTGATTGGGTACCGGAGAATGAAGAAATTGCCTGTACTTTAGCTCTTCTTGGAGCTGATCTGAAAGTGGGCGGCGGTAAAGAAGGCATGATGAAGGCTGCTGCTGACGGATATATGAAAGGTTTGGCGCAGTTGGTTGCTCAGGGCATCGAACCTAAAGGTAAGCTTCATCTGATTCAATGTGATGATACTGTGACTCTGGAAGGGGAGTATGAAATCCCTCCTCAATATGCACATCTCGGAAAATATATTGAAAAGAGATGCTATAGTACAATTGAGGAACGTAGATATGATCTTCAAAAATCTCATCTGCCTATCGGATCTGCCGGAGGTATTGGAACATTTGAAGAATTGATCTGCGAATTGATCGCTGCTTATAATGGCGAAAAAGACCCTCTCACTTACACATTCCACTTGTTCAGCCAAACTGGGGTTATGCCCGATGGGCAAAAACGAGGAGTTTATGACTTTATCGATGATTTGATGCGGCCTGTTTTGCGTCATGGAATGATTAAGATTAACCGTACAAAAGAAGAAATGATTCAGTTGATCCGTGATGAAAAGGCTAAATTTGATAAAGAGCCTGTAAAATCAGTTCCTCCAGCCCTTCAGCAGACTGCTCAAGTGATCGATTTTCCTGCATTGAAGCACGCATAAGCAGCTTGAAAAAACTGCCTTCTTTGGATAGTGTGGGGGCACTATTTCAAAGGAGAAAAATATGTCAACTGCTTCCCCAACTTATGATCTTATCGTTATCGGTTCTGGCCCTGGGGGCTATGTTTGCGCTATTCGTGCGGCGCAACTGGGGATGAAGGTGGCGGTGGTTGAGAAACGCCCGACGCTGGGTGGAACCTGTTTGAATATCGGATGTATTCCGTCCAAAGCCTTGCTCCATGCTTCCGAAAAATATCATGACGTCAAAGACAACATGGATAAGATCGGGATTAAAGTGTCCGGTGTCAAACTGGATTTGAACGGCATGATGGGGCATAAAAAAGCGGTTGTTGAAGCCAACACCAAAGGCATTGAATTCCTGTTCAAGAAAAACAAAATCGATTGGTTAAAAGGCGAGGGAAAAATTGCCGCCGTGGGTCAGGTTGATGTCGCGGGGACAATCTACACCACCAAGAATATCGTGATTGCAACCGGATCGGATGTTGCTGTGCCTGCGGGGATCACGGTTGACGAGAAAAAAATTGTGTCATCGACCGGCGCACTTGAATTATCCCAAGTTCCTGAACATCTGGTGGTCATTGGTGGTGGCGTGATTGGGTTGGAGCTGGGTGCGGTATGGATGCGTCTTGGGGCGAAAGTGACAGTCATTGAATATATGGACAGAATTCTGGCCACAATGGATGGTGATCTGTCCAAAGAAATGACCAAAATCATGACCAAGCAAGGTATGGTTTTCAAAACATCTACCAAAGTTACCAAAGCCGAAACCGATAAAAAAGGAGTGACCCTTACGTTAGAACCTGCCGCTGGCGGCGCGTCTGAGACACTTAAAGCTGACATCGTGTTGGTGGCTGTTGGACGTAAAGCCTATACAGACGGTTTGGGTCTCGATGCTGTTGGTGTGGCGCGTGATGAACGTGGGCGCGTCAAAACAGATGCCCATTTCCAATCGAATGTTGCTGGCATTTATGCCATCGGTGATGTGATTGCGGGGCCGATGCTCGCCCACAAAGCGGAAGATGAAGGCGTTGTATTGGCCGAAATGTTGGCAGGGCAATCAGGTCATATTGATTACAATTTGATCCCTGGCGTTGTGTACACATGGCCTGAAGTTGCCAGTGTCGGACAAACCGAAGAACAATTAAAGGCGGCTGGTGTTGAGTATAAAGTCGGTAAATTCCCGTTCATGGCCAATGGTCGTGCGCGCGCGATGAATGCGCTTGACGGGTTTGTGAAAATTCTGGCCGATGCAAAAACCGACCGCGTTCTGGGGTGCCACATTATCGGCGCAGAGGCAGGGACATTGATTTCCGAAGTCACAGTCGCCATGGAATTTGGTGGGTCATCCGAAGATATTGCACGCACTTGCCACGCGCACCCGACACTTGAAGAAGTTGTGAAAGAGGCGGCTTTGGCTGTTCTTGGGCGTCCATTGCATATTTAATGAAATAAGTATCGATAAACAGAAAGAGTATGAATATGAGAGAAAACAGCATTGGTGAACGCGGATCTGTTTTCTTCTTTATCTTGTTGGGGATCGCTCTATTTGTCGCCTTAGGTTTTGCCGTTACATCGATGACCAGATCTCCATCTGGACAGATGAAAAATGGTAGTAGTAATGAGGCAATGATGCTTGCATTGACGGATATTCAAGCGGTTGTTGTTTCACATCGTTCTGCCATCCAAATGATGGTGGCAAACGGAATTACGGCCAAGCAATTAAGCGGGTATGTGCCAACTTATTATCCAGTTACGTCTTCATGTGTTGAGGATCGGTGTAAAATATATCATATAAGTGGCGGCGGACTGTCTTGGTATAATTTTGCAAAATTTTATCCTAACTTAGCAGATAAAGTGAATACAGGCGGGCCTTATTGGGCGTGGTATGCATATAAGGGAACCACCCAGAAAGATTTGGTCTATCTTGTTTATGTGACAAAGAATTTTTGTAATTTTATAAACAAACAACTTGGCGTTACCACAGACATTGATTCTCTGCCGGGCGTGACGATGGGTTTCTTTTCGATGCAGTCAACCCAGCCATCCACATCAACAACGGCCCATAATGCCGCTTTAACAACGGGGCAAGCTCCTTATTTGGCCAACCAATCCGAAGGTTGTGTTCGTAGGGCGGCGGTGCCCTCCGCATATTTTTATGTTTCCTTTCTGTATGCGAATTAATTCGTTGATCTTGGGTGAGCGGATTTATAAATCCGGATCAGTTCTTCGGCATTGACCTCGGTATATCTCTGCGTTGTGCTGAGCGAGGAATGCCCCAACAATTCCTGAATTTCCCTTAAGTTTGCACCGTTTTCGAGTAGGTGCGTTGCAAAGCTATGGCGCAGGGCGTGGGGCGTTGCGGTGTCCGGAAGATTGAGGAGGCCGCGCAGATCACGCATGGCTTTTTGGGCAATCCCTTGGTTGAGGCGTTTGCCGCGCTCGCCCATAAAGAGGGGGCGGGTTGATATTTCAGCATAAGGGCATTTGGCACGATAGGCCGCGAGAGATTCCATGACAATCGGCAGGGTCGGAACCTGACGTTCCTTACCACCTTTCCCCATCACACGCACATATCCGTCACGCGGCAGGTCGGCGATATTGAGGCCGAGGGCTTCGTTGATCCGCAGGCCGCATGCATAGAGCAGGGTAAAAAGCGCACGGTCGCGCAATGACACCCAATCATCCGCCACATCATCAAATATCAGACGAAAGGCCTGTACCTGTTCCATAGGGCGGGGGAGTTTATGGGGGAGTTTCGGTGTGCGTACCAAGGTGATGGCAGCATTATGCATGATCCCCTGTTTATCCAGCCAATGCAGAAAATTTTTCACACCTGATAAAGACCGTGCGCGTGACGAGGCCGCAAGGCCATCCATAGATTTCCGTGACAGCCATGAGCGGAAGTCGGTGAGGGAGGTTGCGGATAACGTATTTAATCCGACCTCGCCATCATAATGGTCGCGGAGGAAATTTAAAAATTGTCCGAGGTCGCCTGTATAGGCGCGGAAAGTATGCGGCGAGACATTCTTCTCAACCTTGAGCCATGTCTGCCATTTGCCAACGGCCTCGCAGAGGTCGGGTGCGGTATCAACAGTTAGGTCGAGAGGTGAAGCCATGACCTGATACATCTTTCAACTACGCCCGCGAGGAACGAGACTTGTTCAGTGCCTTGTCCTGCCTGAAACATATGCGGGTCGCGGGAACCGAAGGCAAGAATGGCAGGGGGCGTTTTTTGCGAGACATCCACACGCACCAGAACTTGGGAGCGGACGAGTTGTGCGCCTGCGCCATAGACGGTTTCAACGCCGCTAATATCCGATTGATGCAGAATGTTTTTCCCTGCCATCCATTTATCAAGCGTTCCCGCTGGCACTATGCGGATACCTGGTAGGGTAACATGCGGAATTTTATCACCGTCCGATTCAATGACCAGAGAGGTAATATCGACATCCAGAAACGTCGTGAGGTCAGAGGTAATCGATTCAATAAATTCTTCGAATGTTTCGCATTCCAGAAGGCGGAGGACAGAGCGATGGATGCGGTTCTGGTTATTCATGTTGTGACGGGCAGTTTCAACAATTTCCTTGGCGGTTTCAATCGCTTCGGTTTTATCGGCCTTCAACCGTTCGATCATATAGGTTTGAAAATCTGCAATCTTTCTGCCGTTTTGTTGTTTGGGTAGATTTAGGACATCCAACGCTTCCGGATTTTTGGTCAAAAAATCAGGGTGGGATTTCAAATACGAAATAACGTCATCAGAGGTCAGGGTAGGTGATTTTGGAGTATCAGTCACAGTGGAAAGCCTATTCGAGGGGTGTATCTGATAATGATAACATATTTTGGGGTAACCCGATAACCCGAATATGAGAGGGGGAGGATAGGGATGTTTAGGATATAAATCCCAATACATAAAGGGGGGGCGCAAAGCGGCACGCCGCGCAACTACAAAGACACAAAGGACACGAAGAATCGCAAAGTTCTTCTTCCAGTCGTCATTGCGAGCGGTGCGAAGCAATCCAGAAAGGTTCTTTTTAAACGCAGATAATTTTTTCTTATCCGTGTTCATCTGTGCTTAAAGAATTTTTTAACGTAAGGCACGCAAGGGGTATGTTATGAATATATGGAGGTTCCTTGAAAATAACCTGTCTTAATCAACAGGTAACTTTCTTGATATAATGTGACTGCGTCAAAGACCAAAATGTGCTAAAACACGTACGTCTTTTCGACTCATATTTCATATTTTAAAGAAAAAGGATTTCATGATGGCACGCAGTAAAATTGGATTGATTGGCGCAGGTCAAATTGGTGGAACTTTGGCGCTCCTCGCGGGGCTGAAAGAATTGGGCGACATCGCAATTGTTGATATTGCCGAAGGTGTTCCGCAAGGTAAAGGTTTGGATATTGCCGAAGCTGCCCCTGTTGAAGGATTTGATGCGACAATTACAGGCAGTAATGATTACAGTGCTATCGCCGGATCAGATGTTATTATCGTCACCGCCGGTATCCCGCGTAAACCAGGGATGAGCCGTGATGATCTGATCGGGATCAATAAAGGCATTATCGAAGGTGTTGGCGCACAAATTAAACAACATGCACCAAACGCATTCGTCATCGTCATTACCAACCCACTCGATATTATGGTCGAGATCATGCAACGCGCAACCGGATTTGATCCGAAGAAAGTTGTCGGTATGGCGGGCGTTCTGGATAGCGCACGTTTCCGTTGTTTCCTTGCCGAAGAATTCGGTGTGTCGGTTGAAGATGTATCTGCATTCGTTCTCGGCGGTCATGGTGACACGATGGTTCCACTCACACGTTATTCCACCATCGCTGGCATTCCATTGCCGGACTGTGTGAAAATGGGTTGGTCTACTCAAGCCAAGATTGATGCGATTGTTGACCGTACACGCAACGGCGGGGCAGAGATTGTGAACCTCCTCAAAACCGGTTCTGCATTCTATGCACCTGCATCATCCGCGATTGCGATGGCCGAAAGCTACCTCCGCGATAAAAAACGCGTGTTGCCATGTGCCGCAAAATTATCAGGCCAATACGGGATCAAAGACCTCTATATCGGTGTGCCAGTCATCATCGGTAAAGACGGCGTCGAAAAAATCATCGAGATCGAATTAAATGCCGAAGAGAAAAAAATGCTTGATAACTCGGTCAACGCGGTAAAATCTCTGGTTGAATTGATTGACGGGAAAGCGGCAGCTTAGGCTCTGCAGCACATAAAATTGTTATCTTTTTAAGGCAAGCCCCTCAAAAGGCTTGCTTTTTTTTATTGAAATGATTTACTTAGACATAATAATTATAAAAACAATAGGGAAAATATATTCATGATAACACCTTCTTTTGAAACAGTGTCTCGGCTTTTAAAGCCTATTTCTCCCAAAGAGTCTTTTCATTCCATGCCCGCATTAGAGGCAGAGATTGCCCGCTATATTAAAATCGGACATCATCCTGTTTCAATTTGGCAGAATTTATTAGGGCTTTCTGAGGAGGAAATGTCGGATGCATTGAATGTTCAAGATGGTGCAGAATTTCGTGCTTTAAAAAACAATGAAAATGGACCCTATTTTTCAATTACAGCAGAACAGGTTTTATCGTTTTGTACGCAATACGGATTACACCCCGCTGATTTAGTGCCATCAGTTAATGACCCTAAATTGTCTTATCCTCATGCGATATTCAGAGCTAATTTATTTATATTAGATGATAAAGCGGCCTCTGCAGAAGATAGAAAAAAAGCTAATCAAGCCGTTCAAATAGAGAAAAAAAGATATCAGGATTTGGTTAAGCCATCGTCTTGTCCCATGAATTTATATGAAGCCCTTGATAGGGCGGTCAAGTCAACGCGCCTTGAAGAGGTCATAAACGTATTTGGTGATAGAGAGTCTTGTTATCTTAATTTTGCCCAGCTGATTATCGGTCGCGCTAATGATCTTTATGATGACAAGGATGCCAAGGAAAGAAAGTTATATGAGAAAATAAAAAGCGAACGTTCAGAGAAACGCACGGAATTTATTCGGAGATTGCGCCAGACGTTCTATGGCCTATCAAGTGACGAGCAAGTTCTTCTAAATGCTTCAATCCGTAATGGTCAAGAGTGGACTGAGCCAACTTTGGAAAGACACTTACATAAATTATTTATCTCAGAGCCGCGCCATAGAGTGGGAATGGAGTTTATGTGGGCATTCTCTGTTAATCCCAATGTGAGGGTGAGTAATGAGTTCTCAAAGTTGGCGTCCTTATTTATGGAAGAACGCTTGCTGCAGAGAAAAATGAATGAAAATTCTCTACCTGTAATCACAAGATTAAAAGAGATGTATGGAGAGTTATCTGAATGGTTTATATCTGGCGCTGCGGATCATTTACGTCATATTGTTGCCAATAAGATATATATGGATATCAGAGAGAGGGATTTGCAAACAACCCCACACTATGAAGACTCGGGTAGAAAAATCAGACTTGAGTAGTCGTTATTTTTAAGCCGCTTGTTTTTTCTTCGCACTTTCGATCATCTCGATAAACCGTCCGAATAAATAATGGCTGTCCTCGGGCCCTGGGGAGGCTTCGGGGTGGTATTGGACGCTGAAGGCGGGTTTGTCTTTGGAGCGGAGGCCTTCGTTGGTTTTGTCGAAGAGGCTGATATGCGTGACTTCGACACTCGCGGGAAGGGTTTCCGGCAAGACGTGGAAGCCGTGGTTTTGGGAAGTGATTTCAACTTTGCCTGTTTGAATATCCTGCACTGGGTGGTTGCCGCCGCGATGCCCCAAATCCATTTTGGTTGTTTTACCGCCGAGGGCGAGCGCCAATAATTGATGCCCCAGACAAATCCCAAAAATCGGCATATTTTCGCTCAGCAATTTTTGGATGGTTGGTACGGCATATACGCCCGTTGCCGCAGGGTCGCCGGGGCCGTTGGAGAGGAACACGCCGTCTGGGTTTAATGCCAGAATTTCATCGGCAGATGTATTGGCCGGAACAACCGTGACCTGACATCCCGCGGAGGCGAGGCAGCGCAGGATGTTGCGTTTTGCGCCGAAATCAACCGCCACCACATGATGGGTCGGCGCAGTTTGTTGGCCGTAACCCTGACCCAATGCCCATAAGCTTTCATTCCATGAATAACGCTGCGTACAAGATACATCTTTCGCCAGATCAAGCCCGTTGAGCCCAGACCAGTCGGCGGCTTTTTTCTGGAGAGCATCCAGATCGAATTTGCCGTCAGCGCTATAGGCAATCACGCCGTTCGGTGCGCCGTTATCGCGGATGAAGCGCGTAAGCGCACGAGTATCAATGCCGCAAATACCTGTTAAATTATGTGATTTTAACCATGCGTCCAGATGTTGGGTGCTGCGGAAATTGGACGGGTCAGTGATATCCTCGCGCACGATTAAACCGCGTGCGGCAGGGTTGATGCTTTCAATATCTTCGGCATTCGTGCCGACATTGCCGATATGCGGGAAGGTAAAGGTAATAATCTGCCCTGCGTAAGACGGGTCAGTCAGAATTTCTTGGTATCCGGTGAGGGAGGTATTAAAGCAAACTTCACCCACAGAAGACCCTTCTGCCCCGAAGCCGCGCCCCCAGAAGACAGTTCCATCGCCCAAGACAATAACGCCTGTTGCGCCGCTTGGTTGTTTCGATTGAGTGGCAGGTGATTTTGAAAACATACTCTAGTTCCTTGTAATTCTTTTTGTGAGGCACTAGAAAGGGATTCTATAGGCAGAAACGCCCCAAAAAACAACATAAAAAGTAAAAAATACAGAAAAATCACAATTTAGGCAGTCCAAATGACAAAAATCGAGTTTCCGCGCCGCCCAGTGGCTTTTTTAATGTATTTTCTGGGGTCGCTTTCCTTCCAGCAAAAATCTTTGCTCGCGCTCAGCTTCGTGATGTGCCTGTCGGCGGTTGGAGCTGGTTTTACCTTAATCTACGCATTCAAGTTAATGATTGATGCCTTGCCATTAGTCAAAGATGGAGACGTATGGAGAGAATTGCGTCATCCTTTCAGCCTTATCATTATTTTTTGCTTGGTTCATAGCTTGTCATTCCGACTGAGAGATTTGTTAGGGGGATATACAATACCGTCCATTCAAAATTCTCTGCGAACTGTTTTAATGCGAAATCTTTTGAGGCATTCGCATGATTATTTCCACAACCGATTTTCAGGTGAGTTGGTTAATAAAGTCGGTAATATTGCGCAAGCTTTTTATAATATTGTGTGGCAAAGATTAATGAACGGGTTTGTGCCAACTTTTGCATCTTTAGTTTCGTCTCTTATTATTCTTGTTTCAATTGATATTAATTTAGGATTGATATTGCTTGCCGCCACAGTTTCGTTGGTTGTCTCTGTCCTTTTCTTGGGTCATTATATTTCGAGAGCATCCGCAAATGTTGCCGATTGCGAAGGGGAAATATCCGGACAGTTAGTTGATACAATTACGAATATCTCGAACGTTAAAAATTTTTCACAAGCGGATCACGAAATGTCTTTATTAGGATATTTCCAAACTTTGTTTGCGACGGCGTATAAAAAATATGTGGTTTGGGAAAATATATTTTGGGGTACATTTAATATATTCTCAAATTCATTAGTCATCGGAATGATGTGGTATTTGATTGAAAACTGGACCGAAAAACAATATTCAGCAGGTGAAATTGCGGCTTGTATCTTGGTCTTGTGGGATATGTGGGAAAGATTGGCGTCACTTTCTTATGAATTAACGCAGGTGTCAGGCGACCTTGGGCGCATGGAAAGTGCCCTCAATGAGTTCGTCCGTCCCGTGAGTGTTGAAGATATAAAAGATGCACCCGCTTTTACCCCGAAAGACGGGCGCATTGATTTTGCGAATGTTGCCTTTCATTATGATTCAGGGCATCAGGTGTTTGACGGGTTTAACCTGACCATTCCTTCATCGCAAAAAATCGGTGTGGTGGGGTTATCGGGGGCGGGGAAGACAACGCTCTGCCAACTTCTGCTCAGAAATTATGATATTCATGGTGGTGAGATTTTGATTGGCGGACAGAATATTGCCGCGGTTAAACAGGAATCTTTGCGTAAAAATATTGCCGTCATTCCGCAAGACCCGACATTATTCCATCGCTCCCTTTATGAGAATATTCTCTACGGTAAACCCGATGCAACGCGTGAGGAAGTGATCGCCGCATCCATTGCCGCACAGGCGCATGATTTTATTCTGGCGACACAAGACGGGTATGAAACAACCGTCGGGGAACGCGGTGTCAAATTATCGGGCGGGCAACGGCAACGGATTGCGATTGCGCGCGCTATCCTGAAAAATGCGCCGATCCTGATTTTGGACGAGGCAACATCGGCACTCGATTCCGATACCGAACGATTGATCCAGAGTGCATTGGATGCTGCGATGGAGGGACGGACGACGATTGTGGTCGCGCACCGCCTGTCCACCCTCGCGCATTTAGACCGCATTATCGTCATGAAAGACGGAATGATTATCGAAGATGGTAATTTACAGAGTTTAATTGCTCAAAATGGCCATTTTGCATACCTCTGGAATTTGCAGGCGGGTGGATTTTTACCTGAAAAGCTCTAGCTTTTTGGGCTTTAAAGGTTTAAAAATAAAGAAATTTGAAAAGGAAAATAGAAATGTCAGAATTACGCACCACACTCACCAATGCCATGAAAGACGCGATGCGCGCCAAGGATGAATTGGTTTTGAATACCGTCCGCATGATCATCTCTAAAATGAAGGCCGAAGATATTGAGGCGCGCCCGAAGGGAAATGTAGACGGTATCACGGACGGCGAAATTTTATCCCTGATGCAGGGTATGGTGAAACAACGCCAAGAGTCATCTAAAATGTATCGCGATGGCGGTCGCCCTGAATTGGCCGACAAAGAAGACGCTGAAATCGCCGTCATCGAAAAATTCCTCCCCGCCCAAATGTCCGACGCTGATGTCGAAGCCGCCGTTGCTGGCCTCATCGCATCCGTTGGCGCAAGCGGTATCAAAGACATGGGCAAGGTCATGGCCGAACTCAAAACCAAATATGCAGGCCAACTCGATATGGGGAAAGCCGGCGCGGTTGTGAAGCAAAAGCTCGCGAGCTAATAAATAAAAACCTCATCTTTTTTGGATGAGGTTTTTAAATGGGGGGATACACTTTGCAAATTAAAAGCATTCAAATTGAAAACTATAAATGTTTTGATAAGACGGATGTTATCGCCTTAACGTCTGGTATCAATCTTGTTCTAGGAAAAAATAATGTAGGAAAAACAGCTTTCTTAGAATGTTTTACTCAAATTTTCGAAAATCATACCCACAAAGGATTAGATGTGGGTTACCAAGATCATTTAGAAAGAAGATCGAGAGTAAGGATTCAAATGGGTATTGAAACCGCCCTTTTTAAAGAGCAATTACTTTCAGGTACTTTGTATCGTATAAAGTTTCCAATTATTGACAGAAATAATCAAAAAAGGTTTCTAGAAAGTCTAAGATCGGGGGTTATTTGTGATGTGATTTTCGACTCATTTACTCATGACATTATAATTCCTGAGCAGGAATGTTATGAGGTCTTCTGGAAAGATAAGGGGGGAGCATCAAATGATATTTCATTTAAATATAATGCTGCACTAAAAGAATTTGAGCTGTATGGAAACCCAAACGAGCCAATTTTTTTAAAAGAGCTTGTTTTGAGTACAAGGCGTTATATATATAGATTTAAGGCGGAGCGACTTAATGTTCATCTATCCTCAAGTCAAAGTCACTTAGAACTAGAGCCAAATGCGAGAAATCTAGCAGGTGCTTTGAATTATCTTTATTCTACGAACCAAATAAGATTTAATAAGCTTTCAAATTTTATCACTGACATATTTTCTAATGTTTATGGTGTTTCTATTGTCCCTAGACATGATAATCCATCAAATTATGAAATTAAGATTTGGCCAGTGCCTATGGAAACAGAGAGGCCTGATTTGTGCATACCTCTTGCAGAGTGTGGTACGGGTATTGGTCAAGTTCTGGCGCTTTTGTTTTTAATCATTACTTCTGAAACGCCACGCGTCATTCTTATTGATGAGCCTAATTCATTCCTACATCCTGGTGCAGTAAAAAAGCTAATTGAAATTATTAAACGCTATCCCCAGCACCAGTATATAATTTCAACACATTCCCCAGAAGTTATTAAAACTGCTGAGCCAAATAATGTTCTATTTCTCACTCAAGAAAATGGAAAAACAAATATTGAGTGTGTTGATTTAAGCAAATTTGAAGATCAAAGCAGATGTTTGCGAGATATCGGTGTTAGTCTGTCTGATGTGTTTTCGGCCGACTCAATTATTTGGGTGGAAGGTCCTACAGAAGAGGTTTGCTTCCCACTTATTATGAAGCAATTTTCCCCTTTAAAATTAGGCTTATCGATTATAGCAGTCAAAAACACAGGTGACTTTGATAAAAAGTCAGGGAAAGAAGTCCAATGGGTGACTGAAGTACACACCAAGTTATCACAAGCAAATGCGCTTATCCCGAGAGCGGTTGGATTTGTTTTTGATAGTGAAGGGCTTACCCAACAAAGTATCATTGATAAAAAAAGAGAAATGGGAGAAAAAGTCGAATTTTTGCCCCGTCGAATGTTTGAAAATTATCTTCTTGATGCAGAGGCAATTACGCACGCCTTAAATAAGTTGCCGAGTTTTCAAACTAGTTCTATTGAGGTTCAGGCAGTCAATGACTGGATATTAGCAAATGGAAATGAGCAAAAATACAAAGCCGCAGATGTTGCGGTTAATTCAGAAGAATGGCTAAAAAATGTGCATTCTGCCAGCCTTTTAGAAGACATATTCTCCGAATTTTCAACTGCCACGGAGGAATATAAGAAAACAAGAGATTCGGTGGAAATAACAAAATGGTTATTGGCTAATAAACCTGATACATTTTCAGAAATTATAGATATATTAAAGAAATTTGAAAGCAAAGCGTAATTCCTTCCCAAGGATTTGCTAAACTGCGTCGTCATATCAATAAGAGAACAAAACGCAATGGATGATGTTGAGGTTAAACGATTGATCGGAGAGGCCAGAGCAGGGAATGCGCAGGCTTTTCGGCAATTGGTTGATGGGCATTATACGATTATCTATCGCATGGCGTTTCGGTTCTCGGGCAACAAGATGGATGCCGAGGATGTGACGCAAATGGCCTGTATGAAACTGGCGCAAAATATCGGGAAGTTTGACGGGCGGTCAGCCTTTACCACTTGGTTGTATCAGGTGGTGATGAATACGGCTCGCGACCATCAACGCGCCCAAAGCCGCCATGAGCGGGGTGCGGTTGAGATCGGGGTGGTTGAAAATACTCTGTCCACATCTGAAGACACCCAGAAATCAATTGAAACCCAACAGCAATTGGATGCCGTCCGCGCTTTGCCCGAAGGGGAGCGCGAGGCGATTTGGCTGGTATTCGCAGAAGGTCTGACACACAAGCAGGCCGCCGATATTTTAGGATGCGCCGAAGGCACGATTTCATCCCGCATTCACGAAGCCCGCAAGAAATTAGTCGCAGGAGGTCAAAAAAATGGATGATCATGAATTGAAGCAACTGTTTGATTCTGAACAGATTCCTGCGCCTGATGAAAACTTCCGCAAGGTCAATTTGAACCTTGCGACGGCTGAATTTGAAAAAATGCAAAAAAATGCAAAAACTTCCCAAGGAAATGGATTCCTCTCTCGTCTTATCTTTAGACAACCCAATACAAGGAGAGAAAAAATGTCATTTTCAAAGAAAAAAGTGGTTTATGGTGGATTAGCAACGGCCTGTGTCGCCCTGATGGTCTTCGGTATTGCGCCGAGTGTGATGGAGTCGCATCAAAGTCAAAGTTTGGCGCCGATTGATGGTCTCGCCGGATTAAGTCAAGAAATGGATAATTCAGTTAATTTAGAGGTTGCAGAAAGAGAAGCAAAAATCTCGGCTGATGTCACGGCTCAATCTGCGCCTACTCCTCAATCTGTTCCATCTATGCCAACGGGCGAGATGGTAAAAATGGCGTCTCCTGTTGCACCAATGGCAAAGCGTGCAGCCACCTTACATTTCTCGGGGAGTGATGCGGAGGGTATGAGTGGTCTGTCTAAGCCAATGGTAGATAGCATTGCGCCCGTCCAGCAAGATTTTGGCCGCGATAAATTCAAAAATGTGGATGAGAATAATATTCATCAGGTCGCGGTTGACCCGATTTCTACCTTCTCGATTGATGTGGACACGGCGTCTTATTCCTATATGCGGTCATCTCTGAACCAAGGTGTATTGCCACAAAAAGATTCCGTGCGGGTTGAAGAACTGGTCAATTATTTTGACTATGCCTATCCTGTGCCGACTGATAAAGCCGTACCGTTCAGCACCAATGTTGTGTTGAAACCGTCTCCATGGGGTGAGGGCAAACAATTGATGACCATTGGCATCAAGGGATATGATATTCCGAAAACACAAATGCCGAATAGTAATTTGGTATTTCTGTTGGATACATCGGGGTCTATGGCAGAGCCGAACAAATTACCGCTTCTTAAACAATCTATTTCGATGCTGCTCGATACCTTGAAGCCGACAGATACAATTTCGATTGTGGTGTATGCGGGAAGTGCGGGAACTGTTTTACAACCGACTAAAGTATCTGACAAAGGCGCAATCCTGATGGCGTTACAGAATTTGGAAGCTGGTGGTGGCACAGCGGGGGCAGAGGGGATTCGTCAGGCGTATCAATTGGCAGAGGCTAACTTTGATAAGACTGCGGTTAACCGTGTGATCCTTGGGACAGATGGTGATTTTAATGTCGGGATTACCAACCCAGAAGAACTGAAAGATTTTGTTGAACGCGAGAAAGATAAGGGGATATTCTTATCAGTCTTAGGCTTTGGTCGCGGGAATTATAATGACGAGATGATGCAGGAATTGGCGCAAAACGGGAACGGGACTGCGGCCTATATCGACAGCATCAACGAAGCGCGCAAAGTGTTGGTTGAGGAAGCGACATCGACGTTGTTCCCGATTGCCAAGGACGTTAAAATTCAGGTTGAATTTAACCCCGCAACCGTTGCCGAATATCGTTTGGTTGGTTACGAAACCCGCGCTTTGAAAACCGAAGATTTCAACAATGACAAGGTTGATGCCGGTGATATTGGCGCAGGTGCGGAAGTCACCGCGATTTATGAAGTGACACCAAAGGGCGGCAAGACTGCGGTGGATGAAAGCCGTTATGGTGTAGGGTCGGAAATTTTAAGAAGTGACAGCACAAACGGCCCTAACCCTCATGCGAAAGCGGATGAATTGGCCTTCGTCAAATTGCGTTACAAATTGCCGAATGAAGATGAAAGCAAATTAATCACAACACCGATTACTGCCAACCAAGCCTCACCATCTGCGATTGTCGAGAGTGAGACAAACTGGGCGGTTGCTGTTGCAAGTTTTGCGCAGATTATCAAAGGCGGAGCCTACACAGGTAAAATGACCTATGACGATGTTCTAAAACTTGCCGAAGCCAATAAAGGATCAGACCCGTTCGGATACCGCGCCGAATTCATCACCCTGATCCACAAAGCCAAAACCGCCGCAGGTATGCAAGCACAACCAAGCGCTGGGCAAGCGGGCAGCGAAGGCGGGGTTGTTTATCCTTATCCGGTGCCGATGGGCAAATAATTGAAAATCATATCGTTATATAAAACCCCTTGATCTCTATCAGGGGGTTTTATATTGTGCGGATATGACCCATTTAAGTGTGAATTTGAATAAAGTTGCTTTGCTCCGTAACCAACGGGATTGCGGGTATCCGTCTGTTTTGGGAACTGCCAAGACGGTGATTGCGGCGGGGGCGCATGGGATTACGGTTCATCCGCGTCCGGATGAACGCCATGTTCGCAAAAGCGATGTTTATGAACTGGCCGAATATTTGGAAACGCGTCCTGATATTGAATTTAATATTGAGGGGTATCCGACCCATGATTTTCTGGACATGGTGTGTCATGTCAGATGTCATCAGGTGACCTTGGTGCCCGATGCGCCCGACCAGAAAACATCTGATCATGGGTGGGATGTTTTAAAACATAAAGATTTTTTGAAAGACATTGTGGCGCGTATTAACAAGGCGGGCAAGCGTGTGTCTTTGTTTATCGACCCTGATCCTGACATGGCAAAACTCGCCGCAGAGATAGGGGCGGGGCGTGTTGAATTATATACTGGGCCGTATTACGAGAAAACCATTCCCGTATCCCAATATAAAATCACCGCGGATGCCGCGATTGCGGCGGGGATGCAGGTCAATGCGGGGCATGATTTAAACCTTGATAATCTGGCGCAGTTTATTCAGGCGATCCCCGCATGTGCCGAGGTGTCCATCGGGCACGCGATCACGTCGGATGCATTGGATATGGGATGGGATGCGACGATTAAAGCGTATTTGAAAGCAATTAAGGTATAAAAAAATCCCCGCTGAATTTTTGCGGGGATTTTGTTTTCTTATTGGGCTACAGCAAGTTTTGCATCTGCTTTTGTGGCAATAGGGATTGGATACCCTCTGCGTTCTTTCACCACTTGGCGGATCTTTTGCCAGTCGAGATTTTGCATGTCTTTTCCAGCGGTACGCATGATGTAACTTAAATCACGTTCAGAGAGTTGGTAGTCGGGTACGCTGCCTTCATGTTCCATGACGGCTGCTTGGTCTTGGGTTGGGTGGACTTCTAAAAAGAAGCGGTCGCCAATCCATGCGGCTTTGATCGGTTGGTCAACAATTGTAACTTTTGTTCCAACAGGAGCCATGTCAAACATTTGTGTAATGTCTTCGGGGAACATACGGATACATCCGCTGCTCACACGGCGTCCGATACCGTATGGTTTATTTGTGCCGTGAATGGCGATGGTTGGGAATCCTAAATAGAGGGCATTTGTTCCCATCGGGTTCTCTGGTCCTGGTGGAACAGACACAGGAAGAGTTGGGTCTTCTTTGCGCATCCGTTCGGTTGGTGTCCATGTCGGGTCGGCTTTTTTACGCACAATGGTTGTTGGCCCCAAAGGTGTTTTTAATCCATCACGACCAATGCCAATCGGGAAGGTGACAGGTTCGGAATTGGGTGTTTTGTAGTAGTAAAGGCGCATTTCGGCAAGGTTGACGACAACGCCTTCACGCGGTGCATCAGGCAGAATATTCAATGTCGGAATGATGATGTCTGTGCCGGCACCCGGAAGCCATGGGTCAACACTCGGGTTCGCCGCGCGCATTTCAACAAAGCCCACGCCATATTCTCGTCCGATATGAACCAGAGTATCTTCATAGGACGCTGTCATATCCTGCATCTGCCCGACATAGGGTTTATTATAGGGGGCATAGGAAATTTTGGGTGTGGTGGTTGGTGTTGTCGCGGTTGGTGCGGCCATCGCAACAGAGGCAGACAATACCAGAGCGGCTGATAAGGCGAGGGTGGATATGCTTCTTTTTAAAATCTTCATTCTTAATCTCTGTAGGTAGCGTTTATAAAAGTTCTTTTAATGTATCTGCGACTTTATCCATGAAGATGTCTGTCGTTAAATAAGGTTGGTCTTTGCCGATCAGTAAGGCCAAGTCTTTGGTCATGTCTCCGCGTTCAACGGTGAGGACACAGGCGCGTTCCAGCGCATCTGCGAATTTCACGACCTCTGGTGTATTATCGAATTGCCCGCGATATTTCAAGCCTTGAGTCCATGCAAAGATCGACGCAATCGGGTTGGTTGAGGTTTTTTCGCCTTTTTGATACTGGCGGAAATGGCGGGTGACTGTCCCGTGGGCGGCCTCAGCCTCCACAATCTGCCCGTCGGGGGTCAAAAGGACGGAGGTCATCAGGCCGAGCGAGCCAAACCCTTGCGCCACAATGTCAGATTGAACATCGCCGTCATAGTTTTTACAAGCCCAGACCATCCCGCCATTCGATTTAATGGCAAAAGCCACCATATCGTCAATCAAGCGGTGTTCATAGGTAAGGCCAGCTTTATCAAAGGCAGCTTTAAATTCAGCATAGACTTCATTGAAGATTTCAATGAATTTGCCGTCATAGGCCTTTAAAATCGTATTTTTGGTGGACATATAAAGCGGGCAGTTGCGGGCGAGGGCGTAGTTAAAACAGGCCTTCGCAAATCCGCGAATAGAGTCGTCCACATTATACATTCCCATGGCAACGCCAGAGGATTTGAAATCGAAAATCTCGTGCGTCTCCGCTGGGCTTCCGTCCGTGGGTTGGAAGGTCATGGTCAGTTTGCCGGGTTTCGAGACTTTGAAATCGGTTGCTTTATATTGGTCGCCAAAGGCGTGACGGCCAATGATGATTGGTGATGTCCAACCTGGAACGTAGCGGGGAATGTTTTTGCAAATAATCGGTTCGCGGAAAACCGTTCCGTCCAGAATATTGCGGATCGTCCCGTTCGGGGATTTCCACATTTTCTTGAGATTAAATTCTTTAACGCGGGCTTCGTCAGGGGTAATGGTCGCGCATTTAACGCCCACACGGTATTGCTTGATCGCGTTTGCAGCGTCCACCGTCACTTGATCTTCGGTCGCATCGCGGTTCTGGATCGACAAATCGTAATATTTCAAATCAACGTCCAGATAGGGGTGAATCAACTTGTCCTTGATCCATCCCCATATGATACGGGTCATTTCGTCTCCGTCGATTTCGACGATCGGGTTTGCAACCTTGATTTTAGTCATAATAAATCCTTTTTAAACTGAATAAATGTTACAGTAAAATTTGCGGAATCTAAAGAGTAAGATTGAGCATTGCTGAATTCCCGATTGCTTTTTTGAGGGTAAAATAGCAAAATAGCTTCGGAATATTAAAAACCAACTGTTTTAGGGATAAACAATGAAAATTTTAAGATTGAGTTTGATGACTGCGGTGGCTTTGAGCGCGTTTATCGGGTCTGCCAAGGCGGATTATAACGTGTGGACAGATGCTAAAACAGGGCTCACCGTTTCCTTCCCTGACACTTGGGCTCAAACCAATAATCAATCGCCGATTGACGTGATTACTTTGTCAGTCCCATCGGGAGATGGCAATGCCACTTGTAAAATCAGTGCGCAAGAAGATAAAAGATTTGTGATTTATCCGACCAAATATCGTGCCGACATTCGTGACAAGAATTTTGCCATGAATTTCTGGGAAAAATATGCAACCAATTATAATTCTGTGAACATGATCCGTTATGCGGATAATGCCGGATTGGGGCAGGGGTTTTCCAGTATGGCTTTGGTATCCTTCCTGACACCACCCACATCGGTGAATGCAGATGATTCAACCGATCGTGGTGGCATTATGGCTGTTACCAATTATGGTGATAAAGTCTATGTTGCTGAATGTTCTTCGGCATTGCCTGTCTATGGTCAATATCATGTTCAGTTTATGGACTTTTTCAAATCCATCTCTTTCAAAAAATACTATCATGAATTGGTTGTCGGCGATTACCGCAATTTCTTGAACACCATGGGAACAATTGATGTGCCCTTCCCGAATGCTGTTAGCCGCTCTATATACTAATCATGTTTATACAAACCGAAGCAACGCCTAACCCGCAGACCCTGAAATTCCTTCCGGGGTGTGTGGTGATGGCGCAGGGCGTTGCCGAATTCCGCACCCCTGAAGAAGCCGCAGCCAAGTCCCCCTTGGCTGTCCGTTTGTTCGAAGTGGACGGGGTAAAGGGTGTTTTCTATGGCGCCGATTTTATATCAATCACCAAAGCGGATATCGTCGATTGGTCGGATATCAAGACATATATCTTGGGCATTTTGTTCGAACAATTCAGCATGAACAAACCATTGATGAATGATACGGCGGATGATGATGTATCAGGTGATGAAGATTCTGAGACGGTCAAAAAAATTAAATCTATTCTCGATGAACGTGTTCGCCCCGCCGTTGCCAAAGATGGTGGCGATATTGTCTTTCATAGTTTCGAGAAAGGCATCGTCTTCCTGAAAATGCGCGGAGCGTGTGCAGGTTGCCCCAGTTCAACCATGACATTGAAATCAGGCATTGAAAATATGTTACGGCATTTTGTGCCGGATGTATTGGAAGTCCGCGCCGTGCCGGATTAAGTCCCGTCAGGTATCGCAAACAAAAATCCCAGCCAACGCCAACGCGGTTCGTCTGTTCCATCTAATGGTGCGGCCGGAAGAGTGCAGTTTAAACGGCCTTTGCTGTCTTCGAATGCGTTCGAGAAGCGGATTTCGAAATGGCGGGCGCCAATTTTCTCAATGTCTAGTTTATCAATGCCTGATGCAAAGCATTTCATCTTTTTCAAATCAGTATCGGAAATTTCTGAACTGACCGTAAACCCGGGATGGGGTGGGTTGGTGGTGATGACGGTCGTTGATGGTTCTATATCAGAAACCGGAAACGGAAGGGACAGTGCCGTCATTTTGAAACGGTCAAGGTCGGTGAAACTATCGACAACTGTATATCGCGGAAGAATTGACCGCGGGCTGGATTTTCCGATGGCACCGGATTGTTGGCCGAAGCTTGCCACGAATCCTTGTTTTGAGATGACATTTAAATAGTCGCGTGTCGTTTCGCCATAGGGATAGGAGAAATAGCGCGGCTCGGTTTTCATTTCGGTACGGAATCGTTCGCGGGCGCGGTTTGTGTCGGCTGCCAAGGATTCTGCATTTTTATCATCCACATGATTATAGGCATAGGATGTCATGCCGATGGTTGCCAGATTTGATTTTGCAATCGTCCGCACATCGTTCCATGTAAGGATAGAGGTGTCGCCTGTTTTTTCCGCTTGGTCAATCAGGCCAGCCGATATGAACAGGGTGAAGGGAATGTTATTGTCTTTTAAAAGTGGAAAGGCATTTCGGATGAACGAGCTGTCGCTCCCTTCGAATGTCAGGGAGATAGAGCGAGGGGGCAGAGGGGAATTGTTATCCTGTGCCTTTAAAATCGTATCAACGGACACCAGATTATAGTCATTGTCCGGATTGGTGATTTCATCAATTTGTAATTTAAAATCATCAGTGGAAATGCCCGGTACGGCACGGTCATCATCCCCGACGCGGAAATAAGCGTAGACGACCGCAGAATTCAAATCTTCGGGTGTGGTTTCTGCCCTTGCGCCCATAACCCCATAGAACATGGTTGAAATAAGGCTTAAGGAAACGAGTATCAACTTGCAGTACATGATGGGGTGACTATAATCGTCCCAAACCTTACTGGCAATAACCTCTTGAAAAAAGTAGAAAAAATGCATGTTTTGGCAATTGATGTCTCGGTAAATGGCTGTTCCGTAGCTATTTTGAATACGGAAACATCCGCTTTTTATCAAAAACGAATGGAAACTGACCGTGGGCAGGCCGAATTTTTGATTCCTATGGTCGAAAATGTCGTCCAAGAGGCGAATTTAACGATGAAAGAGATCGGTTCTATTGTTGTCACACGCGGGCCGGGGTCATTCACAGGGGTTCGAATCGGGTTGGCAACGGCAAAAACTTTGGGGCTGGCTCTGAATATTCCTGTGTTAGGATTGTCAACTCTGGACGTCATCGCACGCGTGTATCCGGATAATCAACACACTTTGTTTTTAATCGATACGAAGCGCGATGATTTTTACGGACAGGTCGGTGAGGGGACTGATCCTAAAATCTGGAGCATGGAAGATGTCGAAAATTATCAAGGCTCAATCATCAAGGATATTGTGCCGGATATTCTGACTCTTGCAAAAATGGGCGCAGAAAAATATATGGGACAAACAGGATATGATCCAAGTATCGCGCCGACACCATTATATTTACGCGAGGCGGAAGTATCAGAGTCAAAGAAGAAAGTTTTAAATATTTTATAATCAACACAAGAGGTTGATATGAATAAATTTATTTGAAATGACTACCTTGTTTATGCTTCTTTAACGCGGATTTTTCCCTTGCCGATCTGCTTGCCGTGAAGGGCTGCGACGGCTTTCTGCCCTTCATGTGCGAGAGCCATTTCAACAAAACCAAAGCCTTTTGATTTTCCTGTGGTTTCATCCAATATCAAGTCGCATGATTTGATATTGCCGTACCATTTGAAAAGTTCAGCCAATGCTTGTTCGGTAAAGTCACGGGGTAGGTTAAGAACCATGAGTTTCATGTAAGACTCCAGTGTAAAAGATAAATTTTATTTTTAATCGGTAGATAATGACATATTAAGGATCGCCGCGATAAAGTCATCTTCATCAAAGACGGAAATGTCGGCGTGCGGGGACGGGGTTTCATCGCGTTCGTAGCGGCGTTGAATAACGGGGAGCCCCGCCAAATGCGCTGCGGTGACGCCCAGAGGGTCATCTTCAATTGCCAGACATTCGGATTTATCAATTTTTTGGCCTGTCAGGCGTTCCATATTTTCAAGAGCAGTTAAATAGGGCATGGGGTCGGGTTTGCGTGCCGAATAATTTTCTTTGCACCACGCAAATTCAAAATAGGGGGAAATGCCTTTGACATTCAGCATCGGTTCAACCGATGAACGGCGGGCGTTGGTGACCACGCATTGTTTAACGCCATGGGTCTTGAAATAGTCGAGTGCCCACGGAACACCGCCACGAAAAGGAACCTCATGCACATTGGCGTGATACCATGCATCGACTTCTTTCAAATAGTCTTCGCATGGAATGGTCAGGCCGATATTTTCAACCATCCATTGCCAGTTTTGATTACCGTTATTTTGATAGAAAGTATGTTTCACATCGGGCGATAATGTGTAGCCATGCTTTAACAGGATGGTTTCATGTTTCTTCCAATGCAACGGGGCATTTTCAACAAGGGTATTATCACAGTCCCAGAAGGCGAAACGGAGCATTGTCAATTTTCCCTTGTTTAATCAGTTCTTCGGTTTCACGCGCCATCAGGATCAACCCCTTTTTTCCGCAAGAAGATCGCATCAGGCCGAAGCCATCGATCTCTGTGCCATGGGCGGGCGGGGTATCTTTAAATTCAACGCCGACCAGATGTTTCTTGCCCAGATTGCGGTTGTGCATACGGGCGACCAGTTCCTGTCCGATATAACACCCCTTGGTGTAGGACACAGTGCTTTCATCCAGATTCAGTTCAGCCAAGGTGGATACGCCGATTTCGGCATCGCGCGAGCCGTCGGGTAAAGATTTTTCAATGCGGTCGGCATCCCACATTTTATATTCGTCATCATCTTCGCTCACCCAGTCATCGGTTCCAACGAATTTGGTTTCGATTGTGACATCCGCGCGGAGTTTATAAATTTTCAGGCGGCGGACGAGATCTTCGCACCGCGCGCCACCTTCGCATGCAATCGCATATCCGCCATCAATACGGCGGATATAAAAGTCGTGGAGATATTTACCCTGCGGCGTCAGTAGGCAGGCGTGGATGATGTCCTGTGTCGCCAGCAATTCAATATCGTTGGTGATCAGGTTCTGCAGAAAGGTCGATGCGTCTTTGCCGATTACAAACACAAGGCCAGTCAAATTGGGGGATATGATAAATGGGGTCATGCCCGATATTAACATCACAGCGGTGAAATACAAGTTGTCGGGATGGTCGGGGGAAAGATGGTGCCTGTGGCCGGAATCGAACCAGCGACACAGCGATTTTCAATCGCTTGCTCTACCGACTGAGCTACACAGGCACTTTAGAAGTATCGGTAAGTGTGGAAGGTTATAGTCAAGTTTATCTGAAATGTCTATAGCCAATATGGGGATGAGACAGCTTTTTATTAAATTGGTTTTTGCTTTATATATGAAGGGGTTAGCCAGATGGGTCGCATGAGAGGCGATTCGCAGGCCAGAAAAGCTAAACCCCCTTTGCGAGGGGGTTTAAAATTATTCGTTGTAACCGCGAGACTTGGTTTTGGCGGCCATTGTAGAGCGGTATCGCTCAGCCCCAATCGTGTCGATATAAGTATCACGGGCGCGGTCAACTGTTCTATAGTTGTTGTATTTTGTGCGTTCCCAGCCTTTGTTATCCATGCAGCCTTCGAAATCTGTGTAATCATAATATTCGGTGCGCATATAACCATTACGTTTCGGGGTGTCCCAATTTGCAAGGCGGGCATCCGGAGAATCAGGGGCAAGTGGCGAACCGTTGCTGTCGAATGTTTCAGGAGGTACAGCTTCGCGGATAGCGCCCATTCTTTGCATTTCATTAATCGACGCGGTACAGAACGCGATATCTTGGAACAACATTTGTTGTGCCTTCGGCCCTTGCTGGTAAATCGCATCGGTTGTGTCGCGGCGTTGCCAGTAACGAGCGTTTTCGTCTAATTCTTTGTTCATGTCTGTGCAGGCCGCGAGGGACAAAACAGAGAATGCTGACAAAAGGAGAAGGGATGTATATTTCATTATAAGACCTGATTTGACAGATTAAAAATTAAGTTCCGATAGAATAACAGGGTTTTCCAATTTCCTCAATGCTGATTTACAGATTTTGAATTTTCTCCCGAATACCACCAGCTTTCCATGATATTCCCATAGAGAGAGGGCTTTTCAGGGTGCGAAATTCTGTTCCAAGAGGCCACAAAATCCCGTCCTGTATAGAAAAGGGGAATCACATAGCTTTCAGACATCAAAATACGGTCAAGCGCCCGTACGGCAGAGGTCATTTCTTCGCTTGTCTTGGAGTTGGGGATAATGGTCACCAGATTATCAATGGCAGGGTTGCAAATCTGGGCATAGTTAAAACGGCCTTTTTGGGATGCGGCGGCGCATCCCCAATAGACGGCTTGCTCTGATCCCGGGGAGAGAGTGTTTTGCCAGTTATACAGCATCATATCGTAATCATAGTCACTGAGGCGCGATTGGAACGCAGCGGCATCCAGTATCCGCAGTTTAACATTTATCCCCAAACCAGCGAGAGAGCGTTTAAAGGCGAGTGCCAATTTTTCTTCGTCCGGTGATCCGATCAGGATTTCAAAATCAAGAGCCTTAGCCGTTTTGGCATTGACGCGAACACCATCCCGAATGACCCAGCCCGCAGAGGTGAGGAGTTTATCCGCCGCAAGGCGGTTGGTGCGAATGGATGATTGGCTTCCTGTGGCGGGAGGCGTCCATGCTGATCCAAAAACATCGGCGGGAAGTTTATCTTTATACGGTGTCAGATATTTCAATTCATCTTCACTGGGCAGTCCTGTTGCCGCCAGATAGGAATTGGGAAAGAAACTGTTCAGTGTTTTATATTGTCCGTAGAAAATATTTTTATTGATCCAGTCGTAATCAAGAACGAGTGAGAGGGCTTTGCGGACATTACGGTCATCAAATGGCGGACGGGCAGAATTAAAAATAAAGCCCCACATTTTTTCAACACGATGATGGGCGATTTCTTCGCGGATCACGCTTCGGTTTTTGGCCGCGGGGAAGTCATAGGCATTTGCCCAGTGTCCCGGATTCATATCGATCCATATATCTGTATCGCCCGCTTTAAAACTTTCAAAGGCGCTGGTTTGATTTTTGAAATAATTAAAAATGATACGGTCAAAATTATATTGGCCTTTGGCAACGGGCAAATCTTTTGCCCAGTAATCGGGGTTGCGTTCCATGACAATGCGGCGACCAATATCAACCGACGTAATGCGATACGGCCCTGTGGAATTGGGCGGTGTTAAAATCGTTTTATTCAGGTCCCTGTTCGCCCACCATTTTTGCGAGAGGACAGGCATCATGGCGAGGATCATGACGGTTTCTTTGGTGCGGTCATTCGACAAGGTGAATTTGATTGTACGATCATCAATCTTATCAACATGCGATACCATCTTATAAGTATTCCGCATATTGGGGCGACCATTCTCTTTCAAAATATTGAACGAGAATAAAACATCACCCGAAAGGATTGGTGATCCGTCTTGGAATTTTGCATGTGGGTTGAGGTGGAAGGTGATCGATGATCTGTCATTCGGTACATCAATCGATTCGGCAATCAGCGGGTAAAGCGTGAAAGGTTCATCCCATGATCGCATCATCAAACGATCATAGACAAGATTTAGACTTTGCGCCGCTGTGCCCTTTAAACTGAACGGATTGAGTGTATCAAAATTTCCGAGGATGGCCTGTTTAAACGTGCCGCCTTTAGGGGCATCAGGGTTGGCGTATTTAAAATGGGTGAACCCCTCAGGCATTGACGGTGACCCCACCATCGCAAGGCCATGTTGATGATCTGCCGCAAAAGCGGGAGAGACCAGTAGGCAGAGCAGGGCGGCAGAAAGGCGGATATGGGTCTGGAGGGCAATCATAGACCAGAGATTAGCAGAGCCATTCTGTTCGTCCAACCGATAATATAAGGGGTGGCGGGAATTGTGGGAACTATACGTTTCGAAACGAAACTTATATTAGATTCAATAAATACTTATAAAAAAAACAATTTAAAAACAATTTTAAGACTCTTTTAATCAGAATAGAGGATGGTGACGCATCAAAACAAAGAAGGTTTATAATGATAAAAAACGATGGTTATTCTGAGTGTGCGAACATATTGCTTCCTTTGCCCCCCCTTCAGGTGGAGGCAGAATTTGAAATGGAAGTTTATGTGAGGTTTATGCGGTGCATGCGTCCTATTTCAAACCAACAGTTGGATATGAAGATATGCATGGCGATCCAGTTTGTAGCGGACATGATGCAAGCCCCGATTATTCAAGTCAGTAAGATTCTGGTTGATCTGGGATTGCGCGCTCCACGCATGGCCTTTCCTGAAGCGTATCTGGAATTTATTGATCAATTGGCGATGCGGGGAATTCATGATTTCGGATATTCCAATCGGGCACTCAGAGATTTGCGGCATCATTGGCAGGCCATGCGGGAAGAGAAGCTTTCTTCCTTCGGTATGACCTATCCAACCCTTGTCAGCAGGTCGGCATAAGAGTTATCCACAGCAAAAGCGCGGTTTTCGGGAACAAATCGGCGGTTTTAAGACTCTGTTAATACGAATCCATAATGGTGGACTTAAGAGAACCCAACAGGAGGTTGCCATGAAAAGTAATGATAATAATTTCGAGGGAACAAACATCGTATTACCTTTTCCGCCGACAGATATGAAGGCCGAATTCGAGATGGAAATTTACGCACGGTTTATGCGTCATTTGCGTACCGTACCGACATCCCGTCCTGAAATTCGTATTCTGGCAGCCACCCAGTTCGTGGCCGATATGATGGATATTCAAGATGCGGTGGTTGCCAAAACCTTGGTGGACTTGGGGTTGCGCGCCCCGCGCATGGCTTTCCCTGAATCCTATCTTGAATCGGTTGATAATATTATGATGCGCGACATTCACGAAGTCGGCCTCACCAGTGCCGCACTGAAAGATTTGCAACATCATTGGCAATCTATCGGCGAAGATAAATTTGCCGCCTTCAAAAGATGTTATCCGACCTTGGCCGAGGGGATGTTTACACGCGTGTAGTTGGTGTGTAGATTGGCGGTATGACATTCGGTATTGAAAACGCAATCGCACTGATGATTGCAACCGCTATTTTAGGATTATCGCCAGGCCCCGCCGTTTTTGCAACGGTCGCAAGGTCAATCAATCTTCCGTTCAAAAGAACTGCGTTCTTTATTGCGGGTATTGTCTTTGGGGATTTTGTATTCGCCATGATGGCTATGGGTGGCTTGGCGGTTTTGGTCAGTCAGCACCAGACACTTTTCCAGATATTAAGATGTGTGGGTGGAGGATATCTTCTCTATCTGGGGATGATGGCTTTGGTATCCAAAGCGACTGTGAAAGATATTCAGTCGGTTGCACCAGAGAGTCGTTTAAAATTGATGACCAGCGGGTTTCTATTGACCGCGGGCAATCCTAAAGACCTTTTATTTTTTGTGAGCTTTCTGCCAGCCTTTATTGATTTAAAAACGGCAGGTGCGGAACAAATGGCGATGGCTGCCGCTGTGATTGTTGTCACATTCGTTGCAACACTTTCTTTTTATGCGGCACTTATCTCTGTCGTTGGGAAATGGCTACGCAACCCGAAAACACTTTTCTGGTTGGACAGAATGGCAGGTGTCATTCTGATCGCAGTTGGATTGATTGTTTTATTCGCCCATTAATCGTTGAGACGTCTATATCCGACCTTATCACCCGGTTTATCTGGGGTGAAGTTGGGGGCAAAGTTTGCTCCTGAACCTGATGGGGCTTCAGGGTTTTGTTCACTGAGGCTTGGCAAAGGTTCGGACATCAGGCTTCCGAGCATGTGGGAGAAATCATTTTCAATCATGCTGTCGCCCTTGACTAATTGAGATGGTGACGGGCTTGGGTCTGTTTTGGCGGCGGTGATAATTTCTCTCCATGCGCGTGCAGGAACCGCACCACCTGTCATTGATGATTTCATCGAACTATTATCATCATTTCCGAACCACACAACGGCGATATAGTCGCGGGAGAATCCGTCAAACCATGCATCGCGGTGATCTTGTGTTGTTCCTGTTTTTCCGGCCACAAAGAAGGGGGCACGTGCGCCTTGGCCTGTTCCGTTTTGAACGACACTCATCATCATATTGGTCAATACCTGAATATCGGTGTCGCGGAAAACGCGCGGGGCGGGTTCGTTTTTATGTTCGAACAGAACTTTACCAGCGGCAGTTTTAATGGTGCGGATCCCGTAAGCCTGAACCGCATAACCACCATTATTCAATGTCGCATAGGCCTGCGCCATTTCGGTCATCGGAACTTCGGAACTTCCGAGTGCGAGTGACAAGTTCGGTTCAAGGTCAGCCGTAATCCCCGCACGGCGTGCGACGTTAATCACATTATCAACCCCCACGGCCTGAGCAATACGAACGGACACGGTATTGAGTGATAAGGTCAGGGCATCAATCAATGTAATATCGCCATAATATTTATTGCCGAAATTCTGAGGCGAGTATTTACCGATTTTAATCGGAGCATCCAGAACAGGGGTATATTCATTCGCCCCTTGTTCAATCGCCGCGAGATACACAAAAGGTTTGAAGGATGAACCGGGTTGGCGTAGACCTTGGGTCGCACGGTTATATTCGCTTTTGTTATAATCAACACCACCGACCAAGGCCACAATGCTTCCGTCAGGGCGAAGGACGATCGAGGCGGATTGAGAGACATTGAATTTTTTACCGTTGGTTTCAACTTCGGTTTTTAAAATATTTGCGGTTGATTCTTGAATCTGTGGATCCATGGTTGTTTCAACAACGATGTCTTCTTTTGGTATTCCGATCACGTTGTCCAGATTATCAACGACCCAGTCAGAAAAATAATGGCTGGATTGACCAATAGCCGATACAACCTTGCGATCCAGTTTGATTTTGGATGCATTGGCGGCTTCTTTGGTTGTGATATAGCCTGCATCAACCATTGCGCCCAAGACAACCTTTGCACGCTTTTCTGATTGTTCAGGATTGGAAAGGGGGGAATAGCGGGATGGTGCTTTTAAAAGCCCTGCAAGGATTGCCGCCTGTTGCAAATTCAGATCGGCAACAGACTTTTGAAAGTAAACACGCGATGCTGCCTCTACCCCGTATGTTCCGGCGCCCAGATAAACGCGGTTCATATAGGAGGCCAGAATTTCATCCTTGGTCAATTTATGTTCCAGCCATACGGCGAGCATTGCTTCTTGCAATTTGCGTTTCAATGTACGTTCTTGGGACAGGAATAAATTTTTGGCCAATTGTTGGGTGATGGTTGATCCACCTTGAACCACGCCTTTACGCGTCAGGTTGACGAACACAGCGCGCACCAAGCCGATTGGGTCAAGGCCGAAGTGATAATAAAAACGTCTATCTTCAGTTGCTAAAATCGCATTGGCTAAATTTTTCGGGATGCGGTCGGCAGAGACGTTATGCCCTTTGATATCGCCATAACGCGCGATGACTGAGCCGTCATTGGCAAGAACGGTGATGGATGCTTTGCGTTCGAATTTCGGGTTGTCGATAATGTCCGGCAATTCCCGCGCATACCATGCGAGAATCCCTCCCACCACGAGAGCCGCCCAAAGTCCCAGTACAAAGCACCATTTGATTAAACGTGCAAAAAGGGAAGGGGTTGTCTGTTTTTTGTAATTATATCGCGCCATAGCCGTGCCAAATTGATATTTTGAAAGCAGAGACTTAGCAAAATTGGACGCGGAATGATAGGGTTTTGTTACTATTCAGGGGCGAAGCTGTTATAGAGGACAGGAGATGATGCTCCGGTCACTGGTGCACTTGCTGCTTCAACAAATGATAGATCCCCGATTTGCTCGGAACTTGATGTGGTTGGCGTATAAGAGGGGGATTGCGGGTTTTGTTCGACCTCTAGTCCGTTATTTAATCCCACCAATTTAGCTGCGGCGGCAACAAAAGCTAATATTGCAATATTTCTTCCAACTGGCATGACACACTCCCTGTTTTTATTTCTTATGACTATACAGAAGAAATTGGATTGTGTCAATTTTGTGGCGCATTTAATTGTGTGGCCTCTGAATCTGTTTTTGCCAGTTCTTTGCTGTGGTGAATAATCAGCATTAAGGTCAGGTAACTGCAAATCATGATAGATAAGATCAGTAAAATTTTGCGGAGGGGCTTGGACATAGGGAGAATATAGCACCAATTTGCCCTGTGATGCACCGCAAATTTTCTTAAGGCCTCATAAAGTTTTATAATTAAGTTTCTTTGTAACCCAAAAGCGTAACATAATTACATAATATCTTGCAATGCGTCAACGAATTATTAAGGAATTTCTACACTGGTCGTATCGTATCGGTTATAATAGAATTAGGTGAGAATAGACTTAGAATCAAAGGGAAATCCAGAGGTTAGAAGTTTATAAAACACCTAAAACAGGAGATGGAAGTGGACTTAGTTACACCAAATTTTTCCCCAACATTTTCCCCCACGTTATGTGGGGCAGGGGATACGGTTATGCCCCTCGACCGGTGTCAGGCTCTGGTTCTCAATGCCGACTACCGCCCTCTCAGTTACTACCCACTCTCGACATGGTCTTGGCAGGAAGCTGTTAAGGCCATTTTTCGTGAAACGGTGACCGTTCTTTCCGAATATGGGCGCGTTGTTCGCTCCCCCGGAATGGAAATGAAATTGCCTTCGGTAATTGTCCTGAAAGAATATGTGCCGATACAACGGGCACCGGCCTTTACCAGATTTAATGTTTTCTTGCGCGACGGATGGACTTGCCAATATTGCAACACCCGCCACAAGACAGACGAGTTGACGTTCGACCATGTGGTTCCGCGATCACGGGGCGGGCGCACAGCCTGGACAAATATTGTCACGGCTTGTCAGTGCTGCAATTCCAAAAAAGGGAATCTCTTGCCAAAAGAGTGCAAGATGTATCCTCTTTCGCAGCCTGTTGAGCCGTCAATATTTGAACTTCAGGAACGAGGACGGAAGCACCCTCACAACTTCTTGCATGAAAGTTGGTCGGACTTCCTGTATTGGGACTCAGAGTTGGTGGATTAGGAAACTGAGTACGATTTCTTCGAACATAAAAGTCGCGGCAAACAAAATATAAACGACGAACACAGGAGGTTGTCATGTTTGGATTTTTAAAATCGTTGGATGTTACTAAAACGCACTCTGTTACCGATGCAGTTTGGTTCTATATCACCGGACTGATTATGATGATCGGCTTTACCACTGTTCTGGGGTATATCCTCGGGTCAATCGGGATGGTCGATAAAGTTGGAAGTTTCTTTGATGGCGGTCACACCTATACCCTGTTGGGTACGGGCTTTGTCCTCCTTCTGTCCAGTATGATTTTGACAGGACGGAAACTCACCAGCGATTTATTCTCGATCGTTCTGGTTGGTATTGCCGTGTATCTGGCATTTACCACATCCCTGATCCTAGGGTTGGTTCCAGTTGCCTTATTGACCACAATGCATGGGTCTAAAGACAAAGAATAACAAGTTTCTACCCCCTCAAATACAGAAGCCGTGAGAAATCACGGCTTCTTCTTTTTTGTATTTGTTCTAGCTTTGTCTTACGACGCTTCAATTCTTGTGAGAAATAAATTGAGGCTCTCGCGGAGGTTGGTGGCACTTATTTTCAAACTATCAGCCTGTTGATTAACATCAAGAGACACTACCCTTGTTTCATCAGTGTTTTTAGCTATTAAGTGAACATTGCTGGATATCCCCGCCGTGCTATCTGCCGCAAATTGAATGTTACGCGCGATTTCCGATGTTGCTGAAGATTGCTCCTCAACCGCTGCAGCGATTGCTGAGGCTGCGCCGGATGCAGAAGTAATAATTTTTGTAATGCCTTGGATGGATTTTGCCGTGTCATTCGTGACCTGCTGGATGAGGTTAATTTGCAAGGATATGTCTTCCGTTGCTTGGGCAGTTTGAGTTGCCAGGTTTTTAACCTCTGATGCAACAACTGCAAACCCTTTTCCGGCTTCGCCAGCTCTTGCAGCTTCAATCGTGGCATTCAGTGCGAGCAGATTTGTTTGCTCTGCAATCTGATTAATCAAATTAATGACTTCACCAATTTTTTCGGCTTTTTCTATCAGGTCTTTGACTTTTTCTTCAGTTTCCTGTGCACTCTCGCTTGCCGTAGCAGAGGTCTCGCGCGAGGTGTTGGCTTGCATACCAATTTCTTGGATGGATGCATTGAGTTCCTCGGCGGCGGAAGCAACTGTATTGACTGTATTTGACGTTTCTCCCGTCATCATATTTACGTCATTTGTGATTGACCGATTTTCATCAACTTTGCGTGTCATGGTTGTTGCCGAGCTTTGGAGCTTGTTTGCGGCATTTTCAATCTCGTCGGCCAAACTTGCAATGCTGCTGCGCAACTCTACAGCCAGTCTTTTAAGAGTTTCTTTTCGTGCGATTTCACCGCTATTTCGTAACTCATCTTGCTCTTTGGCCATTTGCTCAATGCGAGCCCCAGATGCTTTAGCATCCGCGATGGCTGCATCTGAATCATTGAGTGTTTTCTCAAGCATCAGGGAAACCCAGATGAGAACGCCAGCTTCAACCAATACAATGACGGCATGGAAAACTACGCGTGCGAAATCAGCCCCTTCGGGGAAAATGGCATAGGAATAGATAAAGTTTAACGCCAAATGGTGGACGGCTATTGTGACCGTTGCAAAGGTAATACTTTTCCAGTCACAAAATCCAACAATGAGAGCAAGGCTTGCAAAGAAATACATGTGGCTGTCCAGCTGCCATGAGTTTCCGCCCATCATATAAACCATCAGTGCAGGTGTTAAAACAGTGGCAACTGAAATGATATAGCGAACAGATGCTTTATTGGAGGAAAGTTTCCAATAGAGTGTGGTAATGAATGCCAACCCAAGCATAAAAAGAGTATCGTTTACCCACTCAACTGATTTGAACATACCTAGCAAGGCGAAAATAGGCGCCTGAACCCATAAAAAGGCAATCAGAACTTTTGCTGTGACATTGCGAGGATTATCTAGTGAAGACATTCCAAAACTCCTTGTGATTATGTTTATTTGGGAACGCAGAAGAGTAGAGTTATTTATTAATACAATTGCCTAGTATCAGTGGATTGAAAATGGCAATTGCTCCAACCTTGTACAACTTTTTTGTAGCGATCGGGGATTTTTTTTCAACAATTAGGACTTGATCAATACCTCCTGACCGCACAACAAGTGTGTCGGCTTTATTAGCTAGGTCAAAGTTTTTTTGTAGTGAATTGTGAATTGGGAAAAGAACAGCAACTTGTTTGGCATCTTCACTCACGCGTGCGCTAGCATAGACAGAGAGGCATATGCTGAGAATAAGTAATGCTGTTGCGGGCAGGTAATTTGTGTTCATCAATAATGCTAGCGGTTAATTTGCTAAAAACTCTTTAATTTAGAAGGTTTTTAGTGGTTTTACCCCAAAAGATTTGTTGCATTTTCGGTAATACGTCAGCTATGTGATGGGAGTTAAGAAATGCAGGAGATTTACATGTTAAAAGATTTATTCGATTTTTCAAAACGCCGTAGTGGTAAAGACGCCGTTCTATTCTACATTTTTTATGTGGGATGTTTCGTGTTGGTGACTATCGCGCTGGGTGGTGAGATATAAAAAATGCCGTTTTATAACGGCATTTTTTTATGTTGTTTATTTTAGACAGGTTGAAAAATACGAATATTTGTCGGGAAATCTTCTGGTTGAGTTTTAACATTTTCTTCAAACAATTCCCATGTGCAGATAATATCCGCGATAATATCATTCTGGGCGCGTTTGTTGTAACCCGCATCTTCCAAAGATTCTTTTAGTAGTTTGGTATTGGTGGAGGCATGTACATAGGCTTCACGCAGTGTTGTGATTTCTAGTTCTTGCAGAGCATCAGATGTACGTTCGTCTTCGAAGTATGAAAGACCTTCGGATGAGGCATCAGCAATACTGATATTAGGCTCAGGAGCTTTGGGAAGTTTTGGTTTCTTTTCTTCCTCTGTAAAATTTATGTCTTGAGCAGAAAAATATTCATTTGCTTCCATGGTCAGTGGAAGAAATTTAGACCAAATAGTTCTAACTTCATCTCTGAAGGTACTTAAATCTTGTGGCTGTGACGTCTGTTCGAAAATATTTTTCAAGCGCGCATAATCATCACCTTTTGCAGTTACTAAACTATAGGCAGTTCTAAGACGTTTAATGCCCAAAGATTCAAGAAAAACTTTTGTATTTTCGCTGAGTTGTAGTTCAGGAATATTTACAAGTTTATCAATCTCAATGTCACGCAAGCTCCCATTTTTAGGCTGTCTGGCTTTTTTGACATGCGTTGGGAGTAAGTCTGTAGGAACAATTATTTTTTGTGCATCTCTTTGTCTTTGAATCGCCGAGAGGATTTCTTTATCGCGTGCGCTTAAGAAATCATTGATAAAGTGTCTCTTGTCCGTTGGTTCATAAACGAGCAACTCTGCTTGGGCTGTCAGAAAATCACTTCGTTTGCGCTCTATGTAATAGGTGAATCCGGGCAAAAGCGGAAATTTGTCATTTCCCGATTTCGGCAACTTTACAGCATCGCTTCCCTCTGGCGGTTTAAAAGGATCTTCATATGAAGAGATTGGAAAGACATGAAAGCCGATTACTTTGCCATCTTTAAAAATAGTGTTGTGAACCAATGCAAGCTGGATCGGGTCGTTTTCGTCCATGCTGGTGTTTATGAAGCTACCAATCTTGATCTTATTAAGGGGCTGCGTGTTCATAACTTACCTTTTTAATATGTTAAAGTTTTTATTTTCATGGTTTTAGCATGATAAATATGGAAATGGAAGAAAAACTTGTGAAATTTTCTGGAAATGATAGCTTTTTAAGATAAACATAAAAAAAACAGGGAAAAACATGAAACATCTCATTGAAACTGATCGTTCACAGGGGCGAACCATTGAAGTCGCCTTTACTCCTGCCGCTGACGGGCAGGGTTTAGTTGTCGATAACGCAACAGACGCAGAAATTTCAAGAATTCATGACCGATTTTCGGATGCCGCATCTGCTGTAAACAGAATGTTGGCTGTAGCGAAATTTAGACGCGGGGTGCGGGCTATTATTGTTGATACGCCCGATGCATCACCTGGTTCCGAGCCGCACTGATTGATACGCAATATATAAGCACAGCGCGCCAAGCCCCAAACAAAACACCACATTATAATTCGCCATAGACAGCCCCAGAAAGCTCCATGGGATTTCGTCGCAGCGGACGACGGCGGTTTCTTGGATGCGTTTCATCAGGTCTTCGATGGAGCCGGACATATCGGGGGTGGTGCATCCGGTTAAGCCCGCCCACCATTTCCGTTCAACGCCGGAGTGGAAGAGGGCGATCCCTGAATTGACGAGATAGGCAACACCCGAGAGAGCAATCAACGGGATTCGCTTTGCATCCCAGAAATAGGCCAGAATCGCCAAAATAATCGTCAGGACAAACGGCACGCGCTGAATCAGGCAGAGTTCACAGGGGCGGAGATTAAAGCCGTACTGTGCGGTGAGCGCCCCCGCCAAAGCCAAAATCGACATCAAAACGATACCCAACGCCACATACTGGCTGGGGATCATACTAAAATGACTGATTTTCAAGGCTTTGCAGAGAAAAAATGACATGATTTATAAATCCGATAAAAAATACTTGATTATAGATTTATAATCTGTATGTTCTGGGTGCTTAAGGCAAGTCCTTAATCAAAACTAGGTGTGCCCCTGTGGCGAAATTGGTAGACGCGCTTGACTCAAAATCAAGTGGGGAGACTCGTGTTGGTTCGACTCCGACCAGGGGCACCATAGTTTTTTTGATCAGATATTCACCAGATATTTATTTTTTCTCTCTAAAGCATTCTTTGGTAATAGTCAGGGACGGGAATACTCTCTGCATGGTTGGGGCATTGCTGAGCCATGATACAGACCATATATTTTTCTTTGTCATCCCATAATAGATCGGCTTGATGAAAGCCTGATTTTAAGAATATGGCCAAGCTATCAGTGTTATTCTGGGCGACACGGGCGGTAAGGTTTCCGCCGCCATTTTGATTCATCCAGTTGAGTGCGGCGGTCAGTAATTTTTTTGCAAATCCTTGTCCTTTGGAATCAGGTGAGGTGCAGAGCGAGCGTAGGATAAAGCTATTATCATCACCATCGAGTGGGGATATGCTTGTAAACGCGGCTAATTCGCCCTCCTCATTCTTGATACCCAAGAGGGGATATCCATCTTTCAGAAGTTGTATCAATTCGTCAGCGGTTCTGGGTTTCAAATGATAGTTCTGCTGGAGAGTGCCAGACGTACGGATTCTTTCAATCAGGGATAAAGCTGACGGAATATCTTTTTGTTCCAAATATTCTACCTGAAAAAAGGCGGCGGCGTTTGCATGTGCGTGGCTAAGGTTTTGGGTCATCTTTAAATCTTTTTATCATCCGAATTTTTAGATAAAATGCGGAGAAAAAAATTAAAGATTTTCATCCGCTACTGTAGAGATCGAGTAGCGGGTCGTCGTGAACCGAGACAAATATGGTGTACGATTATGTTCATAAATCTATGAAACTACATCAGAGGGGGGGCTGTCAAATTATATTTTCAGAGTTTCGTTTTGCGTGGGTCAAAAGCATCCCTGACCGCTTCCCCGATAAAGGTCAACAAGGTCAACATAAAGGCCAAGGAGACGAAGGCAGTGATGCCTAGCCACGGTGCCTGAATATTATTTTTCCCCTGCGCCAGTAATTCACCGAGAGATGGCGACCCTGGGGGCAGGCCAAGCCCCAAGAAATCGAGGGATGTGAGCGCGGTAATCGACCCCGTCAACACAAACGGCATCATGGTGAGTGTGGCGACAATCGCATTCGGGAGGATATGACGGCGCATCAGGGTGAAATTGCCAACGCCAAGGGCGCGCGCGGCCCGAACATAATCAAGACTGCGGGCGCGCAAAAATTCCGCACGCACAACATCCACTAAATGCGTCCACGAGAAAAGAAGCAGGATCAAAAGTAGTGTCCAGAAACCTGGCGCAAATAAAGCCGAGAAAATAATCAGGATATAAAGGGACGGCATCGACGACCAAATCTCGATAAAGCGTTGAGCAATCAAATCAACTTTACCGCCGTAGAATCCTTGGAACGCACCCGCCGTCACGCCAATCAGGGACGAGAAGATGGTCAAGGCAAGGCCGAAGAGA
>MEMI01000040.1:0-3213 GCA_001767915.1 Alphaproteobacteria bacterium RIFCSPHIGHO2_02_FULL_46_13 | reverse complement strand
CGCGCGCGAACACGTCGCGCCCTTGGTCGTCCGTCCCCAATAAATTATCGGTGGTTGGTGCGGACGGGGCAGGAGTCGGCAAATTATAATTGATCGTATCGTATGAATATTTCACAGGCGGCCAGACCATCCAGCCATCTTTTTTAATCAGGTCTTGGACAAACGGGTCACGGTAATCTGTCTCTGTCTCGAACTCCCCGCCGAATGTTGTTTCAGCATAGGAATTTAAAAACGGGGTATATAGCCCGCTTTTATAAGATACGAGCAAAGGTTTTGAATTGGCAATAATATTGGCGGATAACGCCAACACAAAAAACGCCATAAATATCCACAACGACCAATAACCACGTTTATTGGCTTTAAACTGGGCAATGCGACGGCGGGTCACGGGGGATAAATTAACCATTTTGCGCCCCTTCAAAATTAATACGTGGATCAACAAGGACATAGATAATGTCGCGGAGGAGGGTCATGACGAGGCCGATCAGGGCGTAGATATAGAGTGTGCCGAGGACGACCGGATAATCGCGGTTGATGATGGATTCGTATCCTAATAGCCCCAGACCATCGAGGGAGAAAATAACCTCGATCAACAATGATCCTGTGAAAAAGATATGCATGAACGCAGACGGGAATCCCGCAATCACAATCAACATTGCATTCCGGAAGATGTGACCATAGAGGACTTTGTTTTCGGATAGGCCTTTGGCGCGCGCGGTCAGTACATATTGTTTATTGATTTCATCAAGGAAGGAATTTTTGGTGAGCATGGTCAGACCCGCAAAACCGGAAATCACCACCGCGAGGACGGGGAGGGTCATGTGCCACATATAATCGAGCGCCT
Source organism: Alphaproteobacteria bacterium RIFCSPHIGHO2_02_FULL_46_13 (assembly GCA_001767915.1). Taxonomy (GTDB): domain Bacteria; phylum Pseudomonadota; class Alphaproteobacteria; order Micavibrionales; family Micavibrionaceae; genus UBA1573. The sequence goes on along the minus strand of MEMI01000040.1, from coordinate 2,369 downwards.
GTTTCCACCATGGGTAGGTTGCCCAATCATCCGACACAATGCCGCGCAAGGGGAACCAGTCAAAATAACGCCCACCTGCAAAGACGATAATCAACAGAATAGCGAATAAAAAAGACGGGATGGCGTACCCCACAAAGATGGCCGCAGATGTCCAGATGTCAAAGCTTTGGCCGTCTTTCACGGCTTTCTTGATCCCCAAAGGAATGCAAATCAGATAGATGAGGAGTGTTGACCACAGCCCCAGAGAAATCGACACGGGCATCTTTTCCTTGATCAGGTCGGTGACTTTAATATCGCGGTAATAGCTCGTCCCCAGATCAAACGTCAGATAATTTTTCAGCATGATAAAAAAACGTTCATAGGCAGGTTTGTCAAACCCGTACATTTTTTCGAGTTGTTTGACGAATTCCGGATCAAGCCCCTGCGCGCCGCGATAGGTTGAACTTTGCCCTGTCATCTGGGTTGCGTTCATGGTGGCGTTCGCGGTTTCAGACCCGCCGCCCGAGAAACGGGAAGTCGCATCCGCGTTATGCCCTTGCAATTGCGCAATCATCCGCTCAACCGGCCCGCCCGGTACGAACTGGATAATCACGAAACTAATCAACAATATCCCGAGCACAGTCGGAATCATAAGTGCCAGACGGCGGAGGATGTAATTTAACATGGGGTTATTTAAGCATATTAGGGCTTGATATTCCAGTCGGTTACAACCCATTTGTCATCATATTTTAGAATACCATATGACCCTGTCGAGAGTTTGAGTTGGCAGGCTTCGCCATTTTCAGCGCAGTTGAGGGCAAAACGGGCGATGCCGTTGCTGGTGATGACCAGAATGATTTGCTCTTTATGTTCTGCTTCGCAAGTGTTTAGAAAATCTTGCCAGCCTTTGATAATCACATCGGGACGGGGTGACCATTCGGCGGGCATGATGCCCAGTTCATCCCATTGTTTGAGGGTATCTTCGCCGAGACGCGCACGCACCTCTGGCTCAGGTTTATTTTCGTCAGCGCCGTAATCAATTTCATTGAGGAAGGGAAGCGGAGTATTCGGCGCTGGGCACATCATGGCGACACAGGCTAGCCTTGCGGTATCAATTGTCCGCCGCAATGTCGATGTATAAACGGCATCGGGGATCAGATGTTCTGATTTCAGATGATGGCCTAAACGAAGGGCTTGGTCTTCGCCACTTTCAACCAACGGCAAATCGGTGCGCGCACCAACGCGGGTTGGTGTTTGGTCGGGGTTAAAAGTGTTGCCGTGGCGGGCGATGATAATGGTTGTGGTCATGAGAGGAGTGCTTCCGCCCGTTCTAAATCTTCGGGGCTATCAATTCCTGTCATGGCGGGACGACCTGCGTAATCAACAATCACGGTTTGAATGGTCATACCGTTTTCAAGAGCGCGGAGTTGTTCCAACCCTTCCAATTGTTCGTAATGGGATAGGGAAAGAGTAACGTATTTTTGTAGGGCATGGTATGCATAGCCATAGAGGCCAATATGGCGATAGACAGGCGATAAATTATCCAGCAGGCGCATTTTTTCTTCCTTACGGATGGCAGGAATAATATTTTTCGAAAACCAGATGGCGCGAAGGTCAGCGCCGAGGATGGCTGTTGTACCACTAAAAGGCGTTTTGATTTTATGGGCGCGTAATTCGTCCAGCTCTGCCCACGATAATTGAACAACGGGGGTCACGATATCGGCAACGGGATTTTTTTTGTACGCACTAATTAGTTCAATCACAAAATCCGCAGGGGTGAAAGGTGCATCCCCTTGCAGATTGATAATAAAATCAGGAGGTTCAGGAAGTGTATTGACGGCCGCCATCACGCGGTCAGTCCCCGTTTCAAAATCTGTTGCGGTTATAATCACCGGAATATCATTCTGGGTACAGACATCCGCGATACGACTATCATCCGTTGCGACATGATAGGTCACATCGGGAATTTGTGAGGTAACAGACTTGGCAATATTCACAACACGTTCCAAAACTGTTTTTCCTGCAAGCATGGCAAGGGGCTTTCCGGGAAACCGTGTCGACCCGTAACGGGCAGGGATGATGATGGCTGTTTTCATACGCCAAGAGATAGCAGATTTAGAGGGGAGTATCAAATCTATCTATTTACTTATTTTTAGAGATGAAAAAATATGTCAATCAAATGACTGTGGCGGATTGCTGATGAGGTTAATCAATAATTCAAATTGAGTATATCCAGACTCGCCATTTAAATGCCCTCCATTGGGAACAATTATAAGTTCACCACCAATTTGGTCTTGGAGAAATTCGGAATGAGTTTGGGGAACATAGGGATCATTATCGCCGTGAAGCAAATATCTATCACCTGCATTCTCTGAAATTTTATCCCAATT
>MEMI01000039.1:2017-8994 GCA_001767915.1 Alphaproteobacteria bacterium RIFCSPHIGHO2_02_FULL_46_13 | reverse complement strand
AGATGATGCGCGACACCATTGAATTGATGAACCATTACCCTCCCTTGACCCATTTAAAGATCCCGAATGCCGTCTTTGAAAAGAACATGGAAAAGAAAAAAGATGCGGCAATGGACTGATCAACAGCGGGCGGACGCCGCCACCCGCGCGCGCCTCTATCGGCCTTGGGCACGTTCCACGGGGCCGCGTTCGGCGCTGGGAAAATTCATATCCTCCCGCAACTCCTATAAACACGGGCGTTTTACCTATGAAAAGCGGCTTTTGGGCTGGTATGTGCGCTTGGCGGCACTCCGTATTAAACAACTCAAAACCCGTTTAAACTATCAAGATCAAAAACGTGAAAACGAACTGATAGAAAAATACGGACTACCAACCCCTTTTCGCCCTGACAGAATGGCTTTTTACCCTTATTTCGCCGTCCACCCGCTCCATGAAAAACGAAAACGGGTTCATACCCCCCGAAAAAAGTCACAAGCACAAGAAATGTTCGATTTTTTCACCAGTTTAAGCGATGATTAATGGCAAAACACATAAAAACGCTTTACACACCTTACGTTAATCCGTTCACACGAAGACACAAAGGGCTTCGCCTCACAAAGAACGCCAAGAATTCTAATAAAAACATACGCAAAAACGCAATCGTATAAAACCTTCGCGTCCTTTGTGCTACTTGGCGCCTTCGTGTGAACGAATATGTGAACAACTTAAATTCTATAAGACACAAGAAATCCCTTGCAAAGCCCCCGCAAATCTGGTTAAAACACCCCCACTAACCTTGCTGATGCCATTAGGCTGGTGTCGGCTTCACTCGGGCAATGGTGCTACGAGGCTGAATCCAGAAGGAGACTAACATGCCTATATACGAGACAGTGTTTATCACACGTCAAGACCTTGGCGTCGCTCAAGTTGAGCAATTGACCAAGGATTATTCAAAAGTTCTGACCGACATGGGCGGAAAAATCCTGAAAACCGAACAATGGGGTCTGCGTACTTTCGCATACATCATCAACAAATCGAAAAAAGGTCACTACACCTTGATCGAATCCGATTGCCCTGCTCCTGCAGTAATCGAAATGGAACGCTTGATGCGCAACAACGAAGATATCGTTCGTTACATGTCCATTAAACTTGATGCTCCAACAACCGGCCCATCTGCAATCATTGCAAAACATGATAACGATGAACGCGATTTCAACACACAAGAGGTGGCATAATGGCTAGACCAGAACGCAATTCTGCAGAACGCGCAGAACGCCCAGAAGCAGCAGCAGATGGTGCTGACGCTGGCGCAAAAAAATCATTCTTCAAACGTCGTAAATCCTGCCCGTTCTCTGGCAAAGATGCACAGGCGATTGACTGGAAAGATGTTCGTACACTTGGACGTTATGTGTCTGAGCGCGGTAAAATGATGCCTTCCCGTATTACTTCTGTATGCCAGAAGAAACAACGTGAATTGGCTCAGGCTATCAAACGTTCCCGCTACATGGCTTTGATGCCTTATGTACGTACTGAAATGGAAAACACACGCGGCCCACGCCCTGAACGCTCTTTTGATCGTCCAGAACGCTCATATTCAAATGATCGTAGTGACCGTCCAAGCCGCGACAACGCGGAATAATTGAGAAGGAGTTATAAATTATGCCTACAGAAATCATTCTTCTCGAACGCGTCGAAAAACTCGGTAAAATGGGTGATGTTGTTAAAGTAAAACCAGGTTACGCTCGTAACTTCCTTTTGCCACAACGCAAAGCTCTCCGTGCAACCAAAGAAAACTTGGCGTATTTCGAAGCCCAACGCGCTGCTCTCGAAAAACTGAACAACGAACGCAAAGCCGAAGCACAAAAAGTTGCAACCAAACTCGAAGGCTTGAAACTGATGATCATTCGTCAGGCTTCCGAAGCTGGTAGCTTGTACGGTTCTGTCGCAAGCCGTGATATCGCCGATGCACTTGCTGCAAACGCACAAATCACGATCGCTCGTAACCAAGTTGACCTGAACGATGCATTCAAAACCATCGGTCTGTTCCCTGTAAAAATCATCCTTCACCCGGAAGTCAAAGTTCAAATCACATTGAACATTGCACGCTCCGCTGCTGAAGCTGCAACACAGGAAAAAACCGGTAAAGCTGCAATCGTCGACCACAAAGCCGACGCCCGCAAAGCCGCAAAAGAACAAGCCGAAGCCGACCTCGCTGCTGCCCAAGCACCAGCCGAAGAAACTGCTGCTTAGTTCTTAAACAACTATATAATTTAGCAAACCGCCCTGTCTTACGATCGGGCGGTTTCTATTTGAACAAACATCGTAAATAAAAAACAAAAAAGCCCTCTCCCCGCGGGAGAGGGTTGGGTGAGGGAAAGGCCACTTAAACCAAAGGCTGAACCTCCCGCAATACCGCCTCCGCCGCGTCTGTATAACTCCCGTCCTCTTGATGAAGGACAATACCGGACTTGATACAGCTCGGTGTCTGGCGGTCTTTGATGGCGCGGATGATGACGCGTTTGCTGTCAACGCCAACGCGCGGCCATAACGGAATAATCTCAATCGCTCCAAATCGTTTCCCCATGGCGCGGATAATGCGATCAACGCCGGTGGTCGGATAAATGATCGTGAATGACCCCTTTGATTTCACCAGACGATGCGCCGCCATCACCCAGTCTTCAAGGGTCAGGTCTTTATCAATATGACCCAAGGCCTTAGCCTTGATCGGGTCGGGCGATTGCATATATGTCCCCGCCTCGCTAAACGGCGGGTTAACCATGACATGGTCATAGATCGGGACGTTGCCATCGACCTTATAATCTCGAATATCGGAATGGATAAAACTGGATCTCTCGCTCACACCATTTAATGCAGCATTGCGGATGGCTAAATCCAGATAAGTCTGCTCCCACTCGATGCCCGTCAACTTGGCAGTCGGCAATCGGTATAACAGACAGAACGAAGCCCCGCCAACGCCACACCCCAGATCAAGAACATGGTCACCATCTTTCGCAGGACATGCCGCCGCCAGCATCACACTGTCGAGTGACGTGCGGAACCCGCCCTCAGCGGGTTGTAATAAGCGGACTTTCTGCCCAAGGACTGTGATCTCGGTATCAGAGGTCAAAGCCATCCCCCCATTCCAGTTTTTTGGATAATTTATGCAACGGATGTGATTTTGAAACTTGCAAAGTCTCTGCCCCATTCGGACTACAAACCTGCACCTCGCGCAACTTCGTGCCAGACGGATGCCCGATGATGCGGTATTTCTGCGGCGTTGTTGCCTCGCGCGATAAAACGATATACGAGAATTTCTCGTCCTCAAATCCCGCATCACCACCTTTCAAAACTTTATGCAGTTTTGATCGACTGGTGCGCACTGAGAAATGACACCACCGTGTTTCAATCCCCGCCAACGGACATTCACCCGAATGCGGACACGGCGCAAGGATATTGATATTCTGGGTGATCGCTAAATCCCTGACTGCCTGAATAACCCCTGCTCCCTGCGGTGTTCCGGGTTCCAATATCATCAGAACGCCTGAACAAGCCGCCCATAATTTTTCAACCAATGATCCTAACTTTTTTGGTTCAATTTCATTCAGGACATATGATACAATCACTAAGTCATGGGCGTTCTGTGTCTTGAACTCCTCTAACTTTCCGGCAGTCCATGTGACATTGCCAAGCGGCGCGGACAAATAATCAACCCCCGCTTTTTTCAAATGATAATTCGGTTCAACCAACTGCGCAGTTTCGACACTGTCAAAATATTGACGGGCGGCAATGGTCGATGTGCCGGGGCCTGCGCCAATATCTAAAACCGATGTCGGGGCAAATGCGGGATATAACTTGGCAATCGCCGACATGACCATCGTATTGGCGGCAAATGTCGCGGGCATCCGTGCGGCGAGGTATGATAAAGCCTCAACCTCACTCGTGATCTGAAAATTATGACCTTGCCCCTCACGACGGTAACGGGACGAGACTTCCCCCGCCGCTTGGGTCAAGGCGGATAGCGGATATTTCTCCAAAATCTGGCTTTCAAGGACAGTCCGGATGGTGGGTGGTAATTCTACATTCATAAAAATGGTTGTAAGGGTCAAAGGACATCTTGGCAACTCTATGTTGACAGGCTATAAGCCTATTTATGACTTTAGCCGTAAAAATGCCTGACCTGACTGCGACCCCATCCGCGCTTGACGACTTATCAGCGGCGATGAAGGCCGACATGAACGCCGTCAATGCATTGATTATCGAGAACATGCAATCAAGCGTTCCGCTGATCCCCCAATTGGCGGGTTACCTGATCGCCTCTGGCGGGAAACGTATCCGTCCGCTGATGACCCTTGCGGCCACACGCCTTTTTGATACCGAGACAACACGCCCATACCGTTTGGCAGCGGCGGTTGAATTTATCCATACCGCCACCCTCCTCCATGACGACGTGGTGGACGAAAGCGACCAACGGCGCGGCAAACCATCCGCCAATACCGTTTTTGGCAATCAATCCAGTGTCTTGGTCGGCGACTTTCTCTTTTCACGTGCATTCGAATTGATGGTCGAAGACGGCTCGATTGACGTTCTCCGCATCCTCTCCAACGCCGCCGCAGTCATTACCGAAGGCGAAGTCCTCCAACTCTCGATCCAAAGCAAGCTGGAGACCACTCTGGATCAATATTTAGAGGTCATTGCCGCCAAAACCGCCGTCCTATTCGCCGCCGCCTGCGAAATCGGCCCCGTGATCGCGGGACAGCCCGAATCTATCCAAAAGGCTCTGAAAGATTACGGCCATCATTTAGGCATGGTCTTCCAGATCGCCGATGACCTGCTGGACTATCAAGCCGACGAAGCCCAATTGGGCAAAACCGTGGGCGATGACTTCCGCGAGGGCAAAATGACCTCTCCGGTGATTTACGCCCTCCAAAACGCCACTCCGGACGAGAAATCTTTCTGGAAACGCACCTTCGAAGACCATAACCAGTCCGAATCCGACCTCGAAACCGCCAAATCCATCATCAAATCCCACAAAGCGGACGAAAAGGCTCTCGAATTGGCTCACTCTTATGTCGATGCGGGGATTCAATCACTTTCTGCCCTACCCCCAACTCCACTTAAGGCTACCTTAGAATCACTTATCCACTTCGCTCTTTACCGCCCCAAATAACCCATACTTTTTAGTCCTTACTCTGGCCTGAATCCTAATATTATACGAATTTTAACTAATTGTGATATACTCTAAGTAAGGAGTGGCTCTATGGATAATAAAAGGGAATCTGCAGGTTTTGACTATCACGCCGAATCGGGACTTACACTGATAGAGGTCTGTATTCTCCTGATTATTTTTTCACTATTACTTATTCCCGCTCTGCAGGTGATGTCGCTTGAAAGAAAATCCAAGGAGATTTCCGCACATAATGGTACAACAATTGATCTGGCAAACGCGCTGACCAATTATGCCCTCGAAAATGGCGCATATCCAGTACCGGCAGGGCCAAGACTTGCGATAAATGACCCAAAAGTATTTATGCCCGCAGGTTATCCCGAAGTGCTTCCCGCCATGAGTCCTGAAATTCCTTCAGCCTGTGCAATAAGCGGGGCAGAAGGACAGACAGCAGGGGCAAACAATGGGGTGATTTGCCGCCCTAGATTTAACTGGGCTTCTTGGAATGATTACAGTTTTCCATCCTCAGTAAATGCCCAAGTCTATGTGGGGGCATTACCAGTTTCTGTTTTGGGCCTCCCCCCTGAAAAAGGGTTGGACGAATACGGACATAAATTTACTTACATCGTCACTAGAATCTTAACGAATAGGGCAACTTTCAGTGACTCTGGAGGTGTAATTACCATAGCAGACCCAAGCAACTCTACAAAATACTCAAACGCTCATTTTGCAATAGTAAGTCATGGACGTAATGGATTTGGGGGATGGACTCCGAACGGTACGCTTTTAGGCCCAAGCCTTACTCTCAACCCATGCCCAGGCAGTAGCGTGGGTGCACCAGGCATACCAAGGGCTGAATTTGGGAACCAATATCAATGTAAATACCATGCCAGTGGCGGTGGCCATATCGGATACGTTAGAGCTTTATTCAAAACAGCATCGACCATTCAAGAAAGATCAACGTTCGAGGGTACTGGGGATAGCTTTTACGACGATTCAGTTGCTTTTAAAACTTCTGTTTTCGGAAGATTATGGACCCCCAGAGATGATGGAGCAGCCAAGAATGCCTATTTCTCTGGCTCTCAAAACGTAGGTATAGGAGCAACAAATGGTACAGCATCCCCCGCCCAGAGACTAACTGTTCTCACAGGAAATGTGGTCGCAACACAACAACCCCCAACGGCTCCGGCTGTTCCCCCGCCAGAGTCCAAAGTAAAAAGCCCCAGAATATGCAACACGTCTTCATCAAATTGCTTTAAACCTGATGATATTGCGGCAGATGCAGGACCATCAGCTCCACTTTATTGTCCATTAAATGTAGGGTTAAAGGGCGTCGGATACGCACCAGCAACCCAGTCAGCAAACAAAACATGTTATACATTCCCTGTTCGCACCACCCCATTGGCAACATGTCCTTTAGGAATAAAAGGGTTTCAACCTAACGGAGATCCAATATGCGCCAATTAACAACAAAATCATCGGGTGGCTTTACGCTGATAGAGCTCTCATTTGTAATATTAATCAGCGGGATAATACTCGTAGCCTTTTTGTCCGTTGCAAGATCTTACATAGTAAATATTGAGCAAGAAAAATTAACAAAAGTTGTGGCCTATGCAAAAACTGCGATTATTCAGTATAGAGCCGCATTCGGAGCCTATCCATGCCCGGCAAGAGGAAATCTAGCCATCACAGACACAAACTATGGCAGATCAGACTGCACCATAACACCTGTTGGCGGCGTTATGATTGGCATATTACCCAAGGATAAAAATTTGGGAGATCTGATATCTTCATTCGAAACAGTGCAAACAAATTTTATGGATCCGTGGGATCG
>MEMI01000039.1:0-1961 GCA_001767915.1 Alphaproteobacteria bacterium RIFCSPHIGHO2_02_FULL_46_13 | reverse complement strand
CATTTTGTTGTTTTGTCCTACGGCAAAAATGCTTCTTGCCCCACAACAGGTTCAGAGGCAGAAAATTGTGATGGAGATAATAAATTTATAAGTAGCATCAGATATAATGACTATGATGATAAAATCGCCTTCCATTTATCATTGCAAGCATCCCTGTGGTCTGACCACTTAAACAGTAGCAATGTTGCAAACGGAAACGCTAAAAACGACAATACAGGAAATATTGGGATCGGAACAAACACCCCATCACAGAAATTAGATGTGGTTGGGGATATTAGTGTGTCAGACAAAGTTATGTCACAAAGAATTTGTGAAGATACAACAACTTGTATGAGGCCCGAAACTCTATTTAATATTTCATGCTCAACATCGGGACAATATTTATCAGGAATTACCCTTAATTCAACAACAGGTGCGCTTGTGCCTATATGCACTGCACTTAATTTCCCGAACCCAACAACAACAACTGTTTGCCCTCATGGGGTAAAAGGAATATTTACAAGTGGCCTAATTGAATGTGCCAATTAAAAAACAAAGAAGATTTCAAGTGAGGAAAAAATGAAAAAAAATAAGAATTGTTCTATGTCAGTGATCACTTCTGAAAGAGGCTTTACTCTTTTAGAGACAGCGATTGCCTTAATCGTTCTTGCCATTCTCATAACTCCCCTTATCACTCTTTACAATCAATATGACGAGGAAAAAAGACAAACAGTTACGTCTAAAAATATTACAGAGATTGTAAAAGCCCTTGAAGAGTACAAAGTAACCTATGGGAGATACCCCTGCCCTGCATCACTCTCTGAACCTAGAGGTCCAGCACCATACGGGGCACAAACAGATTGTACAGATACTTCGACCGTAGCGGGTACATGCAGAGCGGATGATTCATACTGTGTTCAAGAGAGTGCAAGGACAACATTGTCAAATCGCCGTGTAAGAATTGGCGCTATTCCATTCCGAGAATTAGCAGTTAGTGAAGAGACGAGCTATGATGGATTTGGCTCTCGTTATGTTTATGCGGTTACGGAATCTCTAACCAGTCCAAATACGTTTAGTGATACCGAAGGCGGGATTACTCTTTTAGATGATAATGGAACGCAATTATCCAACCCAAGAGACTCCATCAAAATGTTGGTTTTCAGCCCCGGAAAAAACAGAGCCGGCGGGTTCACAATGGCAGGGCGGCAAACTCGTGTATGTGATAATACGTATACAAACTTCGACAAAGCGAACTGTGACTATCTCGATGGAGCATTGGCAGCATCTTTCCTGTCTAGTAGCGTAAGTGAAACACAAAATGCAAATAATCAAGATGATAAAGTCTTATTCGCTGTTGCGGGGACAGGAACAAAAGCAGGAGGATGGAGAACAGGTATAGCGGCAAATGGTGAACAGCCAAGCGATATTATTATCTCAGGACGTAAAGTTATGGTTGGTAGCATTACAACTCAGCCAACAGATCCTCTAACAGTTTTGGGATCATTACTTGTATCTGACTCTACAAACGGCAAAGTGATTTCACAAGAATTCTGTGATAAAAGCACAGGTTCAAAATGCTTTAATGTAAGTGACCTTGTTTATACTTGCCCTGCTGGAGAATATGTTTCCGGAATTGCCAACAATCCCTCAAGTAGCAAAAAAGTTATCTGTAGCCCAATATGGTTTGGGTGCAGTGACAACAAAATTCTATCAGGTAAAGATCTTGCAGGAAAACCAATATGTGTAGACCCTCCTGCAAGCCTTGTGGTTTCTCACTCTGGTGGCTCCAGTAGTGGATCAAGTGGTTCGTCTTCATCAAGTAGCTCCTCTGGATCAGGTAGCTCCTCTGGATCAGGTAGCTCCTCTGGATCAGGTAGCTCTCCTGAATCAGGTAGCTCCTCTGGATCAGGTAGCTCCTCTGGATCAGGTAGCTCCTCTGGATCAGGTAGCTCCTCTGGATCAGGAGGAGCTACTTGATGAAG
>MEMI01000038.1:31190-90745 GCA_001767915.1 Alphaproteobacteria bacterium RIFCSPHIGHO2_02_FULL_46_13 | reverse complement strand
CGATCCGTGAATTGACGGGAGAAGATTCCCTCGCGTTCTTTGATGCGATTGCGCCAATCATTCACCGTGAAAGCATTGACATGAATGTCGCTTGGTTCCAATCGCGTTACGATAAAGAGGGCCCGAATGGGAATGGTAAAGACTATATCAATTGCGGCATGAACAAAGAGCAGTATGAAGCCTTTATCACCGCATTGTTAGAAGCCGAGAAAACCGAATTCAAAGAATGGGAAAAGAACACGCCCTATTTCGAAGGTTGCATGCCGATTGAAGTGATGGCATCCCGCGGTGCGGAGACATTGCGGTTCGGCCCGATGAAGCCTGTCGGCCTGACCAACCAACACACCATGGAACGCCCACATGCGGTTGTTCAATTGCGTCAGGATAATGCCCTCGGTACACTTTATAATATGGTCGGATTCCAGACCAAGATGAAATATGCCGAGCAGACCCGCGTATTGAGAATGATCCCCGGATTAGAGAATGCAGATTTCGCAAGATTGGGCGGATTACACCGCAATACATTCATCAATTCACCGCGCGTACTGGATAGCAGACTGCGCCTGAAAGCGATGCCACGCCTTCGTTTCGCAGGGCAGATTACAGGATGTGAAGGTTATGTCGAAAGTGCTGCCGTGGGTTTGATTGCAGGTCGTATGGCCGCGTGTGAACGTTTGGGCATTGATATGCCAATGCCGCCTGAGACATCAGCGATGGGGGCGATTATTCGCCACATCACAGGCGGCGCAGAGGCCGAAACATTCCAACCGATGAACGTCAATTTCGGATTATTTCCCGACATCGCGACGAAGGCCAGAGGGCGCGATAAAAAGAAAGAACAGGCTGAACGCGCTTTGCGTGATACGGCGGAGTGGTTGAAGTTTTTTGAAGGGAAACAAAAGGCGGCTTAAGCCACATCCCTATGTCTTATCGTCATTGCAAGGAGCGATAGCGACGTGGCAATCCACCTTTCTGGATTGCTTCGCTTCGCTCGCAATGACGGAGAGGTAATTAAGCAGCTTCTTCGTTGCGTTCGGCGAGCAAGGACTCGACCTGACTACGCATTTCCAGCAATTCTTCGAGGACTGATTTCAAGACCAGAACATGTTCGGAATCTTCAACAGGTGCAGTGTTTTGTTGAATCGGGGCTTCGACTTTTGGGAGGTTTTCACCGTAGATTTTAGAGGCTTGTTCGGCTTTTTGTTCGGCCAGAACCTGAACTTTCGAAACACCTTTCAGGAGTTTTTGAACGCCCTTAATGGTGTAGCCTTCTGCATATAAAAGAGTATGAATTTTTTTGAGCAAAGCCACATCTTCGGGACGGTAATAACGGCGACCGCCACCACGTTTCAATGGTTTGACCTGCGTAAATTTGGTTTCCCAAAAACGCAGGACGTGTTGTTGAACGCCCAATTCTTCGGCGACTTCGCTGATGGTGCGGAAAGCGGATTCAGCTTTGGTAGCTACTTGTACATCAGTCATCTGCGAACTCGTCATCTTTGTGTTTTATATCGGACGGCGCGATGCCGTTCATGCTGTCCTTGAGGACATGGGAGGCCTTGAATACCAAGACTTTGCGAGGGGTAATCGGAACTTCGACACCTGTTTTCGGGTTACGTCCGACACGTTCGCCTTTTTGACGAAGACCGAAACTTCCGAAGGAAGAAATTTTGACCGTTTTGCCAGCAACCAACGCATCGGTAATCTCTTCAAGAACCTGTTCAACCAAGGTTGCAGATTCGTTGCGGGACAACCCCAACTGGTTATAAATGGCTTCGGCCAAATCTGCGCGGGTAACAGTGCGATTACTCAATTGGTACCTCTGAAAATATTGATAATAATGAAGACTTTACCCATTCTTGTTAAGGTGGTCAATCTTCTCTACCCCCTTGGCCAAAATCCATCCACAGGCTATTCCCCTTCCCTTTAAAATTTTTAATTTTATGACAAAAAATGAGGGTCATGGCGGCGGCGTCCTCGGGAACGGGATGATTTTGGAGGGGGAAGCCTCGTCGGAGAGGATTTCCTCCGCCAAAATACTTAGTTCGTTTTCTAAAACGCCCAATTGACGGAGAACCGACGCTCTCTCCTGCGCTTTCAGGCTGTGCCATAACGGGCGTTGGGACGTGTAAATATTTAAAAACATGCGGTTGAGGCGCACATAATTCCGGACGCGCTTATCCCTCTGGCGGTCTTCATACCCTTCTTTGCGGGCATTCATAGAGGATTTTGCTTTGCCTTCAGGCGTGCGAGGCCCAGTGGATTTCAGCCAGATTTTTCGGGCGCGTAAAGCGGCAGATTGTTCCAGACGTTTTTCGGGAGTCCAGATCCCCTGCTTTAAGACAGCACTCATGGGGATATCATAGGGATAAAATCCTATATTGTCAAGGGAGTTGGTGGCGAGACATTTCCAACATTATAGATATTTTTTCGATTTTCCAAAACAACCTTTAATAAGGGATAGAGGCTAACCCCACTAATTTCTCGTACTGCAGCTTGAGGAATGCCGTTTCTGTTCAGGCTCTCCGGACAGCTAAGAGGCACTTTTATCTGCCTAATTTCTCCAGTCGGAAAAGGCATATGAGAAGGAGTGGAAACATGATTAACATCAGATATAGCCTTAACGGTGGCGACTCTCATAAATGCTTGTTGGCAAACCAATTTTATTGTCCCAATGACTGCCCTATCTGATAACCCCTCAACCAAAGCACACGGCAAGGCAATATTTACAAATATTGAACTGATGCCTCTCTCTGGTTGATTTTGTTTCTCTATACAATAGAAACGAATAATGTCCCCCTCATTACGCAAGGGCACTGCACAGGGGACGCCTAAAACCGCCCCCTCTTTTCTCAACGATCTTTCTATCTCCAAGGCTCTATTATAACCTATTCCTGGAACATTAAGGAGCTGCTCAAAGGTCTTCATCACAAGCTGGCCTACGTAACGAATATTTTCCTCCTCCAGAAATCTCCTTGCACGGCCAGATAACGAGACAAATGGATTGGGCTCGCCTGACTTTGCTCCATTGATTGGCACGAGCATATATGGGTTATTATAACAGGGGTGACTTTGATCAATTAAATTCATTTTTTCTCTAAACCTCTTAAGGTGGCAACAAAAGCTTATCTAACATTGAGGCTATCCAGCGAAGCCCCCAAAGAGGAATACAAAACTAAACCACCGAGATCTTTGGCAACCTCATTGAGGACAGCCTGCTTGAAGGTCACACTCAAACATTCCGGTGGTGCCACGGGGACCGCTATTTCTCTTAGCTTATCTCCAGAACACCAATCAGACATTTGCATAGAGATTTGATCGATATACATCTGATATAGTTCTTGATTTCCCGCACTCAGTTCTTCTAACGCTTTTACCTTTACGGCTCTTTCAAAATGCTTCTGACAGTCAGGTTGAACGACGGCAATCACTTCTTCATCGGTGAAGCCGTTAATTTCATCTATAGGTAATGAGAGTTTTATCTCAATGTAAGGCCAAGATTGTTTCAATACTGGCTTTGATTGGGGAGTAGGTTTGATATTAATAGAACAAAAATCTCTAATCTCATCTTCAGTATTGAGGCGTACCGAAGGAAACATTTCCGGTTTCAGCGCATGGGAAGATAATAAATCAATCACTTCATGATACCCGCTTTTTCCCAAGCCCGAAACATTCAGGAGTTGTCGGTTGGTCAGGGAGGTCAATGTGGCAACATACAGAACGTGATCCGCCAACAAGCAATTCTTGGTTCTGACAGAAAGACGAAAATTCGGGTTTGGACGCCCATCTTCCAGTGCGATAGGCTCAAGCATCAGGGGGTTATTATAGCAGATGTGTCCCGACTTAAGTTTTTCCATTTTATTTCATCTCTCAAATTTTGTTGTGAAAGCTTATTTAGCAAAAGGAAAAAGAAATATCAAGAATTATGTTAATATTTGATCAGAGCCGCTGCCCACGTCAAACCGCCGCCTAGGGCTTCGAGGAGCAAGGTTTGGCCGCGTTGGATACGTCCGTCGCGGACGGCGGTGTCCAAGGCCAAGGGGATAGATGCGGCGGAGGTGTTGCCGTGTTTATCGACGGTGACCACCACTTTGTCCATCGACATATGGAGTTTTTCGGCGGTGCCGGTGATGATGCGCAAGTTCGCCTGATGTGGGACGAGCCAGTCGATTTTGTCAGAGGTGATGGCGTTTTTGTCCAGAACTTCCTGAACAATCTCGGCCATCAAGGTCACGGCGTTTTTGAAAACTTCTTTGCCGTGCATAATGATGTGACCCGCCGCACCCGTGGTGGATGTTCCGCCATCGGTATAGAGAAGGTCACGGAATTTTCCGTCGGCGTATAAGTGAGTGGAGAGGATTCCGTTGGATGGATTTTCTTGAGCCTCAAGAATAATCGCCCCTGCCCCGTCACCGAATAAAACGCAGGTGGTTCTGTCTTCCCAATTGAGCAGGGATGACATTTTTTCGGCACCGATCACGATGACGCGTTTCATGGCACCTGTTTGGAGCATCGAATCCGCAACCGAGAGAGCGTAAACGAAACCAGAGCAAACTGCTTGAACATCAAAGGCTGGTCCTGCTTTTAGGCCGAGGGCGGCCTGTACGCGAACGGCAACGGATGGGAAAGATTGGTCAGGTGTGGTGGTGGCGACGATGACGCCGTCAATATCGGCGGCGGTTAGGCCAGAGGATTCTAACGCGCGCTCAGCGGCGCGGATCGCCATGTCGGAGGTTGGTTGGTCAGGTGCGGCGATGTGGCGTTCTTTGATCCCTGTGCGTTGAACAATCCATTCATCGTTGGTATCGACAATTTTTTCTAAATCTTTATTGGTCAAGTTTTTGTCTGGCAGGTAGGAGCCAGTGGATAGGATAACAGAACGCAATGACATGTTTAGGATACCATTTCTTTTGGCTCATCAATTTCAGATGAGATTTCAGCTTTGATACGTTGCTCTTGCGCCATCACTTCGGCGATTTCGGCGGCAACGCGAACATTAAAATTTTTATCGGCGATTTCAGCGGCGTGCAAAATTGCATTCGAGAATCCGAACGCGTCCATTCCGCCATGGCTTTTGACACAAACGCCATCCAACCCGAGGAACATACCGCCATTATAACGGCGCGGGTCCATTTCGGCTTTTAATTTTTTGAGTGCGCCCATGGCTAGAAAAGCACCGAACATTGCCAGCGGGGATTCTTTTAATTTCTTTTTGAGAACAGTGGTCATCAATTTACTGACGCCCTCGGCGGTTTTTAAGGCTACATTACCTGTGAAACCATCGGTCACAACAACATCGACTGTACCCATCGGAATGTCATTGCCTTCGATAAAGCCTGCATATTTTCCGGGGAATTGGATGCGTCCTAAAATAGCGGCGGCTTCACGAATTTCTTCGTGGCCTTTGGCGTCTTCGGAGCCGATATTTAAAAGACCGACACTCGGTTGACTATGACCACGCACAACACGCGCATAGACTGATCCGAGAATGGCAAACTGGACGAGCATTTCGGAATTACATTCCAGATTCGCCCCCAGATCGAGCATGACGATTTCTTTATCAACGGTTGGCAGCAAACTGGCAATCGCGGGGCGTTCGATCCCTGGCAAGCATTTCAAAACCATTTTCGCCATCGCCATCAACGCGCCGGTATTTCCACCCGAGACAACGCAATGAGCTTGTTTTTCAGAGACGGCATTAATCGCCAAGCGCATACTGGAATGACGCCCTGCACGCAGGGCTACACCCGGTTTTTCATGCGGGGATACCGCGAAATCTGTATGGTGGACAACGGAAACTTTGGCGAGTTTCGGATATTGTGCGAGCAACGGTTCGATCTTTTTAGAATCGCCGTACATCATAAAACGAAGATTTTTCTTTTTCTGCAATGCAAGTGCCGCACCAGGGACAACAGCCTCGGGACCTAAATCACCACCCATTGCATCCAATGCTATCGTCAGATGACCTGACATCTATAATCCTTATTTCTTATTTTGCGGAAACGAAAGAGATCGACCAACGGATGATTATATCCTGTATGGCAAAATAGAAAAGGCCTCGGATACGAGTTATCAGAGGCCAAATTCATTAAATACTATTCTTTAACTTCGATAACCTGACGGCCACGGTACATACCTGTTTTCAGGTCAACGTGGTGGCGGCGAACTGGTTCACCAGTTGTTTTGTCTTCAACCCAGTTGAAGGTTTCCAAAGCGTGGTGTGAACGGCGCATATCGCGTGCGGATTTCGATGTTTTCTTCTTAGGTACTGCCATAATATAGAATCCTGTTAAATGTTTAGAGGGGCTTTTTAACCAAAACAAAGCCCTTATGCAAGGAAAATCATTATAAATTTATTTTCATAATTGCAATATTTGTGCATTTATAATCAAACCATCATACGCAGGCTCAAAACCCTTTGGCAACGCCGCCGCCATTTTATTGTAATCATAGAACATTTTAAGGTGGGTCAGATAGACTTTTTCGGCGCCGATTTCTGCGTTCAGGCGTTCAACGGTGGGCAGATCGGCATGCAAAGTGCCGTGACCATGGGCGAAATCAGCGCAATCCGCCACCCATGTTTTAACCCCTTTTAAAATAGACACGGCTTTATCATCTAAATTGCGCATATCGGTCGAATATCCGAAATCACCGAATCTGAAGCCAAGGGAGATATTCCCCTGCCCGTGGTCTTGTTCAAACGGAATAAATTCAATATCGCCGATTTGATGTTTTTGCCTCATGGATTCTTTAGCAAATAAATGAACATCAACTACGGCAGGATAAAATGTTGAAGTTTGCTCGAATATATATCCGTAGCGTGTTTTTAAACTTTGGTGCGTTTTCTTATCCAGATAGATGGGCACTTTTTTATTGATGCGCCCTTGAATAATTCGCAAATCATCTATCCCTGCCACATGGTCACTGTGGTCATGGGTATATAATATCGCATCAACTGTTTTGATATTTTCACGCGTCAATTGAAGGCCGAAATCGGGGCCTGTATCTACCACGATCGTCGTTGTATCCGATTGCACCATAATGCTGGGGCGCGTGCGGCGGTTTTTGGGGGTAGCCGGATCACAATTCCCCCAATCACCACCAATGCGCGGCACACCTGCGGAATCTCCGCAGCCTAGAATAGTGATTTTAAGAGACCGCGACATTGTCCACCTTTAGAAACTATTATTGATGACGACTTGGTCAACAGGCAAGCGTCCGATGCGCGGATGGGCATCTGCCGTTCTTTTTCCGATCACAACAAACATACCAATCACATGATCGGACGGAAGGTTGATAATCTTGGCCACTGCGTCCTGATCAAAACCGATCATCGGCCCTGAATCATATCCCATGCCTTGCGCCGCCAACATCAAAGTCTGTGCCGCCATACCGACAGAGCGCATGGCTTCATCACGCTCAATCCATTCACGACCCGTATAAAAATCAGTCAGGGCTTTTTCGAGATAATTTTGAACGTCTTCTGGTGCGCCGTTGGAATAACGTCTTGGATTTTTTGCCCATGCTTTTAAATCCGCACAGATAATCACCAGTTCTGATGCATCCGTCACCTGTGCCTGCCCCCACGCAACCGCGCGAATTTGTTCGCGTTTGGCCTTATCGGTCACACGCACAAAACGCCAATGTTGGATATTGAACGAGGTCGGCGCAAGGATAGTCAGTTCCATCAATTTTTTAAAATCATCATCGGATATTTTAACCGAAGGGTCATATAATTTAATGGCACGGCGATTTTGGATAGCTTCATTGATATTCATTTGAATTTAATCTCCTTTATTCAAACCAAATAATTTATAAAAATTTTCCGTCGTAATGCGCGCCATTTCTTTGGAAGAAATATCTTTTAAATTGGCAAGGCACGCCCCCGTCAAACCCACATAAGCCGGCGTATTCATTTGTCCGCGATGCGGTTCCGGAGCGAGGTAAGGACTATCCGTTTCAACCAATAATCGGTCAAGCGGAACATCTTTTGCGAAGTCGCGTAACTCCTGCGATTTTTTGAAAGTCAGGATGCCGGAGAAGGAAATATGCAGCCCCAATTCCAACGCTTCATGTCCCATTTTGGTGGAGCTGGAAAAACAGTGCATGATGCCGCGCATCCCTTGTCCGTTTGTTTCTTCACGGATCAGGCGGATGACATCATCATCGGCATCGCGGGCGTGAATGATAATTGGTTTATCCGTCGCAAGGCATGCGCGAATATGTTTTCGGAAACAAGCATGCTGATCTTCGATTGATGCATTTTTATAAAAATAATCCAGACCGCACTCCCCTATTCCAATCACCTTCGGATCAAAGGTTGCGAGTTTAATCAATTCATCCAGAGA
This sequence comes from Alphaproteobacteria bacterium RIFCSPHIGHO2_02_FULL_46_13, assembly GCA_001767915.1. Classification (GTDB taxonomy): domain Bacteria; phylum Pseudomonadota; class Alphaproteobacteria; order Micavibrionales; family Micavibrionaceae; genus UBA1573. Next base: position 82,397 of record MEMI01000038.1, on the reverse strand, counting down.
GACAGATTTTTCATCATCACGACTTGCCTCATGCGGGTGAGTACCCACGGTACACCAGACATTGGGGAGAGGCTTGACCAAGTCCAAAAGCGGTTGGAATTCTTCACGGATTTGGCAGTTAATGGATAGCATTCCGGCAACGCCTTGTGCCTTACAATCCGCCAACACACCGTTCAGGCCGTTTTCGGGAGTAAATTTTTCATGATTGAGGTGGCAATGGCTGTCGATCCACATATTCGGTATCCATAAGGTTATTGTTATGAATTCTTAAGGGAAGATAGGTCGGGTTACAAGGAAAAGATACCAAGCCATACCAAGCAAGCAATTTTTAACCGATTATCTATCACAGCCCATTGAAGATCATTTTGCCGTTGTAAGAGAAAAACCAGCATGTTACTAATTTCTTATGTTTACGAAGTCCTCACAAAGAGGTAACGCTCTTTTCCTTATTCTGATTGCTGTTGCGTTATTTGCCGCACTTAGTTTTGCCATTACGCGCTCTTCTCGCACTGGGGGAGCCCCCATTTCCGAAGAAAAAATGAGCATATCATGGGCAAAGTTACAATCCCGAATAAGCATGTATCGTGGGGCTATTACCCGCATGACGCTGGCTGGCACGGATATTTCAGTGATGACTGCATATGACCCATCAGTCGGGAGTCCTTCCTTCTCTTCAACATCCATCTATCACCCTGATGGCGGCGGAGTTCCATTTGATGGTAATTTCTTAACTTTTGATGAAGGAGGAGGTGACTCCTCATCAGGTAGCGGAATGTTTTCTATAGGTTCAGGCATAGAAATTGTTAATGTTGGAACTTCCGAATCTGGGACAGGGAATGGTAATGATATTTTAGCAATTCTTTTGGTTAGGCCAGCTTTATGTGAGTATATCAATAAGAAAATTGGTTATGGTTCAAGCATACCTATTATTCCAGGGATATTCGGAAGCTTTATTGATATCCCCTATGGAGCTACCAACCCAGAGAGTGAAATCCTTGGAACAGGAGGACTTGCAGGATCCAGTGTACTGGATGGCAGGACTGAGCTTTGCGTATCTGATGGCACGTATAATATGTTCTACGCTGTGATTGCTGAGCGCTAATACCCCCTCATTTATTAAAAGAGTTTCGGGGACGTGTAGCCCCTCACCCACTTTGCTAAGGGCTGGAGCCCTAAGCTGCGTATCCCTCTCCCGTGGGGAGAGAGGGATACGGAAAACAAGTGCATTTTGTTGTTTGTCAGGATTGGAGATTGGTTTAAAGTTGATTTGAAAGAACATTCTTCTTTTTTTTAACCTTGGCTTAACCAGCTTAGTGTTTACTAGCCTTATCCGCATTTCTGCGTTTACGTTTATATTCAAACAATCTTTGAGGACTTCATAAAATGGCTGACAAAACAGACTCCCCTTCAGGAAAAACATTTACTCTGACCAATGATCAGACCGGAGACAAATGGGTATTGCCTGTTTTTGACGGAACGATTGGCCCATCCACCATTGATATTCGCACCCTTTATGAAGAAACAGGCCATTTCACATTAGACCCGAGCTTTACATCCACCGCAAGCTGTCGTTCCCGCATCACATTTATTGATGGTGACGAGGGGATTTTGCTTCACCGTGGTTACAATATTAAAGACTTGGCCGAAAAAAGCGACTTTCTGGAAGTGGCCTATGCCCTGCTTTACGGGGATTTGCCGAACAAAAAATCATATGAAGAATTCCGCAAGAACATTACCTATCACACCATGGTGCATGAACAATTACAGTTCTTCTTCCGTGGGTTCCGCCGTGATGCTCACCCGATGGCAGTGATGTGCGGTGTGGTTGGGGCGCTTGCAGCGTTCTATCATGACTCCCTTGATATTTCCGACCCTAACCAACGCGAAATTTCGGCACATCGTTTGATTGCGAAACTGCCGACCCTTGCCGCGATGGCGTTTAAATATTCAATCGGCCAACCATTCGTGTATCCACGTAATGATTTGGGATTTGCCGAAAACTTCCTGCATATGTGCTTTGCCGTTCCGGCAGAACCATATCGTGTAAACCCGATTTTGGCCGATGCGATGGATAAAATTTTGATCCTTCACGCCGACCATGAACAAAACGCGTCAACCTCTACAGTCCGCTTGGCAGGCTCGTCACAGGCGAATCCGTTCGCCTGTATCGCTGCCGGTATCGCATCCCTTTGGGGCCCTGCGCACGGTGGTGCAAACCAAGCTGTTTTGGAAATGCTTGCTGAAATCGGCACCAAAGATCGTATCCCTGAATTCGTTCAAGGCGTTAAGGACAAAAAATATCGCCTGATGGGATTTGGTCACCGCGTTTACAAAAACTTTGACCCACGCGCACAGATTATGAAAGAAACTTGTGACAAGGTTCTATCCGAACTCGGCGTAAAAGACCCTGCTCTTGAAATCGCGATGGAACTGGAGCGCATTGCTCTGTCCGACCCGTATTTCATTGACCGTAAACTCTATCCGAACGTGGATTTCTATTCAGGCATTATCCTGAAAGCCATGGGCTTCCCTGTGTCGATGTTCACCGTTCTGTTCGCCGTTGCGCGGACTGTCGGATGGGTGTCTCAATGGAAAGAAATGATGGAAGAGCCATCAAACCGTATTGGTCGCCCTCGTCAGCTTTATACTGGCGCAGCACAGAGAGATTATGTCAAAATCGAAAAACGGACTTAATTGAACGCTTTACCTCTATTATTTTTAAAAAATGCCGCTTTTTTGCGGCATTTTTCTTGCTCTGGCGAGGTAACACCAAAAGAAGAGTTGTAAAAACACAACACAACCTAAGGACATTCAATCAAAACCTTGTATTTTCAAAGCTAACCTATTGTAAGATCAACATATACAGGGTAACCTTCCGTCCATAATTTGGGGATTCACCCATCATTGACGCCAAGGACCCTTCCGCCATGAAAATAACCAAAATTACAAACCTTCTTTCCTGCCTTTCGCTCTCGGCACTGATTGTTTTGCCCGTGTCACAGGCAGACGCAACCAGTACACCAAGCTCAGCCGATGCAGGACGGGTTGAGAAAAATCTTCAGCAAGATTTGCCTGATTTTAAAACTTCTGCGCCAGTGAGTTTAAAAGGAAATGCTCCTTTTACCGCCCCTGAAGGTTCCGAAAAAATTACCTTTGTTCTGAAAGATGTTGTTCTCTCGGATGCCAGTGTTTATTCTGGCTCTGATCTCAAATCAGTTTACGGCAATAAGATCGGCACAAAAATCTCTCTGGCCGATGTTTATTCCATCGCGGCGAATTTAACCGCCAAATACAGAGCAGACGGATACATCCTGACCCAAGTTGTTGTTCCACCACAAACCATTGGTGACGGCACTGTTCATCTGCGTGTTGTCGAAGGAACTTTGAGCAACATTACTGTTGAAGGATCAGGCGCAGAAGGTAGCAATGCGGATATTATCAATAAATATGTTGCAAAACTGAAATCAAAAGGTGTTTTGAAAAACGCCAATCTTGAACAAACATTATTGATGATTAACGACCTTCCGGGCGTTACTGCACGAAGCGTTCTCTCACCTTCCAAAACTGTTGTCGGTGCATCTGACCTGACCATCCTTGTTGAACGTAAAAAAATTGACGGATCAGTTCAGCTTGATAATTTCGGCAGCCGTTATTTGGGCATGTGGGAAGTTTTGGGCGGATTTAACCTCAACTCTATCTTCGGTCATAACGAACGAATTTCTGCACAAGCGGCTTATGCTCCGTCTAACCAAGGTGTTGAACCAGAATTATTGTACGGGTCACTCTCCGGCGTGTTGCCTGTTGGCTCTTATGGTACAACTTTAGAAGCTAACATTGGTAAATCCCTCACGACACCTGGCGCAGGACTGGACGAATTTAATGTTTTGGGGAAATCTTATTCCAATGGCATTAAAGTCAACCAACCGATCATCAGAACCAGAGAATTGAATCTGTCTTCCTCACTCGGCTTAGATAGACGCTCAACTGAAACAAAAAGTGATGTTGATACTTTTAAAAATGATGACATTACGTCCCTTCGTCTCGGGGGGCATGTTGATTATGTTGACACACTTTTCTCTGCGGCGATTACGAACGCTAATCTTGAAATCTCTCGCGGTTTGAGCATTCTTGGGGCAAGTGAAAAAGGTGATGCAGACCTCTCACGCGCTGCAGGCGACCCAACATACTTAAAAATGACGGCAGATATTTCCCGTCTGGAACGATTGACCAATGACTTCTCTCTGATGGTTGCTGCGAAAGGACAAATGTCTTCTTCTGCCCTCCTCAGCGCTGAAGAATTCGGGATTGGTGGAGCGACCGGATTTGGTCGTGGATACGACCCATCCGAACTCGTTGGCGAAGACGGTATCGCGGGATCTGTCGAAGTGCGTTGGGCCTCTCCATATCATACAACTTGGCTCGATAGCTACAGCGTTTATACTTTCTATGACATTGGAAAAGTATGGAACGATGACGCGACAGTTGCCGGACAAAGCGAACAAAGCTTGGCATCAACAGGTGTTGGTGTTCGTGCCAATATCAACACAGCAACCCGCGCCGGATTTATGGTTGCGCTTCCTCTGACACGCGATGTGGCAGAGCAAGGCGACAGCGATCCACGTGTTTACGTGAATCTCAGCCGCGATTTCTAGTAGGCTAAAAATAAGATTTGATGAAAGCCGCGGCTCTGTCTGCGGCTTTTTCGTTTGGGTTGGGTTGCAAAAGGTGCAAAATCTTTTTTGAAGATTCAGTTTGGACTTTGCGTTCCGAGGCAGATGATAAAAGTTTTTCGATTGTAGGGGTGATGTTGTCAACGGTTGCGTTGTCTTGCAAAAATTCAGGATACACCAAATGCCCGATCAGGACATTGCCAAGATGTGCGAATTTTGTTTTGACAACACGGCGGATAATTTCCCATGTCCATTGGTTCATTTTATAAACAATGATATGCGGAACAGCTGCCAATGCTATTTCGAGAGCCACTGTGCCAGAGACGGCAATGGCAACATCCGCAACGTGGAACGCGTCCCATTTCTCGGACGGGTCGGATGTGATGATGGCGTCACACCCTTCGGCCGCAAACATTTTTTCCAGTTCACCTTTCCATTTCGGCAAGGTCGGCACAACGCAGATCAAATCAGGGTGCGTTTGTTTGACGCGTTTTGCGACCTCAATTAACAAAGGAGCAAGGCCACGGACTTCGGATGTGCGACTGCCGCAGAACAACCCTAAAACTTTTCGAGTGGCGGGAATATTATGTGCCTGTCTGAAATGTTCACCATCCCCCTCCATCAACCCAGATGACACCATCGGGTGACCGACAGCGATTGATTTCAAACCTTCGCGTTCGAAATAAATCGGTTCGAACGGAAACAGGCAGATCATACCGTCTAAAAATTCTTTAACCTTCGCCGCGCGCCCCGCACGCCATGCCCATACGGTGGGGGCGACATAGTGGAATTGTTTGGCGCGTAACTTTAATGACCTGATTTTTTTCTGGACGCGGAAACTGAAATCCGGTGCATCAATAGTGATAATGACATCAGGGTCAAACACGCGAATGGCCTGTACCGCTTTGGCAATCAGGTTGATAAATTTTGGAATTTTTGGCAAGACTTCGGCAATCCCCATCACGGATAAATGCTCCATCGGGAATAAACTTTCACCCATGCCTGCGGCGGTCATCCCTGCTCCGCCGATACCACGAATTTCAAGAGCTGGATATTGTTTTTGAAGCGAGGTAATTAGACTCTCCCCCAACTTATCGCCAGATGCTTCGCCTGCGATGATGAATACTTTAAATGTCATTCTCTACCCCTTTAATCCCATCAGAAACAATCCATTGTCGTTACACAAAGTGATGACGTCATCTTTATCCAGTATAATTGTTTTATGGGCTTCGATTGCGATGCCTTTTAAGCCTGCATCAATGGCGTGACGGATGGTTGAAATTCCAATCGTTGGCATGTCGAGCGCCAAGTCCTGTTGCGGTTTTGATACCTTGACCAGAATGGCGTTGGGTTGCCCCGCGCAGGAGGTAATGAGGGCGTTTGTGCCATCATGCCCCTCAACCGCGCACACGCCGGATGAATTAACGACAATCGATTGACCTTTATCATCTGCGCCATGTTGTTTGGCGGCGGCGAAGCCCACCTGAATTATTTTTAGATCATCATCCGCTGGGGATGTTTCCGTCAACACGCCAGCAGGGCATAAAAGTTCGGGCATATAGTCATGGACACCCACGACATTGATGCCGAAATTTTCAATCTCGCGGCGGATGAAACGGAGTAAGCTGTCATCGCCCATTTGGCGGAATAATAATTTTGCTACAATTTTAAGCCCCACAAAGTCGGTGCGTAATGTCCAGAAATTCGGGCGTTTTAAGGCACCGACCATAACCAATTTGGTCACGCCATGGGATTTTAAGAATTGAAGAATATGTCCCGCCTGCCCGATTGAAAATTCGGCGGCAATACGGTTTTTATAAAGGGATGGATCGGTTATGCCTTTAAGCCCCAAAATAACAGGGGTTAGCCCTTGCGATTCCCACCTTGCCGCGAGGCATTCAGGAATTGATCCTTGCCCTGCGATCAGGCCTATTTCTTTTGAGGGGAGCATAATGGGAATTTTGTTTTTGACCGCGCGAATTCAATGATGTCCATCACCGCAGTATTATCCGAAAAGTCATTGGCGACATTCGTGATACGTTGTTCCAATGTCCCTTCATCATCGAATAGATGATTGAAAGCGCGTTGCAGATATTTGACCTGATCTTTATCAAAGCCGTTCCGTTCCAGCCCGATAAGATTTAAGCCCGCCAGAAAAGCACGTTCGCCTTTCACACGACCATAAGGAATAACATCACTTTCAACACCAGACATACCGCCGATGACGGCGAATGATCCGATGCGGACAAATTGGTGGACAGCAGATAACCCGCCGATCAATACATGGTCGCCGACCACGACATGCCCGCCGAGAGTTGCATTATTGGCCATGATGACATGGTTTCCGATCACGCAATCATGCGCCACATGGGTACTCATCATCAGGAGGCAATTATCACCGACGACGGTTTTCATTGCGCCTGTTTCCGTTCCCGGGTTCAGGGTTGCGTGTTCGCGGATGGTGGTTTTTTTGCCGATAATCAATTCGGACGGTTCGCCATGATATTTTAAATCCTGCGGCGCGTGCCCGACTGAGGCGAACGGATAAATGATTGATCCCTCACCCACTGTTGTATATCCCTCAACCACCACATGGGATTTTAATTCCACCCTGTCGTGAAGTTTGACGTTTTTTCCAACAACGGAATATGGGCCAATGACAACGTCCGCGCCAATTTGGGCGGCGGGGTCAATGATGGCGGTCGGGTGAATCTGTGTACTCATTTTACGAATTTGACTTATGATCCACTGCGAGGCAAATCACAATTCCTTTCCGGATGTTGCAATTACTTTTTGTCGTCTTTGTCGAAGATCATCGCGCTGTATTCTGCCTCTGCACACAACACGCCGTCCACCTTGGCTTCGCCGCGGAATTTAAAGACATTGCCGCGTGATTTCAGGCAATGCACATGGATATGCATGCTGTCGCCCGGTACAACCGGTTTGCGGAATTTGGCAGATTCAATGGTCATGAAATAAACCATTTTGCCCGCGCCGCTTTGCCCCAGACTATGGACAACCAGAATACCTGCGGTCTGTGCCATTGCCTCAACAATCAGGACGCCCGGCATAACAGGGTTACCCGGAAAATGTCCGTTAAAGAACGGTTCGTTAAAAGTCACGTTTTTAAGACCCACGGCACTTTCATGCGGGACATATTCCAAAATACGATCCACCAACAACATCGGGTAGCGATGCGGGATCAGATCCATGATTTCTGTGACAGATATTTGCGGTTTTTTTTCTTCTGTGGCGCTCATTTTATAACCTTAATAACTAGACTTTCGTTTTTTGAACCAATTGATTTAATTTTACAGTTTGCCTTAAAAAAGTTTTCATCGGCATGGCAGGATACCCCATCCATTCTTCTTTCGGCGGGATATTTTTGGTGACACCGGATTTCGCGGCGACACGCGCCATTGACCCGATTTTCAAATGGCCTGCAACGCCCACTTGTCCACCGAGAACCACGAAGTCACCCAGTTCCGTACTGCCCGCAATACCGCATTGGGATACGATGACGCAACCGCGACCCATTTTGACGTTGTGGCCAATCTGTACCAGATTATCAACCCATGTGCCCGAACCGATTGTCGTGTCACCTTGTGCGCCACGGTCGATACAGCTATTTGCGCCAATCTCGATATGGTCGCCGATCACAACGCGCCCGAGTTGGGGTACTTTCACAAAGCCTGTCGGGTCGATGGCAAAGCCGAAACCATCCTGCCCGATACGGACACCCGGATAGAGGCGAACATTATTTCCGATGATGGCGTGACTGACCGAACTATGTGGCCCCACGCGGCAATTATTCCCGAGTTGGACGCCATGACCGATAGCGGCATGGGATTCAATCCACGCGCCGTCACCAATCACGACATTTTCACCAATCGTTACAAAGTCGCCGATATACGCGCCATTCCCGATCTTGGCAGAGGGGTGGATGCGTGCCATATCGGAGATATGGGCATCGGGGCGTGACTCAGGATAAAAGGCCTGAGCCGCCAACGCGTAACTTTTATAAGGGGTTGGTGTAAGGAGGAGTTTTACGCCTTGCGGGGCAAAGGGTGCCATATCAGGGTGGATAATCACCGCCCCTGCCTTGGTCGCCGAAAACTGATCGCGATATTTGGGGTTATCCAGAAATGCAAGATTGTCATTGGTTGCTTTATCCAGTGTGGCAACATCCTGAACGATAAAATCTGCATCTTCGGGGTGCGCGAGCGTCGCCCCAATCTTTGCCGCAACTTGCGCCAAAGACATGGGGTGAGGCTTTTTGAAAAACTGTGTATCTGCCAAAGTAAAATCCTACTTCAGATCAACTGTTTTTAATGTCTCATCAAGTTTTTTGATGACGTCAGCGGTAATGTCCAATGATTGTTGGGCAATCACAACCGCACCACGGTCAAGAATAACCTGAATTTTTTTCTGTTCTGCAATGTCCGCACAAATTTGTGCCACCTTGGACTGGATCGTTTTCAAAGCATCATTTTTTGATTTTTCTAAAGCAATGTTTTTAGAGAGAACATCTTCTCTTTTTTTCTTCAGGTCTTTTTCAAATCCTGCTTTTTTATCCATGAATGCTTTTTGATCCATTGATTTGCTATCTTTGGCCAAGGTTTGTTCTTTGCTTTTCAAATCAGCTTCGAAGGCTGTCACTTCTTTTTGAACGGCTTCTTTTCTGGTTTTGAATTTGGCTTGCAAATCTTTTCCAGCGGCAGATGTTTCAATGATTTTTGCCAAATCAATCACACCAATCGGCGTATCGGCTTTAGCGTGTGGTGCCATAAAAGCCAGCATAGCGAATGCCAAAACAAAAATACGCGCGAAAGAATAAGTCATAGTTATTACCTCTGATTAGTCGTTGTTAGTTGATTAGAATTGTGTTCCGAAACTGAACCTGAAGACTTGATCCACATCGTAATCTTCTTTCAGGATTGGTTTGGCCAAGTCAATACGAACTGGCCCCATCGGAGATCTCCATGAAAGCCCAAGGCCTGCGGACATCCGAAGGGATGATGAGTCAACCAAGGATGCGGTCGAGGCATCATCAATTCCCCATAGCGAGCCGAGATCCGTAAAGGCATGTCCGGCAACGCCCATATCAGGTGGAAGCCCGATCGGGAATTTCAATTCAACTGTACCACGATAGAACTGATTACCACCAAGAGAGTCGTCGGTTGATAAGTCGCGAGGGCCAACTCCGGCTTTTTCAAACCCGCGAAGGTTTGTCCCACCAAGGAAGAAACGCTCGTTAATTTTAACATCTTCATCACCATAGCTCGCGACGATACCCGTCTCAGCAAGGCTGCTTAACACCCATTGGTCTGCAACAGGATAGTAGTATCCCACACCGACCTTGCCGAGCAGATATTCCGCATCGCCACCGGCACCAGCAACTTCAGTCTCAAGCCATCCGGTATAACCGTCTGTCGGATAGAGTTTGCTATCAACATTCACATAGTCGAGGCGTTGTGAAACCGCAGAGGTCAGGCGTGCCCCCTCTTGATCCCTCACATAGCGTGACGCATCAGAATCTACGTTATCAATTTGGTTTTCCTCAATACGGTATTTCCATGACTGGCGTAAATTTTCAGATAACGGATACCCCATACGCACACTTCCGCCCGTTCTTTTTTGATCGAACGAACTTTGGTCTTGTTGGTCTTTAGTTGTGTGGAACAAGTCAAATCCCGCAGCCAAATCGCGATCAAGGAAATATGGTTCGGTAAACGAAATATCAAATTCGGTACGCGACCCAGCAATAGTTGCTGAAAATCCTAAATCCTGACCTTTACCCAGTAGGTTTTTTTCACGGATATGGAAGTCAGCCAAAGGACCATCTGCTGTCGAGAAACCCGCACCGAGCGAGACTTCACCAGTTGATTGTTCTTCAACAGTGACATCAATCACTGTTTTATCAGGGGTTGAACCCGGAAGAGTTTTCACGTCCACCTTGCTGAAATAACCAAGGTCTTTGACTTCTTGTTCTGATTTTGCGAGCAAGGATCTGTTGAACGGGTCCCCTTCAGCCAATTCAACCTGACGGCGGATGACTTTGTCCAAAGTACGCACGTTTCCGTCAATGTTGATTCGTTCAACGTATACGCGCGGGGTTTCATTAATGTTGAATAACAGGTCAATTGTGCCTGCTTCTTTATTGCGGTTCACATCCGGAACAACATTCACAAACGCATATTGCATGTCACCCAGTTTTTTAGTGACTTTATCAATACTGGTTTTAATTTTTTCGGCATTATACCAATCACCCTTCTGAAGGGTCACTTCCGGCAACAACGAGACAGGATCAAGATTGCGAATTTGAGAATTGATACGGACATCCGCAACGCGGTAACGGCTTCCCTCTTCGACCTGCATGGTCACAAAGAATTTCGTTTTGTCTTGGGACAATTCAGAAGATGCGGAGATAATTCTAAAGTCCGCATAGCCTTCTTTCAAATAGAATTGACGCAACAATTCTTGGTCATAGGCCAATCTATCTTCGTCAAAACGGTCATTGGATGACAAAATATTATACCAGTGTGCTTCTTTGGATGCCACAACCGAACGCAATGTATCATCGTCAAAACGGTGGTTGCCGACAAAGCGAATACTTTCGATTTCGGTTAATGGGCCTTCGGAAACCTCGAACACCAAGTTCACGCGGTTTTGATCAAGCTTAATAATTTTCGGTTGGATGTCGGCAGAGAAACGTCCGTTACGTTGGTAGATATCATAGAGACGCGCAACGTCACTTTGAATACTGGCGCGGGTGAAAACCTGTCTTGGGCGCGCCTGAATTTCGGCCTGTAATTTATCGTCTTCTAATTCCTTGTTCCCTTCGAACACCACTTCGTTGATGATCGGGTTCTCTGTCACATGCACGGTCACAACACCAGCCGTTGCAGAAACCTGAACGTCTGCAAACAGGCCTGTTGCGAACAGGCTTTTCAAAGCTTCGTCCAAGGCGTCCTGTGTGATTTCATCACCGCGTTTGAGGCTGAGATAGGTTAGAACGGTGGTTGGTTCAACCCGTTCAGATCCGATGACCTGAATTCCTGTTACTGTTGCAGCATTTGCAATCTCTGGAACCAAAATAAGGGAAAGGGCTGACCCGAGTAATAAAAATTTATTTAAGCGCATGGATAATCCTAAAAGTCGCGAAGCGTTTGAAAAACCAACAAAAATCTATAACTGTTAAGGGAACTAATCAAGCGAAGAATCCAATCCATCCCGCCCAATATTTCGGCATTAAAAAGGTCTTTCAAGTGTTGCTTTCACAAAAAGCGTTAACACATTGAAAGACCTGAATAATTAACCTTTAGAGAAGACGAAGAGCTGGAGGACGTCATTGAGGTTTGAAAACACCATCAACGTCACCAAAATCACCAACCCGAAACGGAATGAATATTCCATGGCGCGTTCGGAGATTGGTTTACCGCGGATAGCCTCAATCGCATAAAACATCAAATGTCCGCCGTCCAACATCGGAATCGGGAACAGATTGATCATCCCCAGATTGATGGATAGCAAGGCCGTGAAAACGATCAACGCGATATAACCCTGTTGAGCCATATCGCCCGCCATAGCGCCGATGCGGATAATACCGCCCAGTTCTTTGGCACTACGTGTCCCCATGAACATCTGGCCAATGGCCTTCATGGTTTCCACAGTGATGCGGTAGCTTTCAGTGACAGCCACACCGACAGCAGCCAGCGGGTTGTATTTGATCACTTCATCGCCCGGTTTTTGACCAAGAATCAACGCAATCGGCTCTTTTGATCCTTTTTCTTTAGGTGCAAAACTGTTCAATTCTTTCGGCGGATTAATTTTGATCTGAGTCGGAACACCATCACCCTGAGGTGTGGTCGAAATCAGGATGTCTTCGCCCAAATGCTGTTCCAGCATTTTTTGGGTTTTGGCAACATCGCCTTTTGTTTCCTTACCGTTCACCGACGTGATTTGGGCGATATCAATACCGTTCGCAGGCCCAATCAACCCCAGATAGCCACGTTCATGGGCGAACCCGAAACGGTCTGTATCTGTTACTTTGGTTGGGGTTGCCGTGATGGTCATCGGTTGGCCGTTGCGCTCGATTTCAAAGATAATTTCTTCGTCCAAGGTCAACATGGCCTTGCGGCGAACCGCGTCAAAACTGTCAATTTTCTTGCCGTTGATTGTCTTAATCACATCATGAGGCTCCAAGGCTGCCTTGTCTGCCGCACTTCCGATTTCGATCCCGCTGACCACTGGTGGTGTGATCGGACGTCCCACAAACATGTAAAGGCAAGAAAGCAAAATAATGGCGAACAAATAATTGATTCCAGGCCCTGCAAAGACGATCAAGGCGCGTTTCCAGACAGGTTTTGCGAAAAAGGCAACTGAACGCTCGCTCTCTGTCATTGTGCGTGTTTCGCCAGTCTCGAGGATAATATCATCAGAGAATCCGGCACTCGCAGGGTCAGAGTCGCCGTACATTTTCACATACCCGCCGAGTGGGAACAGGGAGATTTTCCATCTGGTTCCCGATTTAGCCGTCCATCCGAAAATTTCTTTACCAAAACCAACCGAGAACACATCAACTTTTACGCCGCACAAACGCGCCACAATATAATGACCCCATTCATGCACGAACACCAAAATGCCCAGCACAGCAAGAAATGTCACGCCGTATGTCCAGATATTACCCAGACCGAGTTGAATCATATCAGTTAAAGAATCCATCGAATTTTTACCTTAATCAGCTTTAGAAAAGCCATATGTGATGATGTTATATTGAAATGAAGTATATCAGATTCCTGTCACGCCAAGATGAATATTCAATTTTTGGCGAAAAATCAAAGGATTTTTGTGTTTCAGATATCTGAAATAACGTTTTCATAATCTATCGCGGCAAGGCTATGGCGATATCCTATCCATAATATCCCGATATCCGATCATCAGAGATAGAATCAGGATGAACATGATGCTGACGCCATAGACATAGCCTTTGACTTTGAGGCTTGGTGGGCGACCTCTTACAGCCTCAATCGCATAAAACATTAAATGACCTCCGTCGAACATTGGTAACGGGAGCAAATTGATAAAGCCGATATTCACCGACAAGATGGCGATAAATTTGAATATAAAATAAGCCCCTACAAATTTCGTGCGCTCTGCCACTTCACCCGTCATAGACGAGATGGCAACAACCCCGCCCAGATCGCCCGTGTCTTTTTTACCGACAATAATTTGATACAGAACGCCCAATGTTTTTTTAGAAGCTTGATATGCTAAATCCAGAGAATCTTTTGTCGCTTCTGTCAACGGAATGGGAATAAAATCGACCTTGGAATTATCCCATAAAATTAAGGATGAATATTTTGTATCATGTTCGTCCAACAGTCCTTTATTTAGGGTCGCATCAATATGGGTTAGAAAATCTTCGCGTTCCTTTCCCTTCCCAAAATTGACGATAATATTTTTTCCAAAATTTTTAATGATTTCTGACCGCGCCAGAGACGCATTTCCAAACGTGTCCACCCCCGCTACACTATTCACCGCACTGAGTTTCAGGTTTTGCCCGGCGAAGGTGACACCCATCATCCGTTGTTGATAATCTTCACCGAAATCACCTGTTTTATTCATGTCTTTGACAGGAATTGACAGTGTCATTTTTTGTCCGTTCCGCACAATTTCTGCGACGACGAAATCACCTTTGGCATTTTTGATGATGTCCTTAATATCTTCCATGTAATAAGGAATATCCTGACCGCCCAAGGTCAGTATTTTATCCATCGGCAACATGCCTGCGGCATACGCGCCGCCATTGAGACTTAATGCAGTGATATAGGGCGGCGTTTTTGGTGAACCGTATGTCATGGACACAATAACCATCACAATAATTGCAAACACAAAGTTGGCCAGTGGCCCACCGATGGCAATCAATGCGCGTTGATAGAGAGGGTCTTTATCCGTGCTATTCACCGACACATAACCACCCAAAGGAAAGATCGAGAGTTTCCAACGTGTGCCGGATTTATCCGTAAACCCGATGATTTCACGCCCAAATCCAACCGAGAAAACAGGTGTGGGGACTTTATAATACCGCGCGATCAGGAAATGTCCCAATTCATGGACGGAAATAACAACCGCCAGTATAAGTATGGGAAGCAGAATATAATTGATTGCAAATTCCATTGTGAAAAGCCCCTCTTTTTATATTGTGCCGCAAAAAAGTTTACGGTACAAACAAATATGCCTTTTAATAAATTGATTCAGGGATTTGGTCGTTTTCATTCCAAATATTTTTTGGAAAAAAACAAGCTTTACGAAACGCTTGCCAAAAAAGGCCAGTCTCCAGAAGTCCTGATGATTGCCTGTTCCGATTCACGGAACGACCCCGCCCTGATCACCGAATGTGAGCCGGGTGATATTTTTGCCATTCGAAATGTCGCGGCGATTGTCCCCCCGTACCATCCCGATGATAAATATCACGGAACCAGTGCGGCGATTGAATTCGCGGTCAAGGGATTGCATGTCAAAGACATCGTTGTCATGGGGCATGCCCAATGCGGCGGGATGGCGGCTTTATTAAATGGCCAGATCCAGTCCAAATTTGAATTTCTGGGCAACTGGATTGAAATTGGGCGTCCGGCAAAAGAAGCTGTTGAAATCGCATTGTCAAACGCCCCACAAGAAATTAAACAACGCGCCCTTGAACAGGCGGTTATTCTGATTTCCCTCAATAACCTGATGACTTTTCCATGGATCAGGGAGGGTGTTGCGGCGGGTAAAATTACACTGCATGGATGGTATTTTGATTTGGAAAAAGGAAAAATGCTGTCTCTGGATTTCACATCGGGGCTTTTCACCGACATGACCCAATCGACACTCATGGATGCCTTCATCCGCAAGAGCAAACATTATTGCGATTGCTCAATTGAGACAGTCATCAAAAATCACGCCCAAAATAATTAAGCTAAATAAACAACTTAATTATCGGATAAAGATTTCAGAGAAAAAGCACTTCCTGATTTTTCGTTGTCGAATTTTGCGCCCGTGATGTCTGCGCCCAGCAAAACGATGCCTTCGATTTTTGCGCCTGTAAAATCGGCATCGCGCAAATCGCAATTGGTGAAATTTGCGTAGGATAAATCGGCGTTACTTAAATCTGCATTTTTCATTTTTGAGCCTTGCAGATCGGCATATCGTAATTCTGCGCCCTTTAAATTGCATGGTGCAAAACGTTGCAGGGAGCCAGTTGCGAAAAGAAGTGGTAAAAAATTCGCTTCGCGCAGATCAGAATGTGAAAATTTTGCACCCGCCAGATTTGCGCCGCGAAAATCAGCCTGCACCAGATCGCACCGTCTGAAATCCGCACCTTCTAAATTCGCGCTTTGCAATTCGATCTGGAATAAATTCATGCCAAAGAATTTTGCTTTGACGGCCTTCAGCGCCGTCAATTTTTGTTTTTTCAGTGTTTTACATTCGCGCAGATCATAACCCGATAAATCCAGATATTGGCCTTCTTTGCCCGAAGTTTTGACCCATAATTGGTGGTCATCAATCAGATGCATAATTGGTTTTTGCAACTCCTCAAGCGACGGCCCGATATTGGAATCGGTAATGGCGTCACTTAAATCAACACCGCTATTCATGATCGCTTCGACGTTTGATCCTGTGAGAATGGCACTGCTCATATTTGCGCCCATCAAATTGACGTTTTCGAAATTTGCGCCGCTTAAATCCGCACCCATCAAACGCGCGCCGCGCAAATCCGCGCCGTGAATTTTGGACATACTTAAATTCGCGTCAGAAAAATCTGCGTTATTGGCCATGCTGCCGACCAATTTAGAACCTGTCATATTCGCGCCACGGAAGTTGACTGGTTGAGGTTGCGCATATGTCCCGTCAGAAGTCATTGCGCCCCCTCTCAAATCTGCACGTTCCAAATCTGCGCCAGCCAAGTTGGCACTTTCTATTTTTGCTCCGCGTAAATCAGCGCGCACAAAGTTTGTATGTATTAAATTTGAAAAACTCAGGTCACAGGCATAGAGTGAGGCTTCCTGAAAATTAGTGAACGCCAAATTCATGTGGGTCATGTTGCAGCCCGAAAAATCTGCCTGACGCAAATTTTTGTCACTTAAATTCAAACCTGAAATATCAACGCGTTTCAGCAATGCACGCCGACCACCGATTCGTCCTTCCATATATCTTTCATGTAAGGCCACCAAGCCGTCCAACTGACTCTGGGTCAGGCGTTCAAGTGGGGGTTCATCGTGTTTAGTGCTGTAAGGATCGTTTGACATTTTTATACTCTGCCACAGAAAGATTAATGTTTCTTAACAAAGAGCCTGTTCAAATACAGGCTTTATGCTAAAATCACGGTATGAAAAAAGAAACGCAGTTTTTATGTATAACTTTAGTGTTCGGCCTGTCGCTCATGGTGAGCGGGTGCGGTATTCGTCCTGCCAAATTGATATCCCCCACTCAGGCCGAGCAAGAGAAGGCTGAAGAGTCCGATCAATCAAAAAAGTCTGACCCATCCCAACTGCCCAAATTCCCTGAAATTTATCCAAAAGCGGCCAGATAGACTTATTTGGCAGATTCGGTGAAACTGATTTTGACCGAGCTAAAATTCTGTGGAACAGATTTGGGGACGGACAAGCTGAAACTAAAGGCCAATTCCTTCTGAATCATCGCGATGGGAAGATTTTGAACTGCTTCCTCAAGGATTTCTCCGTTTTCATCCAGATAAGAGACTTTAAATAAGGGAACTTTGATGTTCTGGGAGGTCAAATTTATCAAACTGCCGATGATTTCGCGTTTTCCGCCTTCATTTTGAAACGCAACACGATCAATAATCAAGGCACTTTCGGGATTCAGGCGGGCATAACTGGTCAACGGGAAGCCTGAAGCTTCATAAACACTGGTCAAAGATGGAAAAACACGGGTAATTCCCCAACGTCCTGTTACCAGAACCAGACATAAACAGGAAAAGACCGCCAAAGCGACCATAAAGCTCGCAAAATGGCTTAAAAAACTCCGCTTATCTCCTGAAAATAAATAATTTTTAAGGGGGGCAGGAATTATTTTATTCACTATCGCCATCACCCTGACGGATAGTTTGACTTTTGCCACAGCAGGTTTTGGAATGGATTTCTTTTTGCCATCATCAAAAGTCAACGCGTCCAGATTAATATCTGTGGCTTCAACCATATTGATCAGGTCTTCGAGGGCTTTTTTCTCGCCATCCTGAAACCATTCATGTTTGCATTTTTTGCATCTGACCGCACGACCATCTATCCCGATGGCTTCATTCGGAACGTTATAGCTTGCAGAACAGGATGGACAGGTTAAAATCATTGCTTCTATCAATTGAGATTCTTTAATATCGAATTGAAGTGATTGTATGTCGATGAGTCGCTTTGAGCAACAGGGTTTATAGTTTTATGATTAAATTTGAGCATGTCGGTCTACGTTATGGTATTGGCCCCGAAGTATTGAGTGATATTACATTCACTTTGGAGCAAGGATCATTTCATTTTTTATGCGGGCCATCGGGCGCGGGGAAATCATCGTTGATGACGTTGCTTTATCTTGGGCGCAAATGTTCACGCGGACAAATCCACATGATGGGCAAAGATACGGGAAAATTAAAACGTGATGAACTTGCGGAACTCCGTCAAAAAATCGGCGTTGTTTTTCAGGATTTCAGATTGTTACCTCACCTATCGGCCTTTGATAACGCTGCCCTGCCTCTCCGCATTTCGGGCGTGTCCGAGAAAAAAATTAAAAACCATGTTGAAGAATTGCTGGATTGGGTGGGGCTTGGTGATTGTATGAAACGCCTGCCCGCAACGCTTTCGGGTGGGCAACAACAACGGATTGCGGTGGCGCGTGCGGTGATTGCCAACCCTCGCCTTTTACTGGCAGACGAACCCACCGGAAATCTGGATGATGAAACCAGTATGAAATTAATGGGGCTATTCGAACAGCTTAATAAAATGGGGACAACGATTTTGATCGCCACCCACTCCACCCAAATTCTCGACCGCTTGCCGCATCGCCGTTTGATTTTGAACCAAGGTCATCTGGACATATTTGACCCGAATGCGCAAAGCACTGAACCACCTAAAATGCCGGAGTTCCTCCATGCCTAAATCACCGATCCATCATCATATTTTCTCAATCGCGCATCGCAAAAGCGGGTACGACATACCATTGCATACACGGCTTGGGACGGAATTTCTGGTGCTGCTCATTGCCCTCATGACTTACCTCCTCCTCCTCTCGGCATCGGGGAGTATCGGGTTGGGGCATATGGCGGATAAATGGGTGTCGGGACTTGAAAACGCAATGACCATTGAAATCCCCGCTAGCGAGAATGCTCAGAAACAGGCCGAAAAATTAGCAGAAAAATTACCCAAAATTGACTATGTGAAAACGGCGCGTGTCCTTACCCAATCTGATATTGGGGATATGCTCTCTCCTTGGCTGGGTAACGATACCTCTGTCTTATCTGATTTACCCCTTCCAACATTGGTGTCCGTTGAATTGACGAAAAGAACACCCGCCACCACATTAAGTATAAAGAATACGGTCAATAGTACCGCCCCCGAAGCGATTGTGGATTCCCATGAGGTATGGCTCGTGGATCTGTTGAAACTCACCAACGGATTGCGCGTCACCGCCCTCATCGTCTTTGGCCTTATCCTGTTTGTGACCTCATTTGTTATTGCGGGCGCAGTCAGATCACGCATGGCGATGCATCAACGTGAGCTGGAACTCCTTCACACTATGGGCGCGACCGATAAATATATCAGTTTGCAATTCATCCGTTATATCTTCTCGCAAACCACCAAAGGGTTGGGGTTCGGGGTTTTGGCGGGGCTGATGACCTTTATATTCTTTGCGGTCTTTACCAACCAGTCAACCGGCACATTGCCGGAGTTGAAAATGGGTCAGATCGACTGGATTATTCTGGCGTCCATTCCATTTTTGCTTTTGGTCATTGGAACATTCACGGCACGCCAGACAGTTTATAGTGTCTTAAACGAAATGCCGTAAAGAAACAGTATGTTTAAACTTGTTCGTAAATTTTTGATGATACTGGTTATCACCATCTGCATTCCTGTGCTGTTGTGGGGATCGGGCTTCGTCATGTTTACAGCCGCGATTTATTATATGACCGAACCGCAAACCACCGAGAAGGTGGATGGTGCAATCGTTCTAACGGGCGGTAGCAACCGCGTGAGCAAAGGCTTTGACCTTTTGGCCGAAAAACGTATTACATCCCTATTGATTAGTGGCGTGCATAAAGATGTCGAGATCAGGGACATCATGGCCTTATGGGGACAGAAAGACAACGTGCCGCCCTGTTGCATCACACTGGGGCGCGAGGCGGGCAACACCATCGGCAATGCGACAGAAGCCAAAAAATGGATTGAGCATGAGCAACTGAAAAAAGTTTATCTCATTACCGCCAATTATCACATGCCGCGCGCCTTACTGGAATTTAATCACCAAATTCCGGACGTCAAACTCATTCCGTTTCCGGTGCAGCCAGAAAATTTCGACCCGAAGCAAGATATTTTCTGGCGGACGGATTTTGTCGAATATCACAAAATGTTACTGACCATTTACCGCATTCTGGTCTATCCCGATGAGACCAATGCACTTCCTGAATCTCTTAACGACGCACTCCGAAAGTAATTATGATTATTTTTATCCGCCAGATTTTATTCAACATTGCCTTTTACGGCGCGACCACCATTTTCTGCTTCGTATTGACACCCGCTATGTTATTGCCGCGCCCGATTTTTATTATCGGTCTTAATTCATATTTCAAATCGGTTCACCTGATTGAAAAATATGTTCTGGGTCTGGATTTCGAAGTGCGGGGCAAAGAAAACATTCCCGCGAGTGGCAGTTTTATTGTCGCCGCGAAACATTATTCGGCTTATGAAACCATGAAACTCCACCTCCTCTTTTACGATCCTGCCATCATCATGAAAAAAGAATTGAGCCGTATTCCGTTATGGGGATGGCTGGCCATGAAAGCCAAAATGATTTTCATTGATCGCGGGTCACGCGAAATTGCCCTCAATTCCATTGTCGCTGGCGCAAAACGTGTGGAGGCCGAAGGTCGTCCCTTGGTGATCTTCCCCCAAGGAACACGCGTCGCCATTGACGACACGCCCGAGCGCAAACCTTATAAAGGCGGCATCATCCGCATGTATGAAGCCACGAACCAACCGATCTTACCACTCGCCATGAATTCGGGATTATTCTGGAAGAAAAATGCGTTCTTCAAAAAACCCGGAAAAGTTATTTTTGAAATTTTACCTCCGATCCCACCAGGCCTGTCCGGTGCAGACGCATTGGCGCAATTGCAAAATGTGCTTGAGACAAAATCGAATGAGTTGGTGGCGATTGGTTTGAAGGATATGGCATCATGAACATAAAATTCAAAAAATTTCTAAAGGGCATTGCCATCATTCTGTCGTTGATTGTGATTGTGTTTTTTAGCATTTATACACTGGCATGGTATTCGTTCACCAAACGTGCCGAGGCCTATTTGAATATGGTCTGGCAGGACAAAGAAAATTTTGTCATTACGGGTGAACAACCGCATTTCAATGGTTATCCGCTTGTCCCGACCGCCAAATTTTCAGGCACATTCGAACAGGTTGCGGGGGTAAAGATTGATACGCCTGAGATTATTTTTACCGGCTTTCCCGTTCCTCACCAAGTCCAGATATTGGATGCGCCACAGGGACTTAAAATATCCAGTCGCTATCTGGAACGCGATTTGAATTTTGACTATGCCTATTTGCAATTTGTGGCGCCGCGTATTCCATCCAGCGATAAACGTGATGATGTCGCAGCATGGCAAAAGGACGGGCATCAGATGATCATTCAAAATATCATTTTAAAATCCGGAAATATCTATGCGCGCGGATCGGGTACATTGGGGTTGGATGATGACCTGCAAATGACCGCCGATATTAATGCCCGAGTGATCGGGATGGACACATTACTGGATACCATCGCCCAAGATAAAGGCGAAAAGACCATTGCGATTGCCAGAAATTTTTTAAATATGATGACGCAAATCGATCCGAAAACGGGTGAAAAATATTTCGAGACAACGCTTAAAATTCAAAAGCGCGGTCTCTATTTCGGCCCTATGAGGATTTCCGGCTTACCTGAACTGAAGTGGAAATAGGCGCGGTTACTGGCCTTGCGCGGATAATCACTTTCGAGTCCGCTGCTATTGCTGTGCCTGAATAAACCTGCTTACTCACCTCAACTATATGCAGCCCGCCAATGCGCGGCAGGATATAGGGCATGGCGGCTTCGAAATATTCAAAAGACCGTCTGACGATATTCCACCTGAAAGGCGGAACATATAAAGCCGTGCAGGATCGTTCATACACGAATAAATTATCCCGTAGCAAGAACCGCAATTGATCGCCCGAATAAGGCGTGCCGTGACCAAAGGGAGCCCATTCCGCCCGCGACCATAATCCGCGACGATTGGGTGCGAGGACAATTAGGCGTCCGTTGCTTTTTAAAATGCGGAAGATTTCTTGCAAATTGGATTTCGGCAATTCTGCGAACTCCAGCGAATGAACCAGCAACACGCGGTCAACGGAATTGGTTTCAATCGGCAATTCTGTTTCTTCGGCAAGGACACTTAAATTCTGTGCAGCCTCAGGCCATGGATAACTGCCATGTTCGGCAGGGTTGATACAAATGCACCGCTCTGCCTCCCCCGCAAATAAATCCAGATAGGGTTGGGTGTAACCAATACCGACCACGCGCAGGCCTTTGACATTATCCCAGTAAGAACGGATTTTCTGGCGCAGGACATGCTTCACAACCCCGCCCATCGGGGAGTTGTAAAAATCTTTGAAGTCGTAGATGGAGTGGTACATGACAATATCTTAGCGATAGCCATCACGCACTTCAATCGAATGTTGATTATTTAAGACTGCGATTGAGAACATGCTCTTCCAAGGCAATTAAAGCTTTAGCAGCTTGGGCGGCGGCAAGGCCAAGGGTTTGTTGGCGACTGTAAGTACCTTGATTATCAAGCTTTACGTTTTCCCGAAAAACTTGAAGCAATCCTGCCTTCAATTCGTCATATTCTGCTTGAGTCATACCTTTTTGATTGTCAGCCATTTTTTGCTCCATGCTTAAATTGATTTTAAGGAACATAGTAAAAATATTACAATATGTCAATATTATAACAAAGCCCCCAACTGCGGAATAAGTGGCTTATCCGCCTCAGGCATCTCAAGGGCATAAAGTTCCTGAACCGTTACCCATTTGAACGCCTGCCCCTCTTTTGATTGAAGGTCGCCACTCCAGACACGGATGGCGAAGACGGGCATCACCAGATGAAAGTCGGGGTAATTATGGGAGGCAAAGCCGATGGGCCACATGCCGCAGGGGCGGGTCTCAATCCCCAATTCTTCGCGGAGTTCGCGCATCAGGGCATATTCGGGGATTTCCCCCGCTTCGATCTTCCCGCCCGGAAATTCCCACAACCCCGCCATGGCTTTCCCTTCGGGGCGTTGTGCCACAAGGATGCGTTTTTTACGGTCAATGAGGACGGCGGCAACCACATGCACAATCTTTTTGGTGGGCATATCAGGTGGTGGTGCGGCTAAGGCTTCGGCACAGGATAATTTGATCGACATTCATTCACCTTTTCAAAAAAGCATCCCCGCAAAAGCGGGGATACAAATGATATTTATAAAATCACAGAAAATTACTCTGCTTTTTTATCTTCTACTTTTTTATCTTCTGCAGGTTTTTCTTCAGCTGGTTTTGCATCAGTAGCAGGGGCAGGAGTTGCTTCAGGTTTTGCGGCAACAACTGGTTTACCATCGAAATCGAATTTTTCGACAGTTGCAGATTTATTCCATTCGGCAACCAATTTTTCCAAGATGTCACGACGCACTTGTCCTTCGACTTGCGTTTTTACATCTTCGAATTTTGGTGCAGGGCGTTCACGTTTATCCAGAGATTGGATCACATGGAAACCGAACTGTGTTTTCACAGGGGTTTTTGTAAATTCATTTGCTTTCAACGCGAAGGCAGCTTCGGAGAATTCTTTCACCATGTCAGTTTGCGCGAAGTAACCGAGGTCACCGCCTGTTGCGCTGTTTGACTTGTCTTTAGAGAATTCTTTGGCCAGATCTTCGAATTTTGCGCCGCCAGCCAATTTAGAAATAATGTCTTTTGCTTTAGCTTCGTCATCGACCAAAATGTGACGGGCGTGAACTTCTTCAACTTTTGGCATTCCTTTGATGATGTCATCATAGGTTTTTTTCACGAGGTCTTGGGAAAAACCTTTGTCGATTGCATTTTCAGCATAAACAGCGCGAATGATTTGTGTTTTTGCCATTGCCATGCGTTTGAGGACAGCAGGATCATTATCAAGATTTGCTGCAGCCGCTTTTTCATCAACGATCTTACCGCTGATCACTTGTTCCAAAGCCATTGGGAAAATTGCTTTAGGGTCAGCTTGTTGCATTTGTGGTGGCAATGTTTTGATGAAGTCCATAACGTCAGTACGGTAAACTGGTTTGCCATTTATTTTCGCAACGACAGGATCATCTTCACCATGAACGGCTTCGGCAGCCGGTTCGGTTTTAGCAACCTCAGTTGCAGCAGACTGGGCTGCTTCGGTAGCTGGAGTATCTACCGTTTTTGAACCCATATAGTTGAATACGCCGTATCCAACGCCCGCACCAACCAACAGTGCCAATGCAATAGCAGTAAAAGTCTTCATTCTTAAACCTCGTTTTTAAATATTAGGGAAATAGATTTCGTCCTGTGCTTATTTGTACATAGCTTTCCACCAAGAGCAAGAGGAAAGATAATGCATATATAATGTTATTTCTTTCTTTTTCCAGCCCTCATTTCATTGACGTGCTGTCCGATAAGCCTTATATCAGAGGGCATTACGAAAAGGATTTGATTCACTATGCTCTTGAACTTTGCAACTAAGATTTTTGGCTCCAGCAACGAACGCGTTATTAAAAATATGCGCAGTAAGGTTGAAGAGATCAACGCGCTTGAACCATCCATCGCGAAACTCAGCGATGATGAGCTAAAAGCCAAGACACAGGAATTCAGATCCCGAATTGAAGGCGGCGCCACTCTCGACTCTCTTTTGCCCGAGGCTTTTGCCGTTGTGCGCGAAGCGTCGAAACGTGTTTTCGGCATGCGCCATTTCGATGTGCAGTTGATCGGCGGTATCACGCTCCACCAAGGAAAGATTGCAGAAATGCGCACAGGGGAAGGTAAAACCCTGATGGCGACACTCCCTGTTTACCTGAATGCGATTTCAGGGAAAGGTGTTCACGTTGTGACCGTCAACGACTATCTAGCCAAACGTGACTCTGAATGGATGGGAAAACTTTATAACTGGTTGGGTCTGTCCATCGGTTGCATCGTATCCAACATGCCCGACACCACCAGACAAGAGGCCTATGCTGCGGACATTACATACGGAACAAATAACGAATTTGGTTTCGATTATCTGCGCGACAACATGAAATATAATTTGGCCGACATGGCGCAACGTGAATTTAACTATGCCATCGTTGACGAAGTTGACTCTATTCTGGTGGATGAGGCGCGTACGCCTCTGATTATCTCGGGTCCGACTGAAAATGCGACGGATATGTATATGTCTGTTAACAAACTCATCCCGCTTCTCGCCCCTGAAGATTACGAAAAAGATGAAAAAGCCAAGACGGTTATTTTATCCGAAGCGGGTGTTGAGAAAATCGAAGAGCTTTTGAAAGAACATAATCTGCTCATCACTGGCGGGTTATATGATGCGCATAATATCAGCCTTGTTCACCATGTGAACCAAGCCCTCCGCGCTCATAAATTATTCAGCCGCGATACAGATTACATCGTGAAAGATGACAAGGTCATTATCATTGATGAATTCACAGGCCGTATGATGGATGGTCGCCGTTATTCCGAAGGGTTGCACCAAGCATTGGAAGCCAAAGAAGGCGTGACCATTCAAAACGAAAACCAAACTCTGGCCTCCATCACCTTCCAGAATTATTTCCGCCTGTATCCGAAATTGGCGGGGATGACGGGAACGGCGATGACCGAAGCGTCAGAATTTATGGACATTTATAAATTGGGCGTTGTCGAAATTCCGACCAACGTGCCTGTTGCCCGTATTGATGAAAACGATAAAATTTATAAATCCGCACCGGATAAAGAACGCGCGATTATCGAACTGATTAAAGTTTGCCATGCCCGCAAACAACCTGTTCTGGTAGGCACTGTATCGATTGAAAAATCAGAAGCTTTATCCGAGAGCCTGAAAAAAGCAAAAATTCCACACCAAGTATTGAACGCCCGTTATCACGAGCAAGAGGCTTCGATTATTTCGCAAGCAGGTCGTTCTGGCGCAGTGACCATTGCGACCAACATGGCGGGTCGTGGAACGGACATTAAATTGGGTGGTAACGCCGAAATGCGTATTCTCCACGAAACCCCTGCAGATGCAACGCCTGAACAACGCGCAGCGATTGAAGCCAAAATTAATGACGAAGTTGCCAAGGACAAGGAAATTGTTTTGGCGGCTGGCGGCCTTTATGTGATCGGGACAGAGCGTCACGAATCTCGCCGTATCGACAACCAATTGCGTGGTCGTTCAGGTCGCCAAGGTGACCCGGGGGCATCGACTTTCTTCCTGTCCACCCAAGATGATTTGATGCGTATTTTCTCACCCGATGCGCTGGAGGCAGTATTGTCCAGCAAATCCATCGGCCTGAAAGACGGTGAAGCCCTCACCCACCCTTGGCTGTCGAAAGCATTGGAGAAAGCGCAAACACGCGTTGAACAACAGAACTATGAAATTCGTAAAAACCTGTTGAAATACGACAACGTGATGAACGACCAACGGAAACAAATTTACGAAGACCGCCACGAAATTATGAATGCCGAAAGCATTTCTGACATGGTCAATGATATGCGTCACAATGTGATTTCTGATCTTGTGAATGCTGCTATTCCAGAAAACGCCTATGCGGAGCAATGGGATGTCACGGGTCTTAAATCCGAAGTACATGCCCTCCTCAACCTTGATTTACCAATCGAAGATTGGGCAAAGGAAGAAGGCATTGCCAACGAAGAAATTGAAGCCCGTATCATCAAAGCATCAGATGAATTGATGGCGGCCAAACGCGCACGCGCTGGCGATAAATTCTTTGACCATATTGAAAAATCTTTCGTGTTGCGTTTGCTCGATCAAAGCTGGAAAGAGCATTTGTTGCATCTTGACCATCTGCGTCAGGGGATTAACCTGCGCGCCTTTGCGCAACGTGACCCGCTCAATGAATATAAATCAGAAGCGTTTAACCTGTTCAACGCCATGACCACACGTTTAAGCACAATGATTGTGCAGAACCTGTCTCTTGTTGAAATCAACACTGACGAGCAAACCTTTGCACGGATGGAAGCTCAAAAGCGTGAGGAAGAAGAAAAACTCGCCCGCCTCACCCGCACCGACCCAGCTCTCGAGTCCGAAGCCAACATGGCAGAGGCTCGTGCGCCCATTCCGTTCCGCAAACGCTTTGACGAGAACGACCCAACCACATGGATGGGAAATGTTCCGCGCAATTCCGACTGCCCATGCGGATCTGGCAAGAAATTCAAATATTGCCACGGCAAAATCGATTAAAACAAAAGGATAAAAGATGGATATGATTAAAGTTATTATTGTTTCCATCTCCATATTACTCACAATGAACTCTGCCCATGCGGCAGAGTTTTCTATTGTTGCTTGGCCTGATAAAAATACTGATTTTGCAAAAGCCGTTCAAATTGTGGCCTCTCAAGCCCCCGCAAAATATGCGTTGACTGTGTCGGGTTGGGAGAAACTGGAACCCGAAAAGGGTGATACGGATGCCCTGACAAAAGAATTAGGTGGTGTCAGATATTCAATCGCCAACGGCCTGAACCAAGGGCAATATTACGGCGTCACTGTTATTGATACGGTCAAACGTGTTTTGCCATCCGATATCATGGACATATCTTGGGATGATCCGGAATTGATTAAAAGATATGCGGATATTATCGGAAGATTAAAAACAGAGCTGGCTACACCACCCAATTATTTGGTGATTGCGAATGAGTCCGATGTCTATTTTGAAAATCATCCGGATGAAATAGAGGCTTTCCTAAAATTTGCTGTGTCTGCTCAAAAAACAGTGAAAGATATTTTTCCGACCACCCAAGTCGGATTCACCGTTACATTTGAAGGCCTTTCAAAAGGCGGGGTGCGCGCAGCGTTTGCAAAGCAATTGATCGGTATCAGCGATGCAGCCTTTATGACCTATTACCCCATCATTGATATGATACCGACCAAGCCCGAGGATACACCCGCACAACTGGATATGATTTTAAAAATCGCAGGCGAAAAACCAGTTGTATTGCAAGAGATCGGGTATCCGTCCATCATCAAGGGAAGTTCGGAAGCGCAGCAGGCAAAGTTTTTTGAAACCATTATTCCCGCCATCCAAAAAAGACCGCAAATCAAGTTTGCAAGTATTTTCGCCCTCCATGATTTTGATGAAAAAGGCTGCAAAGGTCTTATCGGATATTACGGTATGGGTGGTTTATTCTCATTGACCCAACAGGGAAAAGATTTTCAAGGCTTCCTCTGTTCATTAGGATTACTCCGCGAAGATGGAACACCTAAACCATCGTGGGATGCCGCAATGAAGGCTTTTGCTCAATTAAAATAACTCACTTATATCAATAAAAAACCCCACAGAAAAATCTGCGGGGTTTTCATTTATCGAATGATTAATTATTGGCCCATGCTTTTCGCAACAATCGCGACCAGAATAATTGCAACGATGTTGGCAATTTTGATCAATGGGTTGACGGCTGGGCCGGCGGTGTCTTTGTATGGGTCGCCGACAGTGTCGCCTGTGACGGCGGCTTTGTGGGCGTCGGAACCTTTGCCCCCGTAATGACCGCTTTCAATATATTTCTTGGCGTTATCCCATGCACCACCACCAGAGGTCATTGAGATTGCAACAAAGAGACCTGTCACAATTGTTCCCATCAGCAATGCGCCGAGAGATTGGAAGGCCGCAGCCAGTCCCGCGAGTTTATAAATCACGCAGAACAGGACGATTGGCGCACCAACAGGCAACAAAGACGGCAAAACCATTTCGCGGATTGCGGCCTTGGTCAACAAATCAACAGCAGTTCCGTATTCAGGTTTTGCAGTTCCTTCCATGATGCCAGGGATATCGCGGAATTGACGACGCACCTCAATCACCACGGCTCCCGCCGCACGACCAACCGCCGTCATCGACATGGCGCCAAACAGGTAAGGCAACAGCCCACCGATAAAGAGCCCGATCACGACATAAGGGTCTTGGAGCGAGAATGGAAGATCACCAAGCTTTGGAATGTAATGTTTGATTTCTTCGGTATAACCCGCAAACAACACCAGTGCCGCAAGACCAGCAGAACCAATCGCATAGCCTTTGGTCACTGCTTTGGTTGTGTTCCCGACAGCATCAAGTTCATCGGTCACTTCACGGACATGGTCAGGAAGCCCTGCCATTTCGGCAATACCACCTGCGTTATCCGTGACAGGCCCGAACGCATCGAGGGCAACCACCATACCAGCCAATGACAACATGGTTGTCGCAGCCGTTGCAATGCCGTAAAGACCCGCAACATGGAAGGCAATATAGATACCAACACAAATCACGATCACTGGCAAAGCCGTGGATTCCATAGAGACCGCAAGACCTTGAATGACGTTTGTTCCGTGACCAGTCTCGGACGCTTTGGCAATTTCACGCACCGGACGATATTCGGTTGATGTGTAATATTCAGTGATCCAGACGAGGAGCCCCGTCACACCCAAACCGACAGCACCGCATATCAGCAAGTCTTTACCTGTGATAAAGCCGCCGCCTTTTAGTTCAAGATGCGTATCAAGACCAACTTGTTTGACAATCATTGCCCCAACGAGCAACGCAGAGAAAATAGCCGTTGCGATAAAGCCGCGATACAGTGCGCCCATCACAGTTGTGGTTGTTTTGGTGAAACGCACAAAGAATGTCCCCGCAATTGAGCCGATAATGCACAATGCCCCGATAATGAGAGGCAAGAACATGCCGAGTGTTACAGATGCGCCAACAAAAACGCTGGATGCAATCAACATTGCCGCAACAACAGTCACCGCATATGTTTCAAACAAGTCAGCCGCCATACCAGCACAGTCCCCCACGTTATCACCGACGTTGTCGGCAATCACGGCTGGGTTACGCGGGTCGTCCTCAGGGATACCTGCTTCAACCTTACCCACCAAGTCAGCCCCCACGTCAGCACCTTTGGTAAAGATACCTCCGCCGAGACGCGCGAAGATGGAAATGAGGGACGCCCCGAAACCAAATCCAATCAACCCTTCGAGAGTTGTGCGGATGTCAAAATGTTGCATTTCTGTTTGGATGTAGGTGTATCCGGCAACGCCCGCCAGTCCCAAGCCCACAACCAACATGCCTGTGATTGCCCCTGCTTTGAACGAGACGTTTAATGCTTCAGCGCGGCCTTCGCTCGCGGCTTGTGCCACGCGCACGTTGGCGCGGACAGATACGTTCATACCAATGAACCCAGCAAGGCCTGATAAAATTGCCCCGCTCACAAAGCCAATAGCAACATGAGACCCGAGCAACATCCACAGCGTAAGTGCCACGAATATCCCGACCCCGCCGATTGTTTTATACTGGCGCGTCAGATAAGCACCTGCACCTTCTTGAATCGCTGCTGCAATTTCTTGCATCTTTGCATTGCCTGCGGGCTTTGCCATCACTTGACGGTACGCCACTTGGCCATATATTAACGCCAGCACAACGCATGACGCTATTAATAGATATACTGGTAACATGTAAATCTCCCCCCGATTGGGATTAAGGTTTGAATTTTTTTCAAAATTTTTGCATTGCAATAATTTCCAGAAAAACCAACGCTATAATGTACGCCTGTATCGAATCTCTGGCAAGAGGTGTATATTCAAAAAACGCATAAGGAAATTAAAATGGAAATGAAACGCATTATCACCACCGCCTCCGGATTTGATTATTCATTGCATTATAAAATCTGGGGTTCTGAAAATTTGCAAACGATTGTGTGCCTTGCTGGCCTTACCGGAAATTCAGGTGACTTTAAATATGTCGGTGAATATTTGGCGGAGCGTGGGTATAGAGTTGCGGCACTGGATCTGGCAGGCCGTGGCGAGAGTGATAAGTTCAACAATTATAATGATTATAATTTTGAACAATATATTCATGACATCACTTTATTTTTAAAAGACATTGGATGTGATGAGCCTCAGTCATGCGATTGGTTGGGCGTATCACTCGGTGGGTTATTGGGATTTCGGCTTGCGGGAACCCAAAATTCACCTGTGCGCCGCCTGATGCTGTCGGATATCGGCCCCGAAGTTCCGCAATTTGATCTGGATTTTATTGCCAAGGTCATCAAGATGGATGTTGTGTATGATGCCCCTGAACAGGCCATTCCCTTTATGAAACTGGCACTCGGCACCCCCTATTCCCGCGGGCAATTGAATGATGAGCAATGGTTATATTTTGCAAATGTTTATTTGAAACAACGCGCAGACGGAAAATATATCCGCAATTATGATCCCGATATTGTGCATGTGTTCGAGAAAGAACCGTTGGGTGCAAACGGGCTGTGGGAATATTGGGAGAGAATTACACAACCGACATTATCCTTACGCGGCGGCCTATCGACTTTGTTTCCTGTAAAAATTGCCGAGCAAATGAAAGCGCGTAAACCGAATGATAAATATACTATCACAACCCTGGATGATTCAGGCCATGTGCCGTCATTGTATCGTGAGGATCAGGTTGAAGTTTTGTATCGGTGGTTGATGGAGAATTGAATACCACATTCCCTCTCCCCATAGGGGCGAGGGATTTAAAGACGAATTGTACTACATCGATTCCCTAATAATCTTCTCCACCATTTCTTCAGGAACATCATAGACAAGTTCAACGTCGCCGATGCGGGTTAATACAACGAAAACCATTCCGTTCTGGGTTGATTTTTTGTCTTTGCGCATCAGATCAATGATTTGGTCAACTGTTGTACCTGCGGGGAGGCCGATATCGCGGATTTCTGTTTTTAATCCCATTTTGCTTAAATGATATGTGATCCGCATCACATCTTTTTCAGACAGATGTCCCAACGCATGAGATAATCTGGCGGCCAGAACCAAGCCAACGCCTACGGCTTCGCCATGTAGAAGGGTTGATCCGTAACCGCATAAATTTTCAAAGGCATGCCCGAAGGTATGGCCCAAATTTAATTTGGCGCGCATACCGTTTTCTTCGTGTTCATCCTGCGCCACAATTTCGGCTTTCATGTGGCATGATTTTTCAATCGCGCGCATGACGGTCACAGGATTTTTCTCGAGAATTTTATTGGCATTGATTTCAAGCCAAGTGAAAAAATCGGAATCACCAAGCAATGCAGTTTTAACAATCTCGGCATAACCCGCGAGCCATTCGCGTGCGGGCAAGGTCGATAAAACTTCCATATCGATCACAACCGCACGCGGTTGATAAAACGCACCGATCATGTTTTTGCCGAATTTAGAATTGATGCCTGTTTTGCCACCGACAGAACTATCGACCATGGATAAAAGGGTTGTCGGCACCTGAATAAATTCAACGCCGCGCAGAACTGCCGATGATGCAAAGCCTGTCAGATCGCCGATCACTCCGCCGCCCACGGCAAAGACGATTGAGTCACGTTTAATACCGTTTTCAATCATCCATTCGACCACCACCTGAAATCTGTCGAATGATTTTGTTTGTTCACCCGGGGGCAATTCCATCACCGCGACTGATTTCATATGCGGCGTAATCGCCGCTTGGAATTTATCGGTCACCGCCGCGCGGACGTTATAGTCGGTAATGATAAAGGCCTTACGCCCATGAAATTCATGGGATAACCAAACATCAATATCGTGCAACAAATTCGCGCCGATAAAAATCGGGTAACTGCGGTCAAATAAAGATACAGTTAGGCACAATGCCTGAGGCACATGTTTTTCCACATCTTCGATGGAATTGTGATCAAATAAATATTCACAAATCTGCATCAAAATACGGGACGCCATATCATCTGGATCTAAGTTATCATCCAGAATATGGAGATGCGCCTGCATATAAGTTGAACGACGTTTTTCAAGCAACATCCCCAGAACTTCGGCAGGATCGCCATGTTTTAACAATGGCCTGTCTGATCCTTTGGTACGCTCAACCAGAACAGGAACGGACGCATCGAGCCAGAGGCAGACACTTCCTTCTAAAATCATGCTGGCCGTTTCGGGAACGGAGATCGACCCACCACCCGTTGCAATCACGCAACGCCTGTTTCTCAAAAGACCGCGGATGGTAATGCGTTCCAGATCACGGAAGGCTGGCTCCCCCTCTTCCTCGAAAATCGCGGAAATGGATTTTCCGGCGGCGCGGACGATTTCATCATCTGAATCGAAAAACGGCCACCCCAGCATATCTGCCAGAATCCGCCCGACTGTGGTTTTCCCCGCCCCCATCAAACCCACCAGAACGATAGGCTTATCCAGATTGGCCTTAATACTCTCAATATTGCTTTGTGTTTTAATCATTCCTCTTAAATAAATGAAAAAAGCCTGTTCATAAAGAACTTTCGGTTTTATATATAAATTTCACGAATCACAGAATGAGTACGGAGATATTATGAAACTACTTGGTGGCTTGCTCGGCCTGATTATTGTTGTTGCCGTTGGCGGATTCATTTACCTCAGCGTTGCCGATGTCCATGTTGCCCAAACAGACGTCAGCAAACCTGTCGCACTCCCGAACAATTAAGGCTTACAAGATGATTTTGCGCGGCTTTATTGCGATTATCCTGACATCCGGCTTATTGATCTCTGCCCCGACTTATGCGGCTGAAACCGCTGAAGTGGCGCCTGTTATTCCGACCCCGCTGAAGGTGATGCCGTCCAAGATTAAGCCGGTTCAGACCAATAATGCCGACGAATTATCTCGCGCCGCCCCTGAAGGGGACAAGTCTGTAGGTACAGATAATAAAGCCCTTGAAATCCTGTCGCCGCGCCCTGCCTATGGTTTTCAAAATGATTTTTGGGCGAGCTCAAGCCGTCAGGACTTGGTTGCGTTTTTATCCCCCCCCTCCGTTCCACGCAGTAAAGCCGCGCGAAACTTGGCATTGCGGGTGACATTAACTCCCTCTGCCTCCCTCAGCGATACAAAAAACCCTGATGAAAATATTTATGCCCTGCGACTCAAAAAACTCGTTGAGTTGGGTAGCTTTGATGATGCTCAAAAACTTTATAAACTCAACGAATCTGCTCCACCTACCCCGATGGCGGCACAATCAGGGATTGAGGCGTCACTAGGGCATGGAGAAATTGCTGTTGCTTGCCTCGACCAGAAAACCTTCGATGCCGGCTTAAAAGCCAAGGACGCAGCGTTCTGGGGGCGTATTGATACATTCTGCCAGACCTTGTTCGGGCCTGTTGCGGGGGATGATGAGGCGTTAAGATTAGCCAATGCTTCACGCGCCTATGTTGAGATCGCCAAGCCTGCGGTCACAGCTGCCGCTGACATTAATAAATTAGATATCATTTCAACCATCGCGATGATGGAATCTGGGCGTCTATCCACCCTTATCAATAGCCCTGAAAATCTTCAGGCGATTGATGATAAGCATCTGGCCGTTTTGGCGCATTATGCCAAACCTTCGGCGGCAACAATTCCGCTTTTAGGCGAAGCCATTACCCGTGGGATTGTGGCGAATGATCAAGCCATCGACTTTTTGAAGGCGATTGATTTGAAAGATGTTTCAAATCCTTATAACGCTTTCCTCAAAGAATACTTTAAAACCACAGGGGCGCCTGTCGTCACTGAGCAGTTGCTGGCACTCGCAACCGATAAAACGCGCGAAGCCCTTTTATATCCGCTTTATACTTCGTCCGACATGCCTATTCCCAACGGACATAAACTGCTGAGTTTAAAGCTTTTGGCGCTCGCCAATCAGGTTTTGCCGAAGAGTTTGGTTATGGAAGCCTATGGCCTGACTGCCCCAACCGCAAAAGACGAATCATTGGATAAAACAGCGCAATCAGGTGAAGAATTTTTAATAAAATTACTCATCGAAAAAGCCAAAACGGGTGGAATTTTGCTACCTAATAATGATACAGCCACCTTGCTTGCCTTGGATTACGCGAATTATCCCCAAAAAGATGCAAAAAATGCTTATGACAATCTTTTAAGCTTGACACCCAACGACAATTATGTAATGCCTATAGGTGACATTCTGAGTAGCCTGAAAAAATCTGCCAATCAGAAGCAGATTAATCAGGTGGTTATTAGGAGTCTCGCTATAATAGACGATAAATCTCTGGAGCAACTTCACCCAGTGGCACTTTATCGGATTTTAGAGGCGCTTAATTCTGCGGGGTTAAATGAAGAAACAATGTCCCTGACACACGAAGTGTTAGGGTTAAAAATAAGAAATTAAATAAGGAGAAATAATATGGCTCGTCCAGGTCGTCCAGCAATGCCTAAACCAAATCTGTCCAAATGGGTAGATTCTTTCCTTGATATGTTGACCACCGAACGCGGTGCAGCATTGAACACACGTCATGCTTACTGGCGTGATTTGGCTGATGTCAGCCTTTATTTGCGCGCACAACGTAGCAAAGAAATTGAAACAGCTACTCCTGATGATCTGAAAGCTTACTTGGCTGATCTCAGTGCAAAAATCCATACCAAAGGATCTCATTCAAACCAGATCGCTGTGCGTACAGTTGCTCGCCGTTTGTCTGCTTTGCGTCAGTTCTACCGTTATTTGGTGTCTGAAAATGTTCGTAAAGAAGATCCGACAACAACTATCGATAGCCCGAAACAAACCCGTACTTTGCCAAAAACATTGACCGAAGCCGAAGTGGACACATTGATCACTGTTGCTGCTGGCCAAGGTGGTGCTGAAAGCGTTCGTCTGGTTTGCTTGCTTGAACTTCTTTATGCAACTGGTCTTCGCGTATCCGAACTCGTTGGTCTTCCAACAGCGGCGATTGCAGAAGGCAGCCAGTTCATTATGGTTGAAGGTAAAGGCGGACGTGAACGTATGGTTCCTCTGTCCGAATCTGCACAAAAAGCATTGGCAACATACCAAAATGTTCGCGCACAATTTGCAACATCAGATGATGCAGGTCGTATGTCCAAATGGTTGTTCCCATCCCGTACATCTGACTCCGGTCACTTGACACGTCAACGCTTTGCGCAATTGCTGAAAGATTTGGCACGCGCTGCAAAAATTGACGAAGAACATGTATCGCCACATATTCTGCGCCACGCTTTTGCAACTCACTTGTTGAGCAACGGTGCTGATCTTCGTGCCGTACAGAAAATGCTCGGTCACGCTGACATCGCTACAACTCAAATTTACACCCACATCTTGGGCAAAAAATTGAAAAAAACCGTTGAGGAAAAACATCCTCTGGCGAAAAAGGCTTAAGGCTTAATTATTTAAATATTATGGAACAGGCAGCCCCGATTGTAACGGTCTGCCTGTTTTGCTATGATGCACAAACTCAAAAACATTAAATAGAGGATTCGTTTTTATTATGGTCGCTTTGGAATTTGAAAAACCAATTACCGAACTTGAAGGCAAAATTGCCGAACTGCGCAATATGAGCAGCAGCAAAGATTTCAGTATCACAGAAGAAATCAATCGCCTTGAAACCAAGGCCGAAAAATTGATGGTCGCGACCTACAGCAAATTGACACCTGCGCAAAAAGTTTTGGTGGCACGCCACCCTGAACGTCCGCACTTTGTGGACTACGTTAAAAATATTATCACTGATTTTACTCCGCTTGCGGGTGACCGTCAGTTCGGTGAGGACAATGCTCTCGTTGGCGGCCTTGGTCGCTTCAATGGTCAGTCGGTTGTCATCATGGGACAAGAAAAAGGTAACGATACCGAAACACGCATCCGCCATAATTTCGGTATGGCAAAACCAGAAGGCTACCGTAAGGCCATTCGCCTGATGGAGATGGCATCTCAGTTCCAAATTCCCGTTCTATCCCTCGTCGATACTGCGGGCGCTTACCCCGGTGTTGAAGCCGAAGCGCGTGGACAGGCCGAGGCGATTGCACAATCAATTGACTCCTGCCTCCAACTCCGCACCCCCATGCTATCAGTCGTTATTGGCGAAGGTGGATCGGGCGGTGCGATTGCGATTGCGACAGCGGACCGCGTTTACATGCTGGAACATTCCATCTATTCCGTCATTTCACCAGAAGGATGCGCGTCCATTCTCTGGCGTTCTGCACAACAATCAGAAGAAGCTGCAACAGCCCTCAAGCTGACGGCGCAAGACCTGAAAGGTTTGAAACTGATTGATGAGATTATTCCTGAACCAATGGGTGGCGCACATCGCAGCCCGATGGATGCCATCGCACAAGTTGCCAAACAATTGGAAAAAGGACTGGCCGAACTCTCCCCATGGGATTCCGAACGTCTGATCAAACGCCGCCAACAAAAATATCTGGCGATGGGACGGGTTTAATTATCTTCCCAGATACACAAAATTCAATTACCCGCTTTCAGGCGGGTAATTTTTTAGATGGAAATAATTTTTGCGGCATCTGTCAATTTGGTCAGGAATTTTTCAAGTCGGGCGGCATCTTCGAAAGGGTCAGCGCTTTCGATCCTGAGCAATGTTTCATTCGGGCTGAACAGAAAAATGGCGGGGCTGGATTTAATGTTCAAGACGGCGTTCAAAGCCGCTACACGTTCTTTGGTCATATAGGGCACAAGTAATTCTTTGCTTTTGACTTTGTTATAAATGTCTTTGCCCAAGGCCAGATCGCCCTCGCCCAGAAATTTTTCCTGTACCGTCAATCCATCAATAAAATTTTTGAAAACCATTGAACCCATAGCCCCTTGGGTCGGCATGGGGGCAGGCAATGACAATTGAAAAATGGTACGCGCCCCACCCTCGCGGAATTTGCCGGATATGGGTTGGTCGGAAAACACATCGACCTCGAACCCGTTAAAGACTCCGCCCAATGTGGGGGATTTTAAAATGGCGTTGGATCTAAATCTCAATTCACATTTCTTGGCGACAATTGCCCAAGCGCGTTTTTGTTTTAATAAAATGGCATAAGACCAAACGGATGTTCCCAGAATAAACGTGGCAACAAAGACCCAAATGACAAACCAAATATTCACAACCAACCTCTTATAAAAAAACAACCAAGATATTTTACCACAATTCGCCAAAGAAAAAACGTGATAATGGCGGTAATTCGATTATAATCGGCTCATGTCCAGATTATTCATGCTTATTTTTGGCCTGTTCCTTTGCATCCGCCCTCTTATCTGTTATGCGGACGCACCGCCTGTCAGCTTTCGTGCGGCACTTGATCTCTGGCCATTTGTTGCGCGGGAGTCCGAGGCGCATCTTTTTGATGATGTGACCTTCCTTCCTGTCGCAGGTGAAAATGCGCCGCTCGCCCGCTATACCCCCAATGCCCGTCCCACAGTTGAAATCGGCCAGAATATGCGCCGCTATAAACGCGAATATATCTATCTGTCTAGCAATCAGGATATGTCCACCAAGCCGGATTTCGACCAATATATGACCGTCCTGATGACACTCAGCCTCGCCAATGAAAGCACCCATTATTTGCAGGACAAGAACGGATCGCTCAAAGACTTTTATAAATTTTATAATAAAGGCCAACTCAATAACGCCTGCGCCCTTTATTCATTGCAACAGCATGTGTCCGATATCGTGATGTTGAAAATCGGGATGAGTATGGAGCAGGTTTTCTTGGGAAAAGGATCCGTCAAGGGGATCAACGCCCTGCGCATCGCGCTTGAGAAAAATGACCTGCGCGATGAATTCGAAGATTTCAGGAATGCAATGAGCCGTCACGACACACAAGCACTCGACGACATCCTCCGCCGCATCCGCACCAAACGGAATGATGCGAATATGTCAGGACTGAACTTTTGCCCACCCTACGGGGACGCCGTTCTGGATGATGACATCATCAACCGCGCTACCGAATCAGCGGGTTATCCGTTTAAAGAAAAGAAGAAATCATTTTTGGGTAAATTAATTTTTAATCAATAAATTTAAATAGGCATGGGGGCTCTCGCCAACTCACCTGATGATTGAATGATGGCTGAAATATAATCTGCCTCTTCCTTCAAAGTGCCACCAATTTTTTCCATTGGAAATGAAGTTTCATCCATACCCACAATCCCTATTGTGTGGCCAAAGAAACGGCTTGCCTCCGTTGGAATCTGATGAATAGAGAGAGCCCGCCCAAACGGCATAATCGCTATAAAAGGTATATTCGCTCTTTCAAAGTGACGTGCAAGACTTCCTTCAAATTCATACTTCTCTTGGAGCCCGAAAATATGCGCTGCTCCAACCCCCATAACCATCACTTGAATACCTGAACATTTCATATGTGATGCTACTTGCTTACTCATAAAAATATTTCTAACGTCTACACCAACCGAGGTAGTCGCATTCAAATGGCTAATGCCATTTAAATGCCCGATTGAGGCGGCCTCACGCACCTTTTCGTCTTCCCAATCAATCCATGATCCATTCTTTGGATGTTCTGCCGCATCTGCAAAACATGTTGAAATTCCTTTTGTAAGGCAATGGTTCCACAAAGCACCATGAGACTGAATAGCATCAATGGACAATTCTCTGTTTAATATTTCTTTTAAAGATAACTGCCCGTCAGAATCTCCTGACAAAATTATTTTAGCCTCTTCAATACTATGCCCACGTTGCATCCAGAGAGGGATAGCCACATTATACGGAAGTTCGGCAGAGAACCCGACATCCCGCTTATATTTCCTATGAAGTTTGGACAGGGTTAAAAGCTGTAAAATAATATGGGATGAAATACGGTGATCTTCCCCCATCAAAACAACCAACGGCCGACCATTTAAATGGCTCCGGACTTTTTCAACACGATCAAGAATAGCATTGATTGCAGGACTTAAATCGAAAGCACTATTTCGTAGAAAAACATCCTTTCCACCTGCAAGCTGAAAATCCATCATTCTAAGACGTACATTTTTACTCATAAACATCAAACCCTCATTGAAGTTCTGGAAAATAATAACTTTCTTTCCAAAAGTCAATTTTATAAGAAAAAATGAATGCTTATATAGCTAACGCACCCGTAAATCCAACGCTTCCAGACGTTTGATTTCGTCGCGTAACCTTGCCGCCTCTTCGAATTCCAGATCGCCGGCGGCTTTGTGCATTTGGGCGTCGAGTTTTTTGATTTGCTTTTGGAGGGCTTTCGGGTCTTCGAGTAAGGCTTGATCTTGATCGGAAAAGCCCATGGCTTGGGGGGTATAATCGCCGTAATCGCCCTGTTCATACACACTCGACAAGGTATCGCGGATATTTTTCTGGATGCTGGACGGGGTGATGCCGTGTTCGGTATTATATTCGACTTGTTTGGCACGTCTGCGGTCAGTTTCTTCGATGGCGGCTTTCATGCTTTTGGTATAATTGTCGGCATAGAGGACGGCTTTACCGCCCACGTTCCGCGCAGCACGTCCGATGGTTTGAATGAGGGATGTCCGCGAACGGAGAAAGCCTTCCTTATCCGCATCCAGAATAGCCACCAACATACATTCAGGGATATCCAGTCCTTCGCGGAGCAAGTTGATCCCCACCAGAATATCAAATGTGCCGAGGCGCAGATCGCGAATAATTTCAATCCGTTCGAGCGTTTCAATGTCGGAGTGCAGATAGCGGACTTTAAGGCCGTTTTCCACCAGATAATCGGTCAAATTTTCAGCCATTTTTTTGGTCAGGGTTGTGACGAGTGCGCGACCACCTGCCGCCACCACGCGTTTGGCCTCGTGCATCAGGTCGTCAATCTGGTGTTCTGTCGGACGGATTTCAACGGGTGGGTCAATCAACCCTGTCGGGCGTACCACTTGCTCCACAAACACGCCGCCAGTCTGTTCCAGTTCCCAATCGCCAGGGGTGGCGGAGACAAAGACGGTTTGCGGGCGCATCGCGTTCCATTCATCAAATTTCAGCGGGCGGTTATCAAGTGCAGACGGCAGACGGAATCCGAATTCGGCAAGCGTTGTTTTACGCGCGCGGTCACCATTATACATGCCGCCCAATTGCCCGACCATAACGTGACTTTCATCCAAGAATAACAACGCATCTTTGGGGAGATATTCGAACAAGGTCGGTGGTGCCGCCCCCGCAGGACGCCCTGTTAAATAACGCGAATAATTTTCAATCCCTTGGCACATACCTGTTGCCGATAACATTTCCAGATCGAATGTCGCGCGTTGCTCCAAGCGTTGTGCCTCAACCAACTTGCCTTGCGTATTGAATTCTTCCAGACGTGATTTTAATTCGACTTTGATCTGGGTGATGGCCTGCGCAATCGTGGGACCAGGGGTGACATAGTGGCTGTTCGCATAAATACGCACGGCATCCATGGTCATATATTTCTCGCCTGTTAGCGGGTCAAATTCGGTGATTTGTTCAATCTCGTCACCGAACATCGAAAAACGCCATGCGCGGTCTTCGAAGTGGACGGGGAATAATTCAACTGTGTCCCCGCGCACACGGAATCCACCGCGTTCAAAGACAATGTCGTTCCGTTTATATTGGAGTTCAACCAGCTTTTCGATCAGGTCTTTACGGTCGATGCGTTGACCTTTTGAAATTTCAAAGGTCATGGCGTAATAATCTTCTTTCGACCCGATCCCATAAATGCAGGACACAGACGCCACAATAATCACATCGCGCCGTTCGAAAATCGCACGGGTGGCGGCGTGGCGC
Organism: Alphaproteobacteria bacterium RIFCSPHIGHO2_02_FULL_46_13; assembly: GCA_001767915.1. Taxonomy (GTDB): domain Bacteria; phylum Pseudomonadota; class Alphaproteobacteria; order Micavibrionales; family Micavibrionaceae; genus UBA1573. The sequence continues at coordinate 40,769 of MEMI01000038.1, read as the reverse complement.
ATCCGGTCAATCTGTTCGTTGATCGTGGCTTCTTTCTCGATATATAAATCACGTTTGGCGACATAGGCCTCCGGCTGATAATAATCATAGTATGATACGAAATATTCAACGGCATTATCGGGAAAGAAATCTTTCATCTCACTATAAAGCTGTCCCGCGAGGGTTTTGTTGGGGGCAAGGATGAGCGCAGGACGCTGCGTCCGCTCAATCAAATGCGCCATGGTAAATGTTTTACCCGAACCCGTCACTCCGAGCAGAACCTGATCGGTTAGTCCCTCAGCCAACCCTTTCAACAATGCCTCAATCGCCGCAGGTTGATCACCAGCGGGTTGGAACGGGGAATGAATTTTGAAGGGAATAGTCATCCAAAAGATATAGCACAAAACAAGAACACGCATAGAGGTAATTATTCTTGCAAATGTTATTTCTATAATTTATAGGATTGTATTGACATAAATTATGGACGCAAAATGAACCAAACACCGTTTAGTCTTGTTGAAGAATTCTACCAAGCCACTTGGGATTTGAGTTGGGATCTATACCACCTCTCGCTTAAGGCAAGTGAGGCATTAGAAGAATTAAGAATAAAACCCATTATAGATTCAAATCCTGAACCAAAATCATCCGCCTATAAAATCGTTGCCCAAAAATTCATGGATTTAGACATCGAAAATTTTCCAATCGATTGTCATGTTGACAATGACCTCATCAATCTATGTTTAAAAGAAGAAATCATACCGCGCCTATCAATTCTTCAGGAAGAATGGGAACAGGCAACAGACCCAAAAAATAAAGATAACGGTGAAGTAAGACTTATGGGCGAACAAACCGGCGATAGTTTGAGATTAATCAGGACAACTTGCCTTGCAATTTGTGAAGAACTTGAAATGCATATATTAGCAAATCTTGTTACGATAAAAGGATGTATGCATGTGTCGCCCAAATAAACCAATACTTATTTAGGGGTTAAGGTCGTCCGCATCTGATAATCCTTATGCGGTCCTTTGACCACATAGTTCATTTGAATTTTTCCATCGGGCAAGAGATTAAATTCTATATCATAAGTATCCGCGCCACAGTAATGGCAATGACGCGCGACCTGATTTTGTCCCTCGGTCATAAATTTAAGTTCATGCAGCACATCCCCCGCACGATGGGCATCATTGTATAGAATGGTGATTTTATCATCACGATATTCATAGATATAACTACGACTGGCCTCTGTCTGGTTGCCGTTATAATTCAGGATGCCATTTTCTTCACACAGAATACGGTTGTCATCCAGCACAGAGAAAACGCATGTTCCGACAAGATTACTATGCCCTGCGGCATCGAAAATATCCCTGTGCAGAGACCATGTCCCGATGAGTTGATTAAAAACTGTTTTCAATTCGATCACTCTCATTTGATATACGGAATTTGTTCAATCACTTGTTCAACAACAGCGCGGTTTGAAGCATACCCCGTCAACCTATAATGGGATGGCAGGAAAAAACCTTCATGGACTTGTTTATAAAGACTATCAGATTTTGGCAGATCGGGATAGCACCCGACTTTTCGCGCCAGACGGTCTGCAAACTCCACATAATTTCCGTATGGGAATTGTGGGCGGGGATCAAGGTTTCTAAGGCGTTTGGCGTCTGCTATACCATTTTCAATTTCATCTGGCTGAGGTGATGGTATTTCACCCGCAAAGACACCCGCAACCCATCTGGCCTGTAATTCCATCACAGCAAAATACGGCCCACGATAAAACCCGACAAACGCCAAACCGTCCACGTCCCGAGGCCAGACAGCTTCATGCAATAAGGCAGGCATAAATTGATCGTCTTCACGGTAATCGATTTTTGACGTGATGTCTGCACCCATGAATGGAAGGCTCGCATGATACCCTGTCGCCCAGACAAGAGTGTCGGCAGCTTTTTCTTGCTGACCATTTATATTGACACACTGGTGACTGAAATGCTGTATCTCGCCGCGTACAGGAAGAATTTTACCACGCTCGACCATTTCAAGATAATGGGAAGAGATCACAACAAATTGTGGCTTTGTCGGGTCTTCGGCAAGGGCAAGATCCGGATGAAATTTGGAAGGTGTGCCGAAAGCCGATTTAAGAAATCCAATTGTTCTGGCTGTTTTTTGTTGGGGGGATAATTCAGAATCCGCAGGGTTCACTTTGCGTGAATAGGATGCCAAATCCACTGGCAATGATGTTCCATCTGCGTTCGGAAAATGACGTTTCAGAACCCATGATGGCGTGCGGAAGATATGGGTTACAGGCTGTTGCGCTACCATTGCAAATTCAGCTGCCAATTCATAACCGCTGAATGATCCGCCGCAAATGACAATATTTTTCTCAAGCGCGATGGTATCAGGGCGGACACGCGATGAATGAATGATATCACCCTTAAAATTTTCCTGACCTGAAATGGTAGGTTGAGCCCCTTTTGTAAAGAAACCGCTGGCAATAATCACAGCATCAAAATATTCGGCCTGACCATTGAAATCGAGAAGCCATCCGCTATCTGTTTTATCAACTTTCATAACTTCAGTATTAAAGCGAATATGCGGCGTCACATGAAAGGCATCTGCATAACTTTTAAGATAATCTGATACTTCACTTTGAAAAGGAAATTCTTGCGTATTATCATTCCATGGAAAATCGGAAAACATACATGACCATTTTGATAGGTTTGTGTGCATGCCCGTCCATGCCGCACCGGGATCATCCCCTGACCAAACGCCACCTACGCGAGAGGATTTTTCGAAAATAGTCGGGGTTAAGCCATATTCCAGACATGACTTTGCCGCCACCAATCCTGCTGGCCCTGCCCCAATAATTGCAACCTTCTTTTTCATGCGGATTCACTAGCATACACCCTTTAAAAATGATATGAAAAAATACTGGAGAACATCATGCAAAACGCCCTTCTTGAATTCCTTAAAAGCCGCAGATCATCAAAGGTTACAAGCCTTTCTGAACCTGCCCCGAACGCGGAGCAATTGGCCGAAATTTTGACCATTGCGGCGCGTGTGCCTGACCATGGGAAATATCATCCATGGTATTTTATTGTGTTTGAAGGAGATGCGCGGGCGGAAGTTGGGGCGCATTTACGGACGGCTTATGCCGCCGAAAATCCTGATACTGCCCCTGCCAAATTGGATTTGGAGGGCGAAAGATTTTTACGCGCGCCGATGGTGATTGCGGTGGTGTCACGCATTCGCGAGGGGAAGAATTCGGAATGGGAGCAAATCCTCTCTGCGGGGGCGGCGTGTTATAATTTATGCCTTGCGGCGAATGCCATGGGGTATGGCACGAATTGGTTGACCGAATGGTATGCGTATTCCCCCACTTTTAAAAATCTGATGGGGCTTGATGAGCAGGATCGTTTTGCAGGGTTTATTTATATCGGCACGGCATCCGAAAAACAGGAAGACCGCGAACGTCCAGACCTCACAAAAATCGTCACCCACTGGTCAGAAAAATCCCCCGTCCTGAATAAGGGCGAGGGATATGGGCAGGTCGGCAAGGGCTTTCCCGCCAAAGGATTTTAAAGTGTTTTAAAGCGATCTATTTCGCCCCGCCACCAATTGGTTTAAGTGTCGGGAACGCGATCACATCACGGATATTGGTGGAGTTGGTAAGCAACATCACCATACGGTCAATCCCCATACCCCAGCCACCGGTTGGTGGCAGGCCGTATTCAAGGGCGGTGATGAAATCTTCGTCCATCATCATGCCTTCTTCGTCTCCTGCTTCACGCGCAGCCACTTGGTCTTGGAAACGTGCTAATTGATCGCGCGGGTCGTTCAACTCGGTAAACGCATTACAAATTTCCCAACCATTCGCGTAACTCTCGAAACGCTCGGTCAGTAATGGGTTGTCGCGGTGCAATTTTGACAAGGGGGAAATATCAAACGGATGATCCATGACGTGAGTTGGCTGAATGAGTTTATGTTCGCCTTTCTCGGCAAAGATCGCCTCAACCACTTGTCCCCAGTTGGCATTGGCTTCCACATGAACACCCAACTCCTTGGCTTTTGCACGTGCTGCCGCAGGATCAGTGATGGTCAGGAAATCAACGCCTGTTTCCTCCTGAACAATTCCCACCATGGTTTTACGTTGCCAAGGGGCGCCAAAGTCCAAAGTATGTTCACCATATTGAATGGAGGTCGTCCCGTGAACAGTTTGCACAACATAACGCACCATATCTTCGATATGGGTCATCACATCATAATAATCGAAATAGGTATGATAGGCTTCGATCATCGTGAATTCTGGGTTATGGCGTGGGGATACACCTTCGTTGCGGAAGTTACGGCCAATTTCGAACACCGCATCCGCAAACCCGCCGACAACAAGGCGTTTCAGATAGAGTTCCGGCGCAATACGGAGGAAGAAATTGGAATCAAGCGCATTGTGATGCGTGATAAATGGCTTGGCAGATGCGCCGCCCATAATCCCGTGAAGCAATGGTGTTTCAACTTCCATCGCGCCGATGCCGTTCATAAAATCACGAATGGCTCTGACAATTTTTGTACGGGTGCGCAGAGTATTTCTGCTTTGGTCATTCATAATCAAATCTAAATAGCGTTGACGGTAACGTGCCTCGACATCCGTCAATCCATGATATTTATCAGGGAGAGGTGCGAACGATTTGGTAAGCATCGTGAGTTCAATGGCACGCACAGACAATTCACCGCGCGGTGTACGGCGTACCGTCCCACTCACACCGATAATGTCGCCCAGGTCAAAATAGTCGAGTTGAGCCATCACCTCGGCAGGTGTTGAATCCTTATGGCAGAAAACCTGAACTTTACCGCTCGGATCATGGAGGTCGATAAACATGCCGTTATTACGCATGGCCATGATACGACCCGCGATGGTGACTTTGTCGGTTGTTTCAACGCCATTTTCCAAACTGGCATATTTTTCCTGCAAATCGCCTGCGCGGTCCGTGCGGTGAAATTTATGCGGAAAAGCATTCCCGCCAGCGGCCTCAAACGCTGCCAACTTCTTCAACTTGGCGGCTTTCAGAATATTGTCATCCTGTGGAGTGTCATTTTCTGTGGCTAAGACGCTAGTTTTCTGTGTCATGGTTCTTTCCGTATGGTATAATCAAGTTAATAGAGTTTTCAATTTGTCTGAAAATTCGCGGAAAAGCAAGCCATGCGACACAAATCACATCAAAAAAACGACCTAAAACAGCAGAATAATCGTGGAAATGCTCTTGTCATTATTCTGGTGATGATTGCCTTGATCGCTGCATTAACCGCCGTGACCATGAGATCATCCAACCGCAGTTCCGGTAACATGGATAAAGAAAATGCCCGTATTCAGGCCGAAAAGCTTATGCGGCAAGCCAAAGGCTTTGAATCCGGTGTTGTCCAGATGATGACCGCCAACCAATGCAGTGAAAATGACATCAATTTTGTGAACACAATCACAACCCGCAACTATACAAATTCAAATTCTCCATCCAATAAAAGATGCGACCTGTTTAGTTTGGAAGGCGCAGGGCGCGCCTACGCCAACCCAGACGCTTCTGTTTTGGATAGCAGTTTTTCAAGTGATGCGGACTATGGACAATGGGTTTTTACCGCGACTCATTGTGTTTTAGGCCTAGGTTCGGATGATAACGATGCCTGCGATGACAAAGAAGTTGCGTTGATGGCGATTGTGCCAACCATCACTTTGGCTGTCTGCTTACAAATCAATGAATTGAACGGTATCGTAAATACTGGTGGGAGTATCCCGCCTAGGGAGAGTTTTGATTCTACAACAGCAACCTTCATAGGCCAATTCCAAGCAACAAGCGATCCGGAATTAGGCGAAGGTGCAAACGGGGTGAAGCTGAAGAAACATGCCACCGGATGTTTTCAAAACATTTCGGGAAATTGGATCAATGGTTACACCTTCTATCACAGCTTGCTTATCAGATAACTTTATAATTAATTCAATCAGATAACCAGCCAACCCCATACCAAAGATTATATTCGATTTATATTTGCTTCACCGCAGCAAGTTGTAACACCATTTTAATCAAATTCAATTTAAAATGGTTAGATACAGTTTTTTTTGCAGTCTTACAAAAATGGATGGAATCAGATGAATTTGGCACATGAGAAGACAGACGTCCTCCTCACTGCGTTTATAAATCAAATCGAACCAAAACCACAATCATGGCGCGTGATCAGTATCGAATTCCAAGATTGCGAAACCTTGCACTCCACCCTCTTCCAAAATTTATGCCTTAAAAATATCGAGCATTTTTTTAGTCAGTCTGATTGTAAAATATTCTGGAAGAAACCTGGTTTTCTGCTCATCTTTTTCCAAGGGCGCGCCATCCCTATTGAGAAATGTGTTGAGGGCTTTTTAAAAGAAACAGAATTTAAAGGATTTGGACGCTTCTTTGATATTCTTGACTTATCCATCCACTGGGAAAATCTGATAACTCTTATGGGGCGGATGGGCATTTCAATTGAACAAGAAAAAATGAGCCCTCAGAGAGAAATTTCTGTAGCAGATAAAAAAGAAATCAAAGCCCCTCAACCAGAAGCTATGGGATTTACGATCAAGCTGTCCGAAGAAAAAATTAACCACATGAAACCAGTCAGGAAAGCAAGGGTAAAACCGCTAATTTTATTGGTTGAAGACGACCCATTCACACTGCAACTTGTTAAACTGGCCTTCAAAGAGGGCTTTGAAGTGATTACGGCAGAGACAGCGCGGCAAGCCCTCGTCTATTACCAACGCCACCTGCCCGACATGACCTTTTTGGACATTCAACTGCCGGACGGCAACGGCATTGACCTTTTGGAACAAATGAACAAAGTCGATGATGAATCCTATATCATTATGCTCAGCTCACATTCACAGAAAGAAAAAATTATTGATTGCCTTCAACATGGCGCAAAAGGATTTATTGCAAAACCTTTCACGCGACAACGGTTAGTTGATGCAACAGACAAATTCAAGGCACAACTCAAAAAATCAAATTCGGGGAATGACCGCCATGGAACTTAAAGAAATTTTATCTCAGATGGCTGACTATACATCTGATTCCATCGTGATTACATCGGCCAAAGATAGCTTAGACGGTGAGGGTCCAAAGATTGTCTACGTCAATAAAAGCTTTACCGAATTAACCGGATACACATCGGCTGAATCCATCGGAAGATCACCCAAATTCTTACAAGGCATAAAAACAGACCGAAAAACAACGCAGCGTATTCATCAGGCCATTGAAGCCAAACGTCCGGTTTGCGTTGAAATCCTGAACTACAGCAAAGAAGGGCAAGAATATTGGGTAGAGGTTAATATCAGCCCGATTTTCTGTCCCGACAGTAAAGAATGCATCTATTTCCTTGCCACCGAACGCGACATTACCGAACGCAAAAACGCTGAATCCCAATTGATCAAAGCCATCTCCAAGGCCGAAGCCGCCACCATTGCAAAGAGCGAATTTTTGGCCAATATGAGCCACGAGTTAAGAACGCCGATGAATGGTATTTTAGGATTAGCCGAGATTTTACAAGGCGGTGAACTGACCGAAGATGTTCGGGAATGTGTTGATGCTATTCACAGTTCGGGGATGAATCTTTTAAGCATTGTGAATGACATTCTTGACCTCTCTAAAATCGAGGCCAAAGAATTAGAGATTGAAAAATATCCTTTCAAAATAAAAGATGCTCTTAAAAATATTAAAGACGTCACATCACTTTCTGCGTCTCGTAAAAATTTGAATTACGATATGAACCTCAACACCAATGTTCCCGACTGGCTGATGGGCGACGGCAAACGTATCCAGCAGGTTATTTTCAATCTGGTGGGCAACGCCATCAAATTCACCGAGAACGGTGGCGTTTCCGTGTCGATTGACTGGAAAGATATGGGTGGAAAAAGCAGTCTGATGATACAGGTGCAAGATACGGGGATTGGTATCCCCGATGAATTTCATAAACATCTGTTTAATAAATTCTCTCAGGCAGATACGTCCATTTCCCGCAAATTCGGCGGTACGGGACTGGGGCTCGCGATTACCAAATACCTTGTTGAAATGATGGGGGGAAGCATTGGTTTTACAAGTAAAATCAATCATGGGACCATCTTCTATCTTACAATTCCGATTGATGCTGCGCCTAAACAGGATATTCTTCAAAGCGAGATCAAAGTTGCCAACGAAAATTCATTGGTGGGTGTTGATTTGCAACATATCAATGCCTTGATTGTCGAAGATCATCCGATCAACCAGATGCTTGCCATCAAATGGCTTAAAAAATTGGGGCTGAAGAATATTGACTCCGCATTAAACGGTTTTGAGTCCCTGACCCTTCTTCGGAATAATAGTTATGATTTTATTCTGATGGATTGTCAGATGCCTGAACTCGACGGATATGAAACAACCAGTTTAATTCGCGACATGGAAAAACAAATGAACACCAGAACGCCGATCATTGCGATGACCGCCAACGCGATGTTGGGTGAACGTGAAAAATGTCTTCTGGCGGGAATGGATGATTATCTGAGCAAGCCGCTTAATTTCAATGAATTCCAGTCCTGTATCGCCAAATGGATCGGGGCAAGCCCTGCATCAGATACAACATCAGCGACAGCAACAAAATCTGGTACACTCGATGCAAGCGTGCCTGTTGACCTATCGCGCCTGAATGAATTCACCGAGGGCGATAAAGATACCGAAGAAATGGTCATTAACCTGTTCCTAGAAACCGCATACGAATCCTTTGATCGCCTGAAATGCGCCCAACTGTCCGAAGAAGCTGAAGAATGGAGCAAAGCCGCCCATAGTTTCAAAGGCGCATCAGGGAATTTGGGGGCTGTCACCCTCCATGCAATCTGTAGCGACGCCGAACACAAAGGCGAGGTTTCCCGCGAGGAAAAGGATATGATCCTGAGCAGCCTTTATGCCGAGTTTTCTAAGGTGGAAACTTATCTGAAAGGGTTGAATTAACCCTCTCTTTTCCCTGAAAATATGCTAAATCTGTTGCATGCAGAATACGACGCCGTTTCAGAATCAATCCCTCATGCGATTTACATCGCCTGCCCTGTCTTATGGGGCGGGTAAATTTTCGTATCTGAATGCAGATGGCGAGATTTTAATGCTCACACCGCATCAGGCAGGGAATTTACAATCAGATGTACCCACCCTCGTCTGCCACGCGCCCTACACCCATCATAAATTGGGGCATGACCATTTGCGGATGATGGATATTTTAGAGCTTTATGCCTTCGTCCACCCGACACGGTTTTGCGTCCCGACCCCAGTGGGTGTTGCCAAAGCATTGCAAGTCGATATTCCCGAAGATATTTCGGATTACCCGATGACATTGCTCGAATGCGCAACCACATTACTCGCCGACCTTGCCGACAAACCCAACCATGATAAACTTTTGGATATTGCAAAGGTCATGGGCTTGAATGGGAAGGGATGGATATGGACACCGTTTGTATTTCAGGCACTCGGTCATAAATATGACGCGGCGGAATCCATTATCTCATCCCGCAATGCTTTGAATGTCTGGGCAAAGTTGCCTGAGTGGGCGGAAGATGCTCCTCTT
>MEMI01000038.1:24548-31171 GCA_001767915.1 Alphaproteobacteria bacterium RIFCSPHIGHO2_02_FULL_46_13 | reverse complement strand
ACCACCAAACGCGCTGCCGAAAAACGACCAGAGCAAGTCAATTACGCAACCCGTCTCGCCGAAAGTTTCCGCCCTCCAGAGGCCGCAGAACAACCCCATGTGACATTGGCCGAGGCCGGAACGGGTGTCGGTAAAACATTGGGATATTTAGCCCCCGCATCCGTCTGGGCAGAAAAAAATACAGGGTCAGTGACTATTTCCACCTATACCAAAAACCTGCAACGACAAATCTCATCGGAAATTGAACGGATTTACCCCGACCCCGCTGTCAGGGATGCAAAAGTGACAGTCAGGAAAGGGCGCGAGAATTATGTTTGCCTTTTGAATTTCGAAGACCTCGCGGCATCTGCCGCCACCGCCCATGGCGTTCGTCCAGCCCTTTCCGCAGGCCTGATGGCGCGGTGGATCATGGAAACACCCGATGGTGATTTAACGGGCAACAGTTTTCACGGATGGTTGCCAGGGGTGATTGGTACGGGCGGCACATTATCCCTTGCCGACAGGCGCGGCGAATGTATTTTCTCGGCCTGCGACCATTATCACCAATGTTTCAGCGAACGAATTATCCGCAAGGCACAACGCACCCCGATTGTCATTGCCAACCATGCCGTGGTGATGATTAAGGCCGCGCACCATGACGATGATTTATCACCCCATTTAATATTTGACGAAGGGCATCATGTGTTTGATGCGGCAGATAGCGCGTTCTCTGCGGCACTCACGGGGATTGAGGCACATGATCTGCGTCGCTGGTTATTGGGTCCAGACGGCGGGCGCAAATCGCGTGCGCGTGGTCTTAAAAAACGTGTTGAGGATTTAATTGATGGCGATGCGGATTGTTTAAAATCACTGGATGCTATTTTGCATCACGCCACCTTCCTGCCGACCCATGATTGGTTACAACGCGGCAAGCAAGAAAATATTGTGGGCGTTGTCGAAGAATTTCTGGTGCAGATTTATCAACAAGTCTGGGCGCGCAGTGGTGAAGACCGCGATACCCCATATTCGCTTGAAACCAACGTATTCCCGATTTCTGACGGGCTTTATGATACGATTTTGCCGTTGCTCGAGAAATTAAAATCACTCCGCACCCCGATGCAAAAATTATCGGCGCGGCTCAAACAAAAATTATCCGAAGAAACAGATACGCTCTCGCCCGACAGCCGCAAGCGATTGGAATCCGTATCCTCATCCCTTGACCGCCGTTTATCAAGCACCCTTACGCCGTGGATTATGATGTTGGAAACTTTGCAAGACGACACGGTTGATGCGGATATTGTTGATTGGATGGAAATTGAACGGGTGGACGGAAAAATATTGGATGTCGGGCTTCATCGCCATTTTATTGACCCGACCAAAGCCTTGGCGAACGCCTTGAAACCACAAAGTCACAGCATCACGTTGACCTCCGCCACCCTCAAGGACGCCAATGGTGAAGATTGGGACGCGGCGGAGAGTTTGACAGGCGCACAATATTTATCCGACGCGCCCGTGAGATTCTCGGTCAAATCGCCGTATAATTATGCCGAACAAACACGCGTGTTTGTGATTACCGATGTCAACAAAACCGACATGGGGCAATTGGCGGGCGCGTATCAGGAGTTATTCAAGGCCGCGGGCGGTGGTGCGTTGGGATTATTCACCTCCATCCAACGCCTCAAATCCGTTCATAAAAAGATTTTGCAACCCTTGACTGAAGATGGGATCACGCTTTACGCCCAACATATTGATGGCATTGACACAGGCACGCTCGTTGATATGTTCCGCGATGATGTGCATTCGTGCCTGCTTGGCACTGACGCGGTGCGTGACGGCGTTGACGTGCCAGGCGAAAGCCTCCGCCTCATCGCTTTCGACCGTGTCCCATGGCCGCGTGCCACCATTTTACAGCGCGAACGCAAAAAACATTTCGGCGGCAGTGCTTATGATGAACGCTTAACGCGTTTGAAACTCAAACAAGCCTATGGGCGTTTGGTACGGACGGCAACGGATAAAGGCGTATTTGTGATGCTGGACAGCGCCATGCCCTCCCGTCTCCTCAACTCATTTCCCGAAGGTGTGGTCGTGGAACGTGTGGGGATTGCCGAGGCTATTCAGAAATCGAAGTTGTTTCTAATGAACTAGATATTTTTTTAATTTTTGTGCAAAGCACCCTTAAAGAAAAATACAAACAAAATACAATTGAAATAGGCACTGAAAAAAACATCATAACAAATGCAGGGGTTAAATCTTTTTCGTCAGAAAAAAAAGAATAGATGGATGCCCCTAATATTGGCATTGTCGTCACCCAAAAAGTAATCAAAAGATTTGAAAACCAAATTTTTTGATTACTTATATAACCGCTTTTATATTGTTTAATTTTTATTTCAGACAATAAATATGAACCTATTACTGGAAATATAATTAAATATATAAGCTGATGCCCAATAAAATTATAGAGAAAACCATAGTAGAAGAACACTGGAAACAAAAGAACCAGTATGAAAGATAAGAATGCTTTATCAATTTTTTTATCTAAAGCAGGAAGTATGAGTGGGCAAAATAAAATTAATATTATCACCCACATAAAATTCATGTATTAAACAGCCTTCACAGCATCTAGCATCGCGGTTACGATTGCCAATTTTCTGTTCAGGCTTAATTTCTCAACTTCGGAATCAGCCAGTGACAAATGCTCAGTCACATTATGAAGTTCGGCGGTGAGTTTTTCGGCATTCAAATTGGCAACAGGAACGGCTTCTTCGGCCAGTACGGTGCAATTGGTTTGGGAAATATCTGCAAACCCACCAGCGATAAAGATTTTTTCTTTCACGCCATCTTCGGTACGGATCACCTCAACCACGCCCGGACGAACGGTCATGACCAAAGCCATGTGACCTGCACGAACGCCAACATCACCTTCCTCACCCGGAATGGTCACTTGGAAAGCCTGTTCAGAGATTAATTTCTGTTCAGGGGATACGAGTTCGAAGTTGAATGTGTCAGCCATTTTTGATCCTAAATTTATTATCATCATTAGAAGACTGGATCCCCGCTTTCGCGGGGATGACAGTGAAGTTAATTACGCGGCCTCAGCTGCCATTTTCTTTGCTTTTTCCAAAACTTGGTCGATGTTACCAACCATGTAGAAAGCGGACTCTGGAATATGATCCAGTTCGCCGTCGCAAATCATACGGAAGCCTTTGATGGTTTCTTCTAGGGAAGCGAACACACCTGGGGAACCTGTGAACACCTCTGCCACATGGAATGGTTGTGACAGGAAGCGTTGGATTTTACGGGCGCGGGCAACGACCAATTTATCTTCTTCGGACAATTCATCCATACCCAAAATCGCAATAATATCTTGCAATGCTTTGTAAGTTTGAAGAATTTTTTGAACGTCAGTTGCGCATTTATAATGCTCTTCACCCACAACGCGAGGGTCAAGAATACGGGATGTTGAGTCAAGTGGGTCAACCGCTGGGTAAATACCAAGTTCAGCAATTTGACGTGACAGAACGGTTGTCGCATCCAAGTGAGAGAATGTTGTCGCAGGCGCAGGGTCGGTCAAGTCGTCCGCAGGAACGTAAACGGCCTGAACAGAAGTAATAGACCCTTTATTTGTGGAAGTAATACGTTCTTGAAGCGCACCCATGTCAGTTGCAAGAGTTGGTTGGTAACCAACAGCAGATGGAATACGACCAAGAAGCGCGGACACTTCAGCACCAGCTTGAGTGAAACGGAACACGTTGTCCATAAAGAACAGAACGTCTTGACCTTCTTCGTCACGGAAATATTCCGCCATGGAAAGGCCAGTCAACGCAACGCGTGCGCGTGCCCCCGGAGGTTCGTTCATTTGTCCGTAAACGAGAGCCACTTTAGAAGCTTTCGCATCACCCGGAACCAAAACGCCCGCATCAATCATTTCATGATACAAGTCGTTCCCTTCACGAGTACGTTCACCAACACCCGCAAATACAGACACACCACCGTGGCCTTTTGCAATGTTGTTGATCAATTCCTGAATGGTAACTGTTTTACCAACACCGGCACCACCGAAGAGACCAATTTTACCACCTTTTGCGTATGGACACAGAAGGTCAATCACCTTAATACCGGTGATCAATTGTTCTGTTTCAGTTGCTTGCTCTTCGAATTTCGGAGCTTCGCGGTGAATTGGGTAATGTGTGTCAGATGTAATCGGGCCACGTTCATCAATCGGTTGACCGATCACGTCGATAATACGACCAAGAACGTTTGTTCCAACCGGAACTGTGATCGCGTCACCAGTGTCGGAAACTTCAGTCCCACGGACGAGACCGTCGGTTGAGTCCATCGCGATACAACGCACAGTATTTTCGCCCAAGTGTTGCGCCACTTCCATGACGAGGGTTTTGCCTTCGTTCACCGTTGTAATCGCATTCAAAATTGCTGGCACATTTCCGTCAGGGAACTGAACGTCCACCACAGCACCCAACACCTGAGTAATAAAACCTTTTGATTGTGTCATTTTTCTTTTCCTTCTTAAAATCTATTTTAAATCTATACTGCTTCAGCGCCCGAGATAATCTCGATCAGCTCTTTGGTAATATATGCCTGACGTGCGCGGTTATATTTAACGGACAGGTTTTTAATCATGTCGCCCGCGTTGCGTGTTGCGTTATCCATTGCCGTCATACGCGCCGCTTGTTCACCTGCGGCACTGTCGAGCAATGCACGGAAAACTTGAACGGAGATATTTTTCGGCAGCAAGTCCGCCAAAATCACATCTTCTTCAGGCTCAAAGCTGTATGGGGTTGCCGCAACATCAACATTTTCATTGGCCGCCATCACGAATGGGATCAATTGTTGGGTTGCAGGTTTTTGCGCGAGGACTGAAACGAATTGATTATACACAAGGGAGCAAACATCATATTCACCCGCATTGAATTTTGCCAAAATCAAATCAGAAACTTTCAGGGCATCCGCAAACCCGAGACGACCGCGACCACCAAGATTGGTGATTGTTTCGGTAATCAATGTGGCATAATCACGTTTCAAAACATCACGCGCCTTACGACCGACACAGACGATTTCAACTTTTTTACCTTCACCCTGCAAACGACGAATTTCGTTTTTCGCAAAGCGCACAAGGTTACCGTTAAACCCGCCGCAAAGACCACGGTCGGATGAACAAACAACCAGTAAATGTTTCTCGCTTGAACCGGTTCCCACCAATAATGCTGGCCCTGACCCCGCCGCTACGCCAGCCGCCACGCGGGAAATCATTCCCGCCATCGCAGAGGCATAAGGTTGGGAAGCTTGAGCCGCTTCTTGCGCACGTTTCAACTTGGACGCCGCAACCATTTTCATGGCCGAGGTGATCTTCCGTGTTGATTTAACGGAGGCAATCCGCGTTCTATATTCCTTTAAACTTGGCATAGTCGCCCTTCCCTAATTAAGCAGCCGCGCGTGCAACATAACCCTTGCTGAAACCATCGAGGAACGCATTGAGTTGTGCTTCGATGTCATCGTTCAGGGCTTTTTTGTCTTTAATCGCAGAGAGAATTGACGCACCAGCAGAACGGAGTTCGCCGAGCATTTCAGTTTCATAAGCAGACACGTTGTTCACGGACACGTTGTCGAGGTAACCACGAGTACCCGCATAAATCACCACAACTTGCTCTTCCACTGTGAGTGGGGAGTATTGTGGTTGTTTCAGCAATTGGGTCAAACGTGCACCGCGTGCGAGCAATTTTTGGGTTGCTGGGTCAAGGTCAGATGCGAACTGGGCAAATGCTTCCATTTCGCGGTACTGCGCGAGTTCCAGTTTAATTTTACCGGCAACTTGTTTCATTGCTTTGATTTGTGCCGCAGATCCAACACGGGAAACAGACAGACCCACGTTAATCGCAGGACGAATACCTTTATAGAACAGACCAGTTTCAAGGAAAATCTGACCGTCTGTAATCGAAATCACGTTGGTTGGAATATAGGCAGACACGTCACCCGCTTGAGTTTCAATGATCGGCAATGCAGTCATAGAACCAGCACCGTTATCATCATTCAATTTCGCAGCGCGCTCAAGCAGACGGGAGTGAATATAGAACACGTCCCCTGGGTAAGCTTCACGTCCTGGTGGGCGGCGAAGGAGCAAGGACATTTGACGATATGCAACGGCTTGTTTGGACAAGTCGTCATAAACCGCCAAAGCGTGCATGCCGTTGTCACGGAAATATTCGCCCATGGTGCAACCTGTGTAAGGTGCCAAGAACTGCATCGGTGCAGCGTCAGACGCGGTTGCGGCAACCACGATAGAATATTGCATCGCGCCAGCTTCTTCGAGTTCTTTGACCAATTTAACAACAGTCGAACGTTTTTGACCGATAGCAACATATACGCAGTACATATGTTCTTTTTCGTTCGGGGAATTGTTGATGTATTTTTGGTTGATGATCGCGTCCATCGCAACGGCAGTTTTACCAGTTTGACGGTCACCAATGATCAATTCACGTTGTCCGCGTCCGACAGGTACGAGAGCGTCAATTGCTTTAAGACCAGTTTGCATTGGCTCATGCACAGATTTACGAGGAATAATCCCCGGGGCTTTTACTTCCACACGGCGGAATTCCTTTGCATTCAATGGGCCTTTGCCATCGATTGGG
>MEMI01000038.1:0-24536 GCA_001767915.1 Alphaproteobacteria bacterium RIFCSPHIGHO2_02_FULL_46_13 | reverse complement strand
AACCGAAAATAACCACACCGACGTTGTCGGCTTCGAGGTTCAAGGCCATCCCTTTGATACCGCCCGGGAATTCAACCATTTCACCGGCGCGAACTTGGTCAAGTCCGTAAACGCGAGCAACACCGTCACCAACGGACAAAACTTGTCCAACTTCGGCAACATCGGTCATTGCGCCAAAATCGGCGATTTGTTTGGTCAGGATTTCAGAAATTTCTGATGCGCGGATATCCATTTTTTTATTTTCCTCTTGAGTTTTAAATATCTAAATTTTGTATCTGTTGATTAAGCTGCTTTTGTACCGATCATCGCCAATTTTAATTGGGACAAGCGGGTTTTCAGTGAATCGTCAATCATACGGGAACCAACGGTTACAACCATGCCGCCCAATAATGATTTATCGAGTTGCAGATCAAGTCTGATCGATTTACCAGTTTTGGCGGACAATGTGTCAGCCAAGGTTTTTTGCTGGGATTCGCTTAACGGGAATGCGGAGACAACTTTTGCTTCCATCACGTTATGGCGTTTTTCCATTTCGGCAAAGAAGGCCACCAGAATTTTGGACAAAGCAGCCAAGCGGCCATTATTCGCCAAGACACCCAGAAAATTGATGGTGACTTGATGGAATGACGCTTTGCGCGCAATTTCCTGCACGGCATTCAGCTGTTGGTCTTTTGAATAGACGGGATTCCCAATAAGGGAGTTTAAATCTTTCGATTCGGTGAGTGCTTTCCAAAGTGAGACCATATCTTTTTCAATGGAATCAATTGCTCCCGATTGAGTAGCCACCTCAATCAATGAGGTTGCATAGCGGGAGGCAAGGACGTGCCCAGCACCAGAGGCGGAGGAGGATTTTGTCAATTCCTGATCCTTTCATGAACACATGAATCTGTTTGTTTCGTTGCCGTTTGGGTAGCATATTGATCCGAGGAAGGCAAGCGAAAGAATAGAACTTAAATTGTCACTATTCTTTTTAGTGGAAGAAAGGTAGCATTTGCCAAGAAATCCGCCATAAACATCAACATTTTTTCTGAAAAAAGCCCGATCATCATGCCACATCACAATCTACCGCGCCCACAAAAGACGCTCGAAAATCTGGGTTTAGGAATTTTATCTTGGCGGGGATATGACAGTGTTCGCACAACGCTCAAAACCTATCAGGATGCTGGATTTCTGGACTATTTTGGCGAAAAACTGCTGTTTTTGCCTGAAATAGAGGATGAAGGCATCCGCGTTGCCGCAGAATTTGCGATTCCCTATAAAGGAACAGCCAAAAATCTGGGTATTTTAGGCGGATTTAAGGCCATGGCAGAAAATATGACGTCCGAATACCTGTTATTGGCGGAAAATGACTTTAAATTATGTGATCCTAACATAGATAATTTCTCGCCTATCGCCCGCGCATTAGAATCACTGCAATCGGGACAATCGAATGTTTGGCGGTTTCGTCACCTTCAAAATCCGGGGCCGCAGCTTTTTAGTGATAAAACGCTCCAATATTGGCCTACTGATGCCGCCCCTCCTTTCGCAAAAATCAAGGCGGGGATGAAAAGAATTCTTCGCCCAGAGAAAGCCCATCGCATGAAGGGGATGAGTATTTATACCGAAGCCCATCCATCCGATAAATTTCCGAATGTCATCAAACAACTTCCATCGGGTGATTATCTAGTTCGGTCGGATGTTTTGAATTGGGCGAATAATTTATTTATGATTAAACGGGATTTCTTTTTAAATGCCGTCATCCCGATGGCTGAACAAAATATCGGCGGACGTTTAATCAACGGATTTCCAACCATTGAAACCGAACTGAACCGCAGCCCATGGTGGAGAGATCAAAAATTCTGGATCGGTGTGTCCAACCCCGGAATTTTTACGCATAACCGAATGGAATATAGGGGATATTAAAGATCCCTATCCTGCCAATGCTGGTTAATCCATGGTGTTGGGCGGACGTGTTTATAAATGGATTTATACCACGATTTGACAGGCCAGCGCCCCTCTGCGGCTTCATCCGGATCGGGCTTTCCTGTAAAGGCCACAATCCTTGTATCCTTTGGTAATTCAGGCACTTTGAACCAATTCATCGGGAATTTCGGCATCAAAGAATGTTTAAAGCTGGCACACCATGACGCCGGCCAGAATTTCTGTTCGGGGATCAGGGCGGATATAAAATGTTGTTCCACACGATAATCTTTTAAAATCTGTTCGGGATTTTCTCTGAACCGATTATAAATTTCGGCATAGCGTCCGACAGGAAAGCGGAAAACAGATGTGTTGCCTATGCCCTGCCCCAATTGCGTCCAGTTTTCAATCACGCAATATTCACCGGGATGATAGGTAAAGAAATCATCCAGCGGCCCTGTGATAATCAAATCAATATCAAGGAACAAGACATCACCCGTTAAGTCATATAACGGATATTGCCAGACCGATAATTTCGGCCACGGCATGGTTTCCTGAACACTGTCGGGAATAAAAATATTCGGAAGGGGCATGACCTCAACCAACGGATTCAACCCGTCCGCATTGTCAGTAAAGCAGATAAACCTTACAGGGGTTTTGGTATGGCGACGAATTCCGGCCAAGAGCCTGTTGACGTATTCGGGACCATATCGCGTGCCCCATTTCATGCAAATGACTGTCGCCATGATGATGATCTTTCTATCTATTGAGGGCGGCGATTATAGGCAAGTTCGTCCGCAGATAATTGGAAACCAATCATAATCTGGAACTTGCTGGCATCCTGCCCTGTCATCAACGGAATGACTTGGCGGAGTTTATCTTGGCGGTGATAGGTAATTTGACCGTTTTCATAGACCATAGACAGCGCAAATACATCTTTCGAGAGGATTTTGCCGTCCGGCGAGACCACAGACAGGAAATATGGATAAGTATAATTTGCCTGCCCATCCAGATCTTTAACCCCTGCTGGCCCTAAAACGCCTGAGAAATTCAACTCCAGCTCAACCGAGACACTGTTTCCCGCAACAGCGCATGTTGACGCGATTTTTTCCAGTTTTGTATCAGAAATCATCTTATCGGGGATCATTTCCGCAGGGTTCGTGAACTGGGTAATCGATGCCAAATCAGTCAATCCCTTGACCTGAGGGCATGTTTCACTGACAACAGAAAGCGGGCTGGAAGTCGTACTCTTTGCGGCATCTGCCTCCCCTTTCGGGCTAATTTTCGGCATTTCCATGGATTTTAAAGATTCCCCGACCTTGTTCATGGTCTCGCAACCCGACAAAGTCAACGCTATCAACACAGAACCCAAAACCATCAATTTATTCATCAGACGAACTCCTACCTACGTTATAAACTGAACAATAAACAAAACAAAAACCATGGCAAGAGGGCATTCAATCTGGTAACACATAAAAATGACCAATTTACCCGCCCTTAAAATCCTCTTATGCGCCCCGCGCGGCTTTTGCGCCGGGGTTGATCGTGCCATCCAGATCGTTGAAAAATCACTGGAAAAATATGGTGCGCCTGTCTATGTCCGCCATGAAATTGTTCACAATAAATATGTGGTCGAAAGCCTTCGCGCACAAGGGGCAGTGTTTGTCGAGGAATTATCGGAAATTCCCGATGACGGACGCCCTGTTATTTTCTCGGCGCATGGCGTGCCGAAATCTGTGCCTGCTGATGCTCAATCGCGGGAGATGTTCTATATTGATGCCACATGCCCCCTTGTGACCAAAGTCCATAACGAGGCAGAGCGTCATCATAAAATGGGGCTGACCATCATCCTGATCGGTCATGAAGGCCACCCCGAGGTCATCGGCACAATGGGGCAATTGCCGGAGGGCAGCGTCTATCTGGTTGAGACCATCGAAGATGTTGAAAAACTGGTTGTCCCTGACCCGACCAAACTGGCGCATTGCTCACAAACCACCTTGTCCGTTGATGATACCAGTGCGGTTGTCGAAGCCTTAAAGAAAAAATTCCCGATGATTGTGGGCCCCAACCGCGAAGATATTTGTTACGCGACCACCAACCGCCAATTGGCGGTCAAAGAAATTGCCCCGAAATCGGATGCTGTTTTTGTCATCGGCTCACCCAACTCCTCCAACTCCAACCGCTTGGTCGAGGTTGCGAAAGTCTATGGATGTGAGAATGCCCATCTGGTTCAGGATGACAGCAATATTCCATGGGCGTCATTAGAAAATATCAAAACTCTTGGGTTAACTGCCGGAGCATCTGCGCCTGACATCCTCATCGAAAATGTTATTGCGGCTTTAAAACAAAAATATGAAGTAACTGTTGAGGAAGTTGTTTTAACCAAAGAGAATGTTGTGTTCAACATCCCCCGCATCCTCCGCGAAGCCGAAGAGAATATTAGGAAATCATAGCAAAAAATGGCCGTCTTCACTCACCTAAACAGAGAGCAAGTTGAAAAATTCCTTTTGGAATCAAAACTGACTGATCTGAAATCGTTTGAGGGGATTTTGCAGGGCGTTGATAACACCAACTATAAAATAGAAACATCCGGCGGACGGAAATATATTCTAACCGTTTTTGAAAACCGTATTAATCCGAAAGACATTCCCTATTTTATCGGGTTTATGAAACATTTATCGGATGGCGGAATCACCTGCCCCTTCCCTGTTCATTTGGGAAAAATTGATACCAAGCATGCCGCAATCTTTTCCTTTCTTGATGGCCGTGATGTCAAACAGGACGATATTACACCCGCCCTTTGCAACGAACTGGGAATCTTACTGGCGCGCATGCATCTATTGGGGGAAAGTTTTCAGATGACCCGCGATAATTCCATGGCGATAGATGCCTGGGAATTCAGGTTAAATCGGGTGGGCGACGCAGTCTATGACTACCTCGACGAATTGCAATTTTTAAAAACCCATTGGCCTAAAGACCTTCCAAAAGGTTCTGTCCATGAAGACTTATTCCCCGATAATGTCTTTATCAAAGACGGGCATATTTACGGTGTGATTGATTTTTATTTCTCGGCGACTGATTTCCTTGCCTATGATCTGGCGATTGTGATGAATGCGTGGTGCTTTCATTCGAACAACCAACTGGATGATGATAAATGGAACGCCTTGATTTCAGGATACCAATCCATTCGTCCATTGACAGGTGAAGAGAAAGACGCGTATCACATTCTATCACGCGGGGCGGCGATGCGGTTTTTATCATCACGCCTTCACGACCTCACCTTCCATGATCCGCAAAATCTGGTTACACCGAAGCCACCAGCCGAATATATTCAAAAATTGGAATTCCTAAAACATGCCAAACTCTTCTAATCATGTCGAACTTTATACAGATGGCGCATGCTCGGGCAATCCAGGGCCTGGCGGTTGGGGCGCATTGCTCCGCTATAAGGGAACTGAAAAAGAACTATCGGGGGCTGAACCGGATACGACCAACAACCGCATGGAACTCATGGCGGCTATTGAAGGATTAAAGGCAGTCAAGCGAACCTGCGATGTAACCCTTTATACGGACAGTAAATATGTCCTCCAAGGTGTCACCGAATGGATGGATGGATGGAAATCCCGCGGATGGAAAACCGCCGATAAAAAGCCCGTTAAAAATCAGGATTTATGGATGGCTCTAGACGAACAAGTCAACCGCCACCACGTTAAATGGCAATGGGTCAAAGGTCACAACGGACATATTGAGAATGAACGTGTTGATGAACTGGCACGCATGGCGATTAAAGATATGCTGTCTTTAGACTAATCACGGCAACTTTTATCGGCACAGATTTTATCTTCGAATTCCAATGTCGAATGGGAGATGTCCAGTGCCTTCAGCTTTTCCTTGATCGCGGATTTAATGCTTTCTATGGCTGCGTTATCACTGGCAACGATATGGGCTTCCAGTGCGTAAGAATGTTCATCAATATAACGAATATGCACATGATGAACATCCGCAACACCCGCAACCGATTTCATATTATCAACCACTGAGGCTACATTCATGCCTTCCGGCGCGCCATCGATCAGGATATTGCAAACAGTTGGCAAATCTTGCGCCGCGTGCCACAGCACATAGACAGAGATCATCAAAGTGATCAGCGGGTCAACCCATGTCCACCCGAATGTCAAAATCATAATCCCTGCAATTACAACACCGACAGATGCAAACATATCGGTTAGATTATGAAGGAATGCCGCGCGGATATTCTGGCTCCCTTTGGATTCCCTGTAAGTCAGCCAAGCCGTTGTACCATTAATGACGATTGCCAGCCCTGCAACCCAGACGACAACCCAGCCGTCAATGATATTGGGACTGAAAAATCTTGAAACCGCTTCGTACCCCAACCACAGCCCGATGATAATCAGCGTGATAAAATTGGTGAAGGCCGCAAGTGTTTCAACTTTTTTATAACCATAGGTGCGTTTTTCATCCGCATGACGGCGGGATATTTTCCGCGCCACCAACGCCAAAATCATCGCAGCCGCGTCCGACAAATTATGAAGCGCATCCGCAATCAACGCAAGCGAACCCGCCATCACACCTGCAATAATCTGTGCAATAGTCAGGAGTATATTGATACCAACCGCCCATGATAATTTATTGTCAGCGTGGTGGTGGTTATGCCCGTGATGATGATGGTGATGATGAGAACCATCGCAATCGTGATGATGTTTGTGGTTCTCACCCATGATGATTATGCCGCCAATTTATCAGCGAGATAGTATTTCGCAGTGCGGACGCCGTTTTCGAATTCCAATACCAACGGTGATCCGGTCGGAATTTCTGTTTCGTTGATATTTTCAGGTGTATTTTCCCCCAGAATAATCAACAGTGCGCGAAGTGAATTTCCGTGAGCCGCGACCAGAATATTTTTACCCGCATCCATTTGTGGTTTGATCGTGCTGTTGAAATATGGACGCACACGATTTTCAACAACGTCTTGTAAACTCTCACCACCCGGTGGTTGAACATCATAAGAACGGCGCCAGATTTGAACTTGGTCCGCGCCATATTTTTCTTTGGTTTCGTCTTTGTTAAGTCCGGTTAAATCACCATAATCGCGTTCACGCATATCATCACTTTTGACCATACCCGCAACCAATGCCCCCTGACCCGCTTCGTTCAAAGCAATTTCGGCAGTCGTATAAGCGCGTTTCAAAGTGGATGTATAAACGATATCAAACTTGATCCCAGCTTTGGCCAAATTCTGACCCGACAATTTGGCCTCGGCAACTCCTTGATCACTTAATTCCACATTATGAAACCCTGTAAAACGATTTTCCAAATTCCACTGGCTCTGTCCGTGGCGCATCAACACAACATATGATTTCGACATAAAAATACTCCTGAAAGCTGTTTTCTGGCTTTCAGGAGTATGGGAAAATCAAAGGGATTTCAAGGATATTCTATTTTAGCTGACGCTGACAATTTGTTAACGCTATACCTAAATTCGTTTTAGCTTCCTCAGTTGCAATATCTACTATTCGCTGCTCCCTTCCTGAAGATTTGTCACCTAGAGAAATTTGTATTGTTTCCGCGGCATTAAAAGCGGCATAGATTCCATCTGCCTTGCTACTTTTAATTAACTTAGAAACAAGGGCGCAATCGCTGATCATTCCCTTACTTGCTTTTTTTGCTTCCACAGGATTACTTAAAGTGGTTACTTTCACTTTTTCAGACCAAGATTGTAATCTCAAAGCATTTTTAAGCTCTGCGTCCTTTACAGCCTGTGCCGCCAACCACATTTCGTCCTGACGATAGTCAAACGCACGTGATTCTTCTGGTTTTTGGGACGAATTATTGGAAAGATTAGAACATCCTGCAACAGCCATAAAAACGGGCATCACAAGTGACATTGTCAATTTTTTTGGCATCAAAGCCATTTTACACCTCTTTTTATGTTTTAAATCGGAGGGGTGAATTATCATATTTGTAAAATTATGTCAAAACATATCATAAAGCCCCTATTCCTTGACTTTACCCCCTATCCATGGCACAAAACACCCAGAAAAATTGATGTGTTTCGGACTATCGGTTGACGGTTAATCACAGTCCCCCAAAAGGGAATGAAGTGCTGTCATTCACTGTCCACCGACATAAATCGGAACACAGACGTCTTTCGGCAGGGAAACCATAGGGGTTGAACTGTCACTTTACACATATTTGAAAGGTAATTTATATGTTTAAAACATTCCGCAAAGAGATTGATTTTGCTGGTAAAAAAATCATTCTCGAAACTGGAAAAATCGCTCGTCAAGCTGACGGCGCTGTAATGGCTACCATGGGTGGCACCACTGTTCTTTGTACCGCTGTTGCTGCGAAATCAGTCAAAGCCGGTCAAGATTTCTTCCCTTTAACTGTTCACTATTTCGAAAAATTCTATGCCGCCGGACGTATTCCTGGTGGATTCTTCAAACGCGAAACAAAACCATCTGACGCAGAAACATTGATTGCACGTCTGATCGACCGCCCGATTCGTCCATTGTTCCCTGAAGAATTCTTGAACGAAGTTCAAATCGTTTGTACCACCATGTCACATGATGGCGAACATTTCCCTGACATCTTGGCCTTGATCGGTTCATCTGCTGCACTCTGCATCGCTGGCGTTCCATTTATGGGCCCTGTTGCAGGTTGCCGCGTTGGTTACAAAAACGGCCAATATTTGATCAACCCTAGCATCTCCGAAATGGAAGGCTCTGACCTTGATTTGGTTGTTGCCGGTACTCCGGAAGGTGTTCTGATGGTTGAATCAGAAGCCAAAGAACTGAGCGAAGACGTGATGCTCGGCGCCGTTATGGCGGGATGGAAAGCATTCCAACCAGTCATCCAAGGTATCATTGGCCTCGCTGAACAAGCCGCCAAAGAACCATGGGATGTGCCAACTGTTCCTGCGCATATCACTGCAATGGAAGCTGCCCTCAAAGCAAAATACGAAGGCCAGTTCCGTGAAGCTTATGCAATCAAAGTGAAACAAGATCGTTATGCCGCAGTCAACGCGGTTAAAGATGCGGCTGTTGCTGAATTTACAAACGCTGAAGCAGATCTTTCCAAAGAAGCTGTTGCAAATGCATGCTTCAAATTGGAATCCGCTGTTGTGCGTGGTGACATTCTCAAAACTAAATCCCGTATTGATGGTCGTAAAACTGCGGACATTCGCCCTATCGTTTGCGAAGTTGGTATTCTGCCACGCGTACACGGTTCTGCATTGTTCACACGCGGTGAGACACAAGCGATTGTTGTGACCACACTCGGAACAGGTCAAGACGAACAAATGATTGACTCAATCATTGGCGAATACCGCGAGCCGTTTATGCTCCACTACAACTTCCCACCATACTCTGTTGGTGAATGTGGTCGTATGGGCGCACCGGGACGTCGTGAAATTGGTCATGGTAAATTGGCTTGGCGTTCTATTCATCCAATGCTTCCAGCTTCTGAAGATTTCCCTTACACCCTTCGCGTTGTATCTGAAATCACTGAATCCAACGGATCATCATCCATGGCAACCGTTTGCGGTACATCACTTTCTTTGATGGATGCCGGCGTTCCTTTGGCAAAACCGGTTGCGGGTATTGCAATGGGTCTGATTAAAGACGGTAATGACTTTGCCGTTCTGTCCGACATTTTGGGTGACGAAGATCACTTGGGCGATATGGACTTTAAAGTTGCGGGTACCAATGACGGTATTACAGCACTTCAAATGGACATCAAGATTACTTCGATTACCGAAGAAATCATGAAAATAGCGCTCGCACAGGCTCAACAAGGTCGTATCCACATCCTTGGTGAAATGGCGAAAGCACTGAACACCTCACGCGGTGAAATCAGCCAATTCGCTCCACAAATGGCTGTTATCAACATTCCAACTGACAAAATTCGTGAAGTCATTGGTACTGGCGGTAAAGTTATTCGTGAGATCATCGAAAAAACTGGTGCGAAAATTGACATTGATGACGATGGGACAATCAAAATTTCTGCGGTTGAAGGTTCAGCCATCGATGCAGCAATTGACTGGATCAAAGGCATCACTGACGAGCCTGAAGTTGGCAAAGTTTACAACGGTAAAGTTGTAAAAATTATGGACTTCGGCGCATTCGTGAACTTCATGGGCGGACGTGATGGCCTCGTGCACATCTCTGAACTCGCTGACCACCGTGTTGCAAAAACAACTGACGTTGTTGCCGAAGCACAAGAAGTCAAAGTTCTCGTCACAGGCTTCGACGACCGCGGCAAAATCAAATTGTCTATGAAACGCGTTGACCAAGAAACAGGCGAAATCATTGCGCCAAAACCTAAAGAAGCTGACGAGCAAGCTGCGGGTTAGTTCATGATACCTAAATAGTCTAAATCTCCGATAATCAGAAATGATTGTCGGAGATTTTTTTGAACACCAGAGAATGATAAAAAATGAATCTCTCGAATACTCTACAAGTCACGAATTTCATGGTGCGACGGGTTTTTATCGGATGCATTATTCTGATGATTGGCATCATTTACAATTTATATAAAGATGCCAATGCGTTATATGCGGCCTTTGCACCGCTGGACTTGCCTATCTTTTTTGGGCAAACACTTACCTACCTCGCATTTACGATTGTCCTATTTTGTTCAATACGGATGTTCGGGTTTCTCAGAAATCCTCTTGTTGTCGAAGCAACAGAAGAAGGGTTGCTCATGCGTGGCATAGGAATGACCCCATGGGAAAAAATCCATAAAATCTGGTTTGGCACACTCTTTGGAAAGCCGCAGGGGTTTTCTGGAACATTCCTATTTATTGAATTCTTGCACCCTATTGAAACAAAAAAACTCTCTTTCAAAGCCGGTGGAATATATTCTGAACAAGCAACAAAATCCGGGCGTTATACAAAAGTAAGATATTGGTTACCTTTTGTATTCCCACATGATAAAAAAGAATTTATTGACGTTGCAAATCAATACTGTCCCCATGCAAACAAAAACTGGTTGGAATAAATATATGCCCCTTAAAATCCCCACAATTATCGGACATCGCGGTGCTAGGAATTACGCCCCCGAAAACACATTAGAATCCATTCATACCGCTGCCGATATGGGGTGCAAATGGGTTGAGCTGGATGTAAAACTTACCAAAGATATGGTGCCGATTATTATGCATGATGATGATCTCGACCGCACCACCAATGGGCATGGACCTGTTGCCGAAATTACTTATGCCGACCTCTGTAACCTTGAAGCAGGTAGTTGGTTCTCGGAGAGTTTTTCGGGCATTAAAATCCCGACTCTTGAGGAAGCCATCGAGGTTATTCTGGCGCGTGATTTGGGCGTTAATTTAGAAATCAAACCTTGCCCGGGGCGTGAGAAAGATACGGCGGAAGCCATGCTCGACCAACTCTCCCAATACTGGGACGACCGTGACCGTTTGCTGATCTCCAGTTTCTCGCATGTGTCATTAGAGACTGCCGCTGAAATGGCTGGTGATTGGTATCGTGGCCTGTTGCTTGAACCAGAACCTATGCCCAACTGGGCGGAGCTGGCAGACTATCTGGAAGTCACCACCATCAATATTGACGGCAACGAAGCGACCCGCGAATTTATCGAAGAAATTCTGGACACCGAACGCCAAATCTTGGCCTACACCATCAACGACCCGCAAACCGCCCTCAGATTGCGTCAATGGGGTGTCGATGCAATGTTCACCGACGACCCTGATGCCATTAATGACGGACTATTCAAGCCACATTGATCAAATTACGGACAGGTGCAAAACTGCGGCGATGATGATGCGTGATACCATGCGTCTCTAACGCCACCAAATGCTCTGGCGTTCCGTATCCTGCGTTATTTTGCCACCCATAGGCAGGATATGTTTGCGCGTATTCTTCCATTATCCTGTCCCGCGTGACCTTTGCCAGAATGGATGCGGCGGCGATGGATACGGATTTGGAATCCCCCTTTACCACCGCCCGCGCCTCCCACGGCCAGGATTTTGACAGGCGGTTTCCGTCAACCAAGATAAAAGGATTAGCACATGCGATTTGTTCAATCGCGCGGCGCATAGCGAGTAAACTGGCCTGAAGGATATTGATGGTATCAATTTCCTCAACACTGGCCTCGGCAATTCCGAACTGGCATTGGCCTTGTATCACCGAAAATAAAACTTCACGGCGCACCGCGGATAATTTTTTACTGTCCGTCACATCACGCCAGACAGGATGCCCTCGATTTTCTAATGGAATATAGACAGCCGCCGCCACAACCGGCCCCGCCAAAGGCCCGCGCCCGACTTCATCCACGCCGATGACGATAGACCCATGTTCATTTTCAAGAGTGAAATCAGGCATTTCCCACGACCTCTTTGACTTGAATAGCAATCATCTTTTCTTCGTTGGTCGGGATCACCATGACATCGAATGGCGGCAAGAATTTTAACTGGTTTAAAATTGCATTGCGCATCCATTCTGAATTCTCACCCACTCCGCCTGTGAAGACCAGAGCATCCAACCCACCGAGACTCACAGCCATCATGGCGACATGCTGGGCTGTTTTGAATGCGAAATAATCGAGTGCCAATTTGGCGCGAGGATCATCCGATTCCTGTAATGTTTTCACATCACCTGTTATGCCCGATAAACCCTTCAACCCAGATTCATTATAAAGAATATGTTCGATCTGTTCAGGCGTATAATGCAGATGTTGGGTCAGATAAAGAATAAATCCCGCATCAATCGACCCCGTCCGCGTTGACATCGGCAATCCGTCGAGTGCCGTCAGCCCCATGGTTGTATCAATGCTTTTGCCGTCCAGTACCGCGCAAAGGCTCGCCCCGCTTCCCAAATGGGAGATCACAGCGCGTTTGACATTGATCTGCCGTGAAATCCAGTCATAGGAAAGGCCATGAAACCCGTAACGCCGCAATCCCATATCCCGTAAATCTTTGGGGATGGCAAAAGCCGAATGCAATTCATCATGCCCCGCATGAAAGGCCGTATCAAAACATCCATATTGAGGAACATCAGACAATAATTTTTGAATGATACGCGCCCCGTTCAAATTATGTGGTTGATGAAGCGGCGCGAACGGAGAATATATTTCCAACCTGTTTAAAATGTCATCATTTAATAATGTCGCCGCCCTAAATTGATCACCACCATGAACAATACGATGCGCGACCATATCAGGCGCAGGAAATTTGTGGATCAAGTCTTTTAAAACATCTTCACTCTGTGAAGGCTGACAATTGATTTTGCCATGATCCATCCTCTCCAAACTCTCAAGTTCGAACAGCGCATATTTAATGCTAGATGAACCGATATTCAGGACAAGAAGCGATGCCATTTTGATTACTTGAACTTCCCGTCTTTGCGTGCCTGCGCAACCTTGATCCCCAAGGCACAGGACATGAGTTTTGTTTGAAGGCTATCTGCGCGGCTGGTCAAAATGATCGGGATGCGTGCACCCAGAATAATTCCGGCGGCTTCGGCATTCGCCAAAAACGTCAGCTCTTTTGACATGATATTGGCGGATTCCAGATTGGGGGCAATCAGAATATCCGGATCACCGGCAACATCTGAAATAATCCCCTTGGATTTTGAAGCCTCAAGATTAATCGCATTATCAAACGCCAACGGGCCATCCAGAATGCCCCCCTTAATCTGTCCGCGATCAGACATTTTGCACAGACACGCGGCATCAATTGTGGCCTGCATATTCGGATTGACCATTTCAACAGCGGCGAGCAACGCAACTTTTGGCAGCCGCTCATTTCCGAATAATGCTGTCCATAAATAAATTGCGTTCTGTGTAATGTCTGCCTTCACTGCTAAATCAGGAGCGATATTGACTGCCGCATCTGAAATGACGAGCGGTTTATGATAGTTGGGAATATCCATTACATACGCATGCGAGATCCGACGTTCGGTCATCAATGAACGCTTGGTAATAATGGCGTGAAGAATTTCATCGGAATGCAGTCCACCTTTCAGCAAACTTTCAACCTCTCCATTTGCCGCCATATCTGCACCTTTGGCAGCTCCAGCATGACTATGTTCGACGTCAATCAATGTCCATGCCGAAATATCAATTTTCGCTTCGGCTGCCGCCGCCAAAACACGCGCTTTTGGCCCTACTAAAATTGGATCAATCAACTTCCGTTTGGTGGCCTCTGCGACCAAGATAATATCCTCGGCACGCACAGGATGAACAACCGCGGTTTTCAAAGCGGGGCAAGCCGCCCCACAAGACTCAACAATCGTTTCAAAGCAGTTTGTTTTCATCCTATACCCCCAAGGTTTTATTAGCGATCTCATAGACGTTTGGTGACAAATCTTTCGTGCCAACAATTTTCTCAAGCACTGCGCGCATTTTGTTTTGGCGGTCAGCATCATAACGTCTCCAGTCACGGAGAGCCGTCAATAAACGAGACGCAATTTGTGGATTGATTTTATCCAGTGCCAAAATCACTTCGCCGTATAATTGATACCCCGACCCATCCCGCGCATGGAATATCACAGGATTGCGCATGGCAAAGGTTGCATAGAGAGAACGCACGCGGTTCGGGTTTTTCATGGTGAAATCAGGATGCGCCGCAAGCAAGCGAATATCATCCAAAGTTTCTTGACGAACGGCGCGTGCCTGTACCGCAAACCATTTATCAATGACTAACGGATAATCTTTATATTTCGTATAAAAATCAGCCAGCACCTCGGCACGCTCAGGCATGGTCGTGTCCGCAAGACCACTGAGCGCCATCATGCGGTCAGTCATGTTATTGGATTCAAAATAATGTTTCTTACAAAGAGCCGATGGCAATTGCCCACCATCACAGGTGAAGATGTCCATGACCACGGCTTTTAACGCGCGCTCCGCCATTGACTCCGCATCCGGTTTATATGGTTTTTCGGCATTCAGTTTTTTGTAAAGCGCACCAAGTTTTGCAGAACACTCAACCAGAACATCATACTTGATCCGCGTCAGAACGGCGTGGGTATATTCAGGATAAATAACCGAGCGTTCTTGCGAAATAATCGAATGGTCTGGCAACGCCAACATTCTTGCAAGCAAAGCTTTATCTTCACGGTCTTCTAATGCCTGATCGAGAAGTGTTGATACCGTTTCAAGATAGGCGCGGTCGGTCACAGCATTGTGCCCGCCTTCCATTTGGTCGAGCATGCGGTTAATCAACCGCATAGTAAGGGTCTGTGCGGCCTCCCAACGGTTGAACCCGTCACTATCCGCCACCATCAGGAAACGCAAATCATCCTCGGATAAATCCGTAATCAACCGCACAGGGGCAGAGAAATTACGGAGGATAGATGGCGTCGGACGGGACGCGATATTTTCAAAAATGAAATTCTGTTGTTTTTCTTTCAAATGCAGAATTTGTGTGCCGATCAGATCATCCCCGTTATCATTCAACAACCCGAAGGCCACAGGAATATGATGTGGTTTCTTATTTGTTTGACCTGGGGTATCGGGGATGTGTTGAGAGAGGGACAGCGTAAATCTTTTCTCCGCCGCGTCATAATGCGAAGTGGCGGTGATCTCAGGTGTACCCGCTTGGGAATACCACAGTTTGAACTGGGTCAAATCCTGACGCGATACATCTTCCATACATTTCACAAAATCATCACAGGTCACGGCCTTACCGTCAAAGCGCCCGAAATACAAATCTGTACCTTTGCGGTATTGTTGAGGGCCTAACAAAGTAGCCTGCATCCGCACGACCTCTGCACCCTTTTCATAGACGGTGGTGGTATAAAAATTATTGATCTCGATATAGCTATCTGGACGAACAGGATGCGCCAGAGGGCCACCATCTTCAGGATATTGTGCAGAACGTAAAGTCTTCACATCATCAATCCGTTGCGCGGAACGTGAATTCATATCTGCTGAAAATTCCTGGTCACGGAAAACGGTCAATCCTTCTTTCAACGAGAGTTGGAACCAATCACGACAGGTCACGCGGTTGCCCGTCCAGTTGTGGAAAT
Source organism: Alphaproteobacteria bacterium RIFCSPHIGHO2_02_FULL_46_13 (assembly GCA_001767915.1). Lineage (GTDB taxonomy): Bacteria > Pseudomonadota > Alphaproteobacteria > Micavibrionales > Micavibrionaceae > UBA1573. The sequence goes on along the minus strand of MEMI01000038.1, from coordinate 8,622 downwards.
ATTCATGCCCGATCACACCTTCGACATTATAAAAATCCATGTCGGTTGCGGTTTCGGCATGTGCCAATACCAAAGCGGTATTGAAAATATTCAACGACGTATTCTCCATCGCGCCCATGTTAAAATCGGACACGGCGACAATATTGAATTTATCCAATTGATATTCACGACCATAGGTGTCTTCATCCCATTTCATGGAACGGATCAGGGATTCCATGGCGTAATGACATTGCGGTTGGTCGCCGTCGCGGGCATAAATCCGCAAATCAACCTTACGGCCTGTCATGGTCGTAAATTCATCCTGAATATATTTCAGGTCACCCGCCACCAACGCAAAGAGATAACAAGGTTTCGGAAACGGGTCATTCCATTCCGCAAAATGACGCCCACCATCAACATCCCCCTCGCCCACCAGATTTCCATTGGACAGCAAGACAGGGAATAATTTTTTATCGGCTTCAACGCGGGTTGTAAACACCGTCATCACATCAGGGCGGTCTTGGAAATAAGTAATCCGTCTGAAACCTTGTGCTTCACATTGCGTGCAATACATGTCACCCGATTTATACAATCCCTCAAGCGCGGTATTTTTTGCGGGGTCGAATTTTGTCACAATTTCCAATGTGAAGGACGCAGGGGCATTTTCAATTGTCAGGGTGGATTCTGTTTTATCGTAGAGGGCATCTTTCCCGTCAATTTTTACCGACAATAATTCCATGTGTTCGCCGTCAAGGACGAGCGGCGCAGAGTCATTTCCGCTGGCACCATTGCGTTTATACTTCGCGGTATTGGTCACCGTCGTTGCACCATCACTGATCTGGAATGACAAACGAATATGTTCGACCAGATAATCGGGAACTTTATAATCTTTAAGATAGATGGTTTTAGGTGAATTTTCTGTGCGCATGGATTAATCTCTATGAGGGTTATGAAGTATCCACTTTATAACAGACTTCGCCGGGCAAGAACACCTCTGCCCTATCAAATAAATTGATTAATCCCCCACCAGAAAGGAATATAATCCTTTCTGATAACCTCCTGATTTCATTGGGTTTGCCTTGACAAGACAACCGCACTGTATCACTCTAAAAACTAAGTATATAACCTTTCAATTATGATATGGCATTTCATGGACAGATATAGAATGCGCGAACAGGGGAATGTTCTTTTCCTTATTCTAATTGCCGTCGCCCTCTTTGCCGCACTTAGCTATGCTGTCACGAAATCAACGCAAGGCAGTGGAAAAAACACAACAGAAGAAGAAATGACGATTGATGCCGCCAGAGTTCTCCAAGATTGTGGAACCTTAAGACAATCAACAATGCGTTTCATGACCACATCGGAAAAATCAGCCAGCGATGTTCAACTCAATGATGGTACTGACCCCTCAATTCCCTGCCGCACTGGTGTAAATTGCCTTTTTGCAGGCGAAGGTGGCTCGGCCATCATCCCAATTCCGCCCATCCGCGAAGGTGCAAAAGGCGGGCTCTCTCCGACACCAATGATTTATTATTTTTATAGCATTTCAGATGGCAACACCCTTCCGGGGTACGATTCAGATAAGCCAATGTTAATGTTTGAGGCCAGAAACCTAAGCTATGACTTTTGCAGAAAAATTAACAAGGCCGCAGGCAGACCAGAAGAACCCGATTTAAATACGGATACAAATCCAAACTATAGGGACGCCTGCGTTATGGATATAAGCGAATTCTATTTTAAATGCCCCCTGATGCATTAACCTCAAGGATTATATTATTTTCTCCATAGATAAAAATCCTTATCTCTCGGCGTTTATATTCGGAATTATAACTGCGCTGGCTCTACCACCACTCGGCATATTTTTTGCGCCATTCATTTCCTTTCCGCTCGTCCTCTCTCTGGTTTACAAAACCACTCAGTTGCGCCGTGTCGCTTTTATAGGGTTTTTATTCTCTCTGGGTTATTTTTTCTTTGGTCTTTATTGGACAACGGCCTCATTCTATCTGCTCTTGCGGGACATAGTATGGCTTTTTCCGCTGAGCATAGTTGGCCTACCGTCCGCATTGGCTTTGTTATGGGTTCCGGCATTTGTGGCGGCTTACTTCACACGCCATAAACCTGTCCTCTCCATTATGACCTTCATCACAATTTTAATGTGGGGGGAATATCTGCGTGGGCATTTTATATTCAACTTTCCATGGAACCTAATAGGGTATGGATTATATAGAATTCCAGCTTTTCTCCAGATGACCTCTTTGGTCGGAATTTATGGGCTGACCTATTTCTTTCTCGCCGTGGCAATACTCCCTATTCTGATATGGAAGACAAAGGGAACTGTAACGTCCATCATAACCTCATTCCTTCTTATATTTATACTCGCAGGAACATTTTTGTTCGGCTATCTCCGTATTCAATCCGCCCCCGCACATGAAGAAAACAAAGCAATTGCCATCCAGATTATCCACCCCGATATCAGCCAGATCGAAAAACTTGAATCCCACTCTGAAGAAGATTTAATCCAGAAATATATTCGCCTGACACAGGATACAGGCGGAATAACTGCCCCACAGACGATATCTATCTGGCCTGAGAATTCTTTATCCCTTTATCAAAACCGCAGCCATATTCCCCTGCGGTCACTCACCAAGAATCTGCCTGATAAAAGTTACATCCTCATGGGGGCCGAGAGAATTTTTCCCAAAGCAGGCGGTAAAGCAAATAGTTTCAACAGTCTGATTGCCCTCAACCACAACGGCAATATAATCGCAGATTATAATAAACACATCCTCGTCCCATGGGGCGAAAGCCTTCCGTATGAAAGTATCTTCGGTCAAAATCTATCGAAAACAATTTTCAAAAACAAACAATTCACAACCGCAGGGGACGGAGCGGACGTTTTGAAAATAGCAGGTATCCCCAGCTTCGCCCCACAAATCTGTTACGAGACGGCCTATTCAGGATATACGCCACATGGGACAGAGCGCCCCGAATTTATTGTCGCCGTGTCCAACGATAATTGGGCAGAATACACCACTCAACCCCATCAAGCCTTTGTTCAAACCCAAGTCCGCGCCATTGAAGAAGGCCTGCCCATCCTGCGTTCCGCCAACAAAGGGATATCCGCGATCATTGATCCCTATGGTCGCCCCTTACAACAACTGGGGACGGATATAGCAGGAACCATCAACGGTTATTTGCCAAACGCCATCCCGCAAACTTTCTATGCACAATATAGGGATAAACCATTCCTGATTTTTATGGGCATATTAACCGTTATACCGACCTTCGCGATTGCGTATCGGTCAAAAAGAACCAAATCTGAATTATAAAATTTCACATGAGGATTCATTAATAACATATTGATTCACATAAATGAATCGGTGATTTATTTGCTTGACGGCGAGTCCGAAATGAATCATGATTCTGGTCAGCGCCAAAAAGAGGAAGACCAAATGCCAGTGAAAAAAGCTCCCGCAGCAAAGAAATCCACAGGAAAATCCACAAAGTTATCCACAGCCCTCCCGAAGAATATGATTCTTCAAGGAGACTGTATCGAGACAATGCGGAGCCTTCCCAAAGGGTCAATCGACATGATTTTTGCCGACCCGCCATACAATATGCAATTAAAAGGCGATCTGCACCGTCCCGATAATTCCAAAGTGGATGCGGTTGACGACCATTGGGATCAATTCTCGTCTTTCGAAGCCTATGACAAATTTACCCGCGAATGGCTGTCCGCCGCGCGCGACTTGCTGACCGATGACGGGTCGATCTGGGTGATCGGGTCTTATCACAATATTTACCGCGTCGGCGCGATTTTGCAGGAACTGGGTTACTGGATTTTAAACGACATTGTCTGGCGCAAATCCAACCCGATGCCGAATTTCCGTGGTCGCCGTTTTACCAACGCGCATGAAACCATGATCTGGGCATGCAAGTCCGAGAAAAGCAAATATCGTTTCAATTACGACACCATGAAAACTTTGAATGACGACATTCAAATGCGTAGTGATTGGACGATACCGATTTGTTCCGGGGGGGAACGTCTCAAAGACGAAAACGGTGAGAAAGGGCATACGACACAAAAGCCGGAAGCCCTTCTCTACCGCGTCTTGATGGCGTCCACCCAAGCTGGCGATACTGTTCTTGATCCCTTCTTTGGGACAGGAACAACAGGTGCAGTTGCGAAAAAATTAGGCCGCAACTGGATCGGCCTTGAGCGTGAAGACAGCTATATCAAACTCGCCACCGAACGTATTGCGAAAGTGACACCGATTGCAGAAGGTGAACTCCTCACCCAGACATTGAAACGCGAAGAGCCGCGCGTGCCGTTCGGATGGTTGATTGAACGCGGACTGATTAAAGCGGGTGCCGTCTTGACAGACAGTAAAAACTCGATTGAAGCCAAAGTCGGCGCAGACGGAAGCGTGATCGCCAAGACCGATATTAACCAATATCGCGGCTCTATCCATAAGGTCGGTGCGGCACTCCAAGACGCGCCAAGCTGCAACGGTTGGACATATTGGCATTATAAGGACGGCAAAAATAGCTTCCCGATTGACAGGTTACGCCAACGTGTGCGAGATGAAATGAACGCACAAACCTCACTTCAATAGAAGTTATTGATATGAACACTACAAAAATCATCGTGCGGGATTTTATACTTCCCGCACGTATTGGCATTTATCCGGATGAACAACAAAAGACACAAAATATTTGTGTGAATGTGACACTGAATCTGGGTGATTTTCGGGTGGCGCATGACAAGATTGAATCCACCGTATCCTATGCCGACATCATTGATGAAATCCGCAAGCAGTCAGGTATCCATTATAATCTGGTGGAAACATTGGCCGAATATATTGCGAGTTTTGCATTAACAGACAGCCGTGTTATTGACGCAACTGTTCAAGTCGAGAAAATTGAAATCTACCCCGATGCCCGCGTTGGATGTTGCATCACCCGTAGCAGATCATAGGCTGCGATTAGAAAACCTGACTGTAAAGCGGCAATAACAATTCCTTATCCGCAAACACATCCAGACGCATCAACTTACCATTAAAATTAAAGGCATCCAAACCAAGCGAATATGACTTGATTCCGTCATAACCATCAATACGAATACGATAGCGGATATAGGCCTGACGCTTTCCTTCTTCAATATCTTGCTGCTTTGACCGCCATTCAATATATTTTTCTGCCAAGGGGAGAGGCACACGAATAAAGGCAAGGTTAAGGGGGCTTAATAAACTGACCACCCCTTCCGCCGGGAATCTTCTTGAGTTTATGTCCATACGACCACAACTTGTTTCACCGGCTTGAAACTTTGCAAATTGCAAGTTTTTCTGGCCTTTAAATTCCTGAGCATCCACAATGATCGGGAACCCTTGCAAAGCATAATCATATCGCCCCAAAAAAATAGGCTGCACATATTCGTAATATCTTGGAACTTTATCTTTATTGTCTGCAATAAATTTGCGTGTAGCAATTTTGATTTTTTCCCACTCAAATTCATTCTGGAAGAATTTATTATAAAGGTTGCACTCGGTAATCATAAGGTAAGTATTCAAGTCCTCTTCATCGGCGGAAGAAAACGCATCATACGACCAAGCGAGTTTATAAAGATTTTCATAGGTCGTTTGAACATAGGTATTCTCAACCATCGCTTTTGACTTGCCACCTGAGGTCGCCGGCCCTAACGCCCCGATATCCAGTTTTTTATCCTGACCTTGGGAATTCGTAGAAGTCGCATAACCAGAAGTCGAGCAAAATAGAACCAAAGCCACAACAACAAGAGAGAGAACTTTTCTAAATACCATTTTCATTAAACCTTCAGACATTTTTGTGGGCGAGACGCGCCGCTTTTAAGAATAGAGTTGGCAAACCGATTTTATTTAATTCAACCATATGAGTATTAACAATCATCAAATCCGGTGAGTATTTTAGCAGTTTTTTCAAATCAGGCATAGCCACCACCCAGACTGCCAATTCTAACCTAAAGTGTGTAAACACATGATAAATTTTTCCAATTTTCAGGGGGCTTTGAAGGATTTCTTGTAAATTCAGGCTATTCTCCGACCTTTTTCCTTTATTTATATCCCAATCGGATGTCGGAAGCCCGACCATTCCGCCCAACATCCTGTTATCTGGGCGTTTTTCAACGATGATATTGCCCTTCCCATCCGTAATCCAATACACATCTCCATGGCGGATAGGAACGGCTTTCTTGGCGGCCTTGACGGGATAAGCCTCCGCCTGCCCCTCGGCAAACGCCTTACAAAATCTCTGAACAGGGCAAAGTCCGCATGATGGATTTTTGGGGGTACATATCCCTGCCCCAATGTCCATTAAGGCTTGGGGGTAAGCTTTAATATCCTGTTGTTCCCAAACTTCTATCTTTTCGAACAAGCGATGGGCGTTTTGATGAACAATTTTTTTGCCTTCGGGATACGCATCTTCAATGGCAAAAATGCGCGACGTTATCCGCTCAATGTTCCCATCAACAACCGTTGCGGGCTGACCATACGCAATCGCCATGATCGCCGCCGCCGTATAAGGCCCAACCCCCGGCAGTTCCAGCAATCCATCTAAATCCTTTGGAAATTTACCGTTCAATTCCCGCGCCACAACCCGCGCACATTTGAGTAAATTCCGCGCCCTAGCATAATACCCAAGCCCCGCCCAAGCCGCCATCACCTCCGCATCATCAGCATCCGCCAAATCAACCACCGTTGGCCATTGTTCAGTAAATTTTAAAAAATAAGGAATAACCGCAGGCACAGTTGTCTGCTGCAACATGATTTCAGACATCCAGACTTTATAAGGGTCTGTTTTATCGCGCCCCACAACCCGCCACGGCAAAGCCCGCTGGTTCTGATGATACCACCCCAAGATATTTTCTTGGAATTTGGATGGGTTAAATCGTAAAACGTGACTTTTGGGCATGATGTGTATTATAAAGGCCTATGTCTGATTTGCGCCCCCTCTCATCCAGTGTTTCCAAACTGACGTCCGCGACGTTCAGTAAGAAATTTGTGGCGTTGGGGCGGGTTTTGAATAGCTGGGATGACATTATAGGGCCTGAGATGGCCGTCAAGGCTCAACCTGTTAAAATTCATTACCGTAAACCGAAAACTGCCGCCGATAAGCCCGAAGCAACCCTTGAGATTGCGGCGACCAGTGCCGATGCCGCGCTTTTGCATTATCAAAAAGACCTGATTTTGGCGCGAATTAACCAGCTTTTCGGCGATCAATGGATCACGGGGCTACGTTTTGTGCATGTCGCCGCCAATACCGAAAATAACTATGCCCCCTCCCGAAAATTCTCTGCCCCGCTTCCGCAGGCCGATTTAGAGAGCCTGAAAACCGATTTATCAGGGATCGAGGACGAAGAAATTCGGAATTGTCTTGAAAAACTAGGTCAAAGCGTACTAAAGAAAGAACGTCTGAAAAAATAATTCGGTCAAGACCATCGTAAATAGCCCCCTTTTAAGAATGACAGGAAATTAAAATGTCTGCTCCGTCTGCTACTATTACCGTTATGCTACGCGCTGCTGAAAAAGCGGCTAAATCTCTTTTGCGAGATTTTGGTGAAGTTGAAAACCTGCAAGTCTCTCGCAAAGGGCCCGCTAATTTCGTATCTGCAGCTGACCTCCGCGCAGAAGAAATCATTTATCAAGACCTTCATAAATCTCGTCCGTCATTCGGCTTCCTGATGGAAGAACGTGGAGAGATCAAAGGCGTAAACGAAAAAGGTACAGAAGAATTCCGCTTTATTGTTGATCCATTGGACGGCACAACCAACTTCCTCCACGGTATTCCGCACTTTAATATTTCCATCGCGCTTGAACGTGGAACAGGCAAAAGCCGCGAGATTATCGCTGGCCTTGTTCATGACCCAATTAAGAATGAGACATTCTATGCTGAAAAAGGCACTGGCGCGTGGTTGGATAAACGTCGTTTGCGTGTTTCTGCGCGTAAAGAAATGGCGTTGTCCATTATCGCTGGCGGTGATGCCGCATCAAAAGGCAAAACAGAACAAAATCGCTTCCTTAAAAATATCAATGCGCTGACAGGTCATACCAGTGGCTTCCGCCGCATGGGGGCTGCCGCACTGGATTTATGCTATGTTGCCGCGGGGCGTTTCGAAGGGTTCTTTGAAAATGGTCTGAAACCATGGGATGTTGCGGCTGGCGCGTTGATTGTGAAAGAGGCTGGCGGACAGATCATCAGTTTGGCGGGGGATAACAACCCTGTCTATGCGGAATCCATCCTTGCCAGCAACGTCGGAATCCATCAAGATTTCAAAAAAATCATAGAGGAAAGCCTAAAGTAAAATGATCAAAGCCATATCACTTGTTCTTTTAGCTGGTTTCGGAATTGGAACATCCACCGTGGCCTATGCCCAGATGCAACAAGGATATGCTGATGATAAACCGGAGGTCACGGTTGATCGATCTGTTTTACAAGATTTAAAAAATTACCAGCCACCGCCCATGTTCGGCGGTGACCTGATGCCGCCTACCACAAACAGAGTAAACGGCAAACCCGTCGCACCGGATACCCCCAAAAGTGTTGAGGTAACACCCGTTACCAACCCTACACCCAAGGCCATTGCCGCACCATCCGCGCCGACATTGACCA
>MEMI01000037.1:18470-37741 GCA_001767915.1 Alphaproteobacteria bacterium RIFCSPHIGHO2_02_FULL_46_13 | reverse complement strand
CGCAAGATTGCGTCCAAACATCTTCTGAAATTGGCTCTTGGCCGGCGAATAAGACCTCATCTTCAATCTCATCCATCATTGATTCATAGCTTACCGCTTTTAAGCCCTCGCCTATCCCTTTTGAAAAGGTTGGCTGATCTCTGTCATATTCCAGGCGTACAATTTGCCCTTCAAATTGATTGATATGGCATTGCGCCAGACGTAGGCGGTCATCAGTGCACATTTCCGGGCGGTATTGTGCATGCACGACAATGATACCATCTTCACGTTCGTGCATCAGGCGGGTGACGCCACTCTGGAATAATCTTAATTCTGTTCGTTGATCAAGGATATGTGCCTGTGATGAAAATCCGCGTTGCCCCATGAACAATAAATGGCCAGCCAATGAATTGGGTTGTAAATTATCCTGCGCCAATTCCCGATCTTTTTGTAAACTGAATTGATCAAGCGATAACAGTTCAAAATCTTCGGGATTAAACCGCTGTAAATCGATATGCGGACAGACTTTTGCCAGATTTTCAGGAGTCTGAATTTTAAAGTGATCTGACACATCGCTGTCAAAGCCATAAGCGGTAATTTCTAATTTGCTTTTGGCTTCCAATGATTTAGCGCGTCTCTCGAAATATTCTTTCAAACCGACCTCAACCGAAGCATGGGCTAAAGAATGACCAAGAGCCCCTGCAAACCCTGCAGCAACAGCCGCGAATGCACCTGCGGCTGCACCATGCCTTAAACTATATGCTCCAAATCCTCCACCGACGATGATGGTACTTAATATAACGCGCTTACCGTGATTGCTTCCGAAATCGACAAGATCTGAAAGAATCCTCTGAGCAATCACACGCTTGCCTTGCCTCATAAAAATATTACGTTGCGACCACAGATCAGATGAGAATGCTTTCCAATGATGCGCCACAGTCTCACGCGCTGCCTCAATGGTATCAACGGTTTCAATGCGTTTGGTCGCGCGGGCGAATTTCCCACGCAAACTATTATCATTCATATCAAATGGAACAAAGCTTCCGTCTTTACGATAAGCCGCCATATGAAATATCACATCAAATTTGCCGTTTTTTGTAGGCAGAATTTCATACACATGTCGACCATTCGTGTATAAATTGTCGGCACAATAGAGCGTAAGGTGTTTACGACTCCGTGTTCCCAATTCACGGCGGGCAACATCCATGTCCTCACGCAAATTGCGAATAACGCGGTGAAGATTCGGACGTGAGGATAATGGTTCATCAACATCGCCTTTCAGACGTCGGGCGCCAAAAATATAGCACCCTTTCATCTGCTTGGCATCGGCCACTCGGCGTCCATCAGGTAAAACACGGCCTTGCAAATTATTAGAAATTTTTGAAAACAACACACCAACAGTATTTGTCGGCCTGTGAAAAAACGGTTGCCCGAACCCTTGGGGTGTACTCATCAATCCCGTAGGATCGGGAACAGGATGGTGATTGAATGTAAAGCGACTCGTGGTATCAGCAATAGCTTCATGATATCGCGCGAGAGGATGATTTTGATTTTTAGCCATGAAACACCTCGGTTACACATTGTTGTGCGACGCAAAGCACCATGTATACCTATTTCATAAAAAGGAAAAGAAAAAAATTATAGAAAATAAAATAACTCATTATTCCAATAAAATGCTAATATAATTACAATCCACAATTTAAACTGAAGTAATTTGTATCCAGACCAATCAGCTGCTCCCCCATAGTTTTAAGGTTGGGTTCATGATATATTGATTGAGTCTTATTCTATCTTTCAAGGAGAACCCCATCATGGCTAAGTCACAAGACGTTAAAAAAGATACAAAGAAAAAACCTCTGAAAACCGCCAAAGAGAAAAAACAGGCGAAACAAGAGAAAAAAGCCGCAAAATAGGCCTTTTATAAATTTTCAGCCCCGAACCATGGCAATCCCATCGTTCGGGGTTTTTTATTTATCATCAAAAACCACTTGCGTCATTTCCCTTGCCCTGCAAAAACAAATGCAGCCATCTATTACTAGTAAAGCAAAGCCATGCATCTTTCCTACGCCATTTTAAAAAATCCGAATTTCCGTTTGCTGATCGGAACGCGCATGTTGTGCAATATGGCGTTACAATCTTTAGCGGTGGTTGTCGGATGGCAGGTTTATAAACTGACCAATGACCCGCTGATGTTAGGATTGATCGGTTTAACAGAAGCCATTCCAGCCATTATCGGGTCATTATTTTCCGGTTATGTTGTTGATATTTCAACCCCGCATCATATTTACAAAACCTGCATCGCTGTCTTGGTTTTAAACTTGGCGTTCTTAATGGCGGTGGGAAGTAACTTTTTCTTACTACCCCACTCGGCTCTTATCCCACTTTTGTTTTTGGGCATTTTTGTGTCGGGGGTCGCGCGGAGTTTTATGATGCCTGCCTTCTTCTCGATCATGCCACAAATTATCGAGAAAAAAGATTATGCAGCCGCCAATGCATGGATCAATACAGGATTCCAGATTTCGGCAATTAGCGGCCCTATCCTTGCCGGACTGATCTATGGTTTCTATGGCGTGTCAGCGGCATGGATACTTCCTGTATCCTTTATGGCTCTTGGGTTTCTATGCGTCAACAGCATGAAAGATTTGCGTGAATATCAAAAATTCGACACCAAAGAATCCGTCATTGAGAATATTGTCGATGGGTGGAAATTCATTATTCAAAACCGCATGCTCCTGACCATTATGGCGCTGGATATGTTTGCTGTGTTATTTGGCGGTGCGGTCGCCATGCTTCCCGCGTTTGCAGCGCAAGTGTTGCATGTGGGGCCAGAAGGATTAGGCGTCTTGAGAACTGCCCCCGGAATTGGCGCCATTCTTGCCGCCATTTATTTTGCAATTCGTCCGATGCGTAGTTTTCCCCTATCCCGCATGTTATGGGCGGTAGCTGGGTTCGGGGTTTGCATGATCGGATTTAGCCTCTCAACCTCCTTCATCCTCTCTATCGTCTTTTTGGCATTTAGCGGTTTATTTGATACAATCAGTGTCATTATTCGCGGAACACTCAAACAACTCCTTACCCCCGACCATATGCGTGGGCGTGTATCGGCGATTAGTTCGATGTTCATTATATCATCCAATGAAATTGGCTCATTTGAATCCGGTGTCGCCGCCCGTGCATTGGGGTTGGTTCCATCTGTTGTTTTTGGTGGACTGATGACCCTTGCTATTGTCGGGACAACCTACTGGATAACCCCCGAATTGCGTAAAAAATCCTTTGATGAAAATTCAACTGCTAAGGTGAAATAAAATGACAAATGAGCATTCAGATATTGATACAGTCAGACATGAGATTGTGCGTTTAAGTCTTATGATTAACGATCCTTCCATAGAAAGAGAAATTCGCGAATACACATTAACGGAATTCATAACCAGAGATTCAGATTTACTGATCGCACTCCTTGACGAATTGAAATCGCTTCGCGATCAGATCAGCGGAAGTGTTCCGATTGGCGGCTATAATAAATCTCACCGTGTTATTCTGGAAGGATATTCGGATAATAGTTCGGAAAAAGCCTTATCAAATGCCCTTGATAAAGCCTCTCATTATTTCTCCGAGGACAATGACATAGCCATTACTCTCCAACAATTATTGGAGCTTCCAAGCGGAGGCCATCGAGCGGTTATAGTTGTTCACATCACACCAATCTCATTGAAAGAAAAGTCTCATATTAAAGGTGCCGACATCGAATTAAAACGCGACCATGACAAGGCTTTCCATGATTCCAGAAACAAAGAAAACGAAGCCTTGCAACACTTAGTCTTTGATCATTTTTCAGCTCTGACCAAGGCAAAAACAACTGGCCATGTTCCGCCATCATTTCTAATTAATGTGACGGATGCTAAATTAATGAGCTATATTTTAGAAAAACAATTTCTAAAGGCCGAGCTATCTTTAAAAGATGCACAGCATGACCTCCCAGAGCCTACACCAGAATTTCCACATCAAATCAAAGTTCATGTCAGACGGGAGCATGAGTAAATAATTACAAGAACCTTACGCCAAACCAAACGCGTAATTCTTTGAACGGCAATGGCGTCAGTTTTTCAGGCTGATAGCCAGCCGCCTTGATTTGTTTCAAATAGAGCCGCGCCAAAACTTCATGTGCCTTAAAATAACGATCTGTTGCCCTATTTGCGTTTAATAGCGCTTCGGCCATTTCACAAATACCCTTCACAGCATCGGGCTGAATGGAAGGCATCACCACCTGTGACCTTGCACGGTAAAAGGGAATTGCACGCAACAACCCAATCAAAGCATACCCTTCCGCCAAAGCATCTGTGCTTTGCACCTCTCCTAAAATTTTAGCTTTGATTTTCAAGAGCGGCACATGAATATTACGGGCATAGGCCGCAATATCAAAATCATCATATTCCTCAAAGTCAGCTTCACGCGCAGTTATCAATTGATAAATATCATCAGGCGGAATGTTATAAGACAGCAGTCCCTCTGCCAGACCTTGCAACACGGGATGTGGCGCATATTTTTCACCTGCATAGATTTTTTTGATTTCATCCTTCCACCATTGCAACCGAATAAAACCCATATGCGGCGTATCAATCACATCGCGAATACTTGCGATCTCAAGATTAAAAACATCCACCGTAAGTAAAAAACTATGCTTCTGATTATCATTCACAAAGAAAGATAATAGAAAGCGGTCAGGATCAAATTTTTTTAAATGGTTTGTATAGTTCATAAGTATATAATCACTTTACTTAGTTCAAAACTTTGGCAATATAACGTATAATAATCAAATATACTGCTTTAATTTCTGGGAAAAAATTTATGCTGCGTACACTAAATAACCTGACCATCCGCACCCGAATGATGCTCAGCATCTGCCTCTTTCTCATTACATTGTTTATATCTATGTATCAAGCGTATGTCAGTATTGGATCCAATATTGTCTTTGCCGAACAGGAAAAGAAAGGGAACGCCTACCAACGCCCCGTTGCCAAAATGTTACTGGATGCAGGCAATTTAAGGGTTTTGGCAAAACTTTCCTCAAACGGGATAACAATTGATGACAAAAGCTTCCAAAGCCTTACCGCATCGATAAACGAAGAATTTTCAAAATTAAAAGAAGTTGATGCAAAATATGGCGTTGATTTACAATTTACAGACGAGGGTCTATCCAGCCGCGGAAGAGAAAATCTCAACCTGAATAAAATTTCAGATAAATGGGCAAAACTTGAATCGGGCCTATCAAACCCCGCTGCTGTTTCTGATGATGATTTTGCCTCCTTCATCGCAGATTTGCGAGGATTAATTGCGCATTCTGGTGACACCTCAAATCTTATCCTTGATCCAGATTTGGACAGTTACTATTTAATGGATGTCACATTGATTGCTCTGCCACAAACTTTGGATAGACATACCTCTATTGCGACAACACTTATTCCTCAACTATCCCCTACTCACCAGATGTCAGGTGATGAAAAAATTGAATCCGCCGTGATGTCACGCCTTTTGAAAGAAGGTGACGTTGACCGTGTTGCCGCCGATATGGATGTATCTTTTAAAGAAGACCCGAATTTCTATGGCGAAAGCCCAAGCTTCAAAACAAATTTGAACCCTCTGTTTGAATCCTACACCGCGAAAAACAAACAACTATATGAAACTCTCTCCCAAATCGCACTCAAAGGCGGTGTATCCCAGAAATCATTCTTGCTCAACTGGAATGACGCCCATCAATCGGCCTATGATATGCTGAAAACAGGATATGATGAATTGGATACATTGCTTGACCGCCGTATTGCATCCTATAAAGACCAACAACAACAAATGTTATTGCAATCTCTTGCTGGCATTATCATCTCGTTGATCTTCTATATGGTTGTCGTGAGGTCATTAACTCGCCCTTTGAACGACCTTACATTATCGATGAAAGATATCAGTCAAAATCAATTGGATACAGCTGTCGGATATACCGATTCAAAATCAGAAATAGGCAGTATCGCCAATGCGTTAGAAGTCTTTAAACAAAACGCCTTAAACGTCAAAAAGCTTGAAAGAGAAAGTGAAGAGGCGAAAAGAGAAAATGAGATCGAACGCAAAGCCGCTATGAATCAATTAGCGGATATGTTCGAACAACAAATCATAACATCCCTTGACTCGCTGCTGACCTCTTCCCAAAAAATGGGCGAAAACGCAACGATCATGGAGCAACTTTCAAGCGATGTTCTTCAAGATAGTATCGATGTGTCATCTTCTGCAGAACAAGCAGAATCAAATGTCTTTACCGTTGCCTCCGCAACCGAAGAGTTATCAGCCTCCTCGGCTGAAATTTCTCGTCAGGTCGGTGAAGTTAGCCGGATTTCATCAAACGCCTCAACCGAAGCTCAAAAAGCATCACAAACTGTTACCGAGCTAAATGAGATGACCGAGTCAATTGGCAATGTTGTTCTGGCCATTCGCGAAATCGCGGAACAAACAAATCTTCTTGCACTCAATGCGACGATTGAGGCTGCGCGCGCAGGCGAATTGGGCAAAGGATTTGCCGTTGTTGCGGATGAAGTTAAAAAATTAGCCGTACAAACTGCCGCCAAAACAGAAGAAATCCAACAACGGGTAACCCTCATTCAAGGGGCTGTTGGCAACAGTGTTAGTGCCGTTGAAAATATTATCTCTAACGTCGCCCAAATTGATGGGGCAACCTCTTCTGTCAGCGCTGCTGTCGAAGAACAATATGCCGCCACTGAAGAGATTGGTCGGAATGTGAATATTGTCAGTAGCAATACTCAACAAGTGGCTCAGACAATTAATAACGTTAAAGAAAGAGCCATTAAAACAGGCGAAAGCGCTAAAAGCGTGCTGTCCGATGCTCAATCCGTTAAAATTCAAGTTGAAAACCTTAAGAAAAATGTACTGAATTTCTTAATGGATGTACGCGAAGATTGATTTATTCTGGATATGAATTAAGTTACCACCTGTAACAAAGATTCATGAGGAGTGAACAATGCCATTTATTTTGCCAGAATTACCCTATTCCAAAGATGCTTTGGTTCCCTATATGTCTGCCGAGACATTCGAATTCCACCACGGAAAGCATCATTTGGCCTATGTGAACAAAGCCAATGAACTTGCCGCAGGGACAGAGTTTGAAAATATGTCCCTCGAGGATGCTGCCGTTGCCGCTAAAAAGGCAGGCAATCAAAAACTCTTCAACCAAATCGGCCAGATTTATAACCACAATCTGTTCTGGGTTTCGATGGCCAAGAATGGTGGCGGCAGTAAACTGCCGGGCGTTTTAGAAAAGAAAGTGATTGAAGATCTCGGTGGATACGATGCCCTTCGCGCCGCTTTGCTGGACAAAGGAATGACACAATTCGGCTCCGGCTGGGCATGGCTTGTCCTTGATAACAAAACAGGCAAATTAGAAGTCACCAATTCAGGAAATGCCGAAACCCCATTAACAGACGATAAAACACCATTATTGACCTGTGATGTTTGGGAACATGCCTACTATATCGACTATCGCAATGCGCGCCCTAAATTCCTCGAAGCATGGATCGATCATCTTGCAAACTGGGAACATGCCGCAGAAATTTTGGAAAAGAAACTCTAGTCCAAATCAACTAAACTGGAATTAAGGCCGCAGCAACCCTGCGGCCTTCTGCTGTCAGGACGTTATAGGTACGGCAGGCAGAAGCTGTGTCCATGATGTCCACAGTCATCCCTAACCCCGCAAACTGGGCGCGTTTGGAAGGTGGCAAGACAGGAAAACTCGTTCCCATTCCGATCAACAAAACATCAATACGATCTTTCAGCGCCAGAATATCATCAGATATTTGTAATGGACTGCCCTCAAACACCCATTCCATAACCGTTTCATCAGTGACCAGAATAGGATGTTTTAAAATCTCACCACTCACACGAAAAAATCCAGCCCCATAGGACTGGATAATTTTCTGTTCAGGTCGCATCAGCGGCGTAATATCCATTTAAGAAACTACGCCTTCTCTGCATCGACTGCATTGTGATCATCGCGATTTTCGTCATTGCCGAACGGCAGGTACAACAACGCAGATGACGCAACATAGATGGATGAATATGTCCCGATGACAATCCCGAAAATCATCGCATTGGCGAAATCACGAATAACTTCTCCGCCAAACAACCATAACGCCACCAATGACAATAATGTCGTCAAAGATGTATTGATGGTACGGGTGAGAGTCTGGTTGACGGACAAGTTGATCACATCGCGCATCGCCATTCTTTTGAATTTACGGCGGTTTTCACGCACACGGTCAAACACAATAACCGTATCGTTGGTGGAATAACCGGCAACCAACAACACAGCCGCCAAAGTCCCCAAATCAAAATGCATCCACAACAGCGAGAATAAGCCGACAACCGCAAGCGTATCATGCATCAGGGATAAAATAGCAGAAACACCGTACTGCCATTCAAACCGATACCAGATATAGGCCATAATACCTGCAACAGTCAGAATGAAGGCAATGATACCTGTTTTTTTCAATTCGTCTCCGACCTGAGGCCCCACATATTCACTGCGTTGATATTCAACAACCTTATCTGGAAACGCTCCGTTCAAATCGGTTTTGATGGTTTCAATCGCATTTTTTTGTGCATCCGCCCCGCCCTTTTGTTGAGGGACGCGGATCAGAAAGCTTTGCGGCGATCCAAATTCCTGAATGGAAATGTCACCCAACCCCAAAGCGTTCAGATCAGTTCTCATTTTAACCAGATCAGGAACTTCCGGAGTTTTTACCTCCATCATAATCCCGCCCGTAAAGTCGATCCCGAGATTTAATCCCTTGAACGCCACAAGCCCGAGCGATCCGAAAATCATAATTCCAGTGATCAGAAACGCAATATAACGCTGACGCACGAAATCGAAATTGCTGTTATCAAAATATTTAAAAAGACGCATCGTATTTCAACTTTCCTATAAAGGGAGGGATTTCGGCTTAGCAACACGTAGCCAGATGATCAACATCAGACGGGTCAACATAATGGCCGCAAACAAAGAGGTCACAATCCCGATCGCCATAGTCACCGCAAACCCTTTAATCGGCCCCGTTCCAACAACATATAGAATAATGCCCGAAATAAGTGTGGTGAGGTTCGAGTCGGTGATGGACGCCATCGCCTTGTCATACCCGATATCCATCGCGGCGATAATAGACCGTCCGCCTCTGACCTCTTCACGAATACGTTCGAAAATCAGGACGTTGGCATCAACAGCCATCCCCATGGTTAAAATCACACCTGCAATCCCTGGCAAGGTCAATGTAGCCTGCATCATTGCCAGCAACGCCATAATCATCGCCATATTGACGAATAACGCAACACTTGCAAACACGCCGAACAGACCATAATTGAGGCATATAAAGCCGCAAATCAGGATAAAGGCAACGATGGAAGCCGTACTCCCCGCTTTAACCGAGTCACTCCCGAGAGATGGCCCGACAGAGCGTTCTTCCACGACGCTCAAAGAGGTCGGAAGCGCACCTGCGCGTAAAAGAACAGCCGTATCCGCACTTTCCTGAACCGTAAATGTTCCTGAAATAATTGCATTCCCACCACAGATCGGTTCATTAATACGCGGCGCTGTAATGACTTCGTTATCCAGAACAACCGCAAAAGGCTTCCCGACATTTTCGGTGGTCACAGAACAAAAACGACGAGCCCCCGCAGCGTTCAATTTAAAACTCACCACTGGTGCGCCTTCTTGAAAGCTAGGTTGTGCGTTGACCAGCATATCCCCCGTCAATAACGGACGGCGATTAACTGGAATCATTTCACCCGGTTTGTCACGCATCGGAACATTACGGACACTGATACCATCCGCACTGGCGCTTACCAAATGAAACGT
The DNA here is from genome assembly GCA_001767915.1 of Alphaproteobacteria bacterium RIFCSPHIGHO2_02_FULL_46_13. Classification (GTDB taxonomy): domain Bacteria; phylum Pseudomonadota; class Alphaproteobacteria; order Micavibrionales; family Micavibrionaceae; genus UBA1573. The sequence continues at coordinate 27,858 of MEMI01000037.1, read as the reverse complement.
CAACTTTGCAGTTTTACCCAAAAGTTTTTTAACATGCTCTGGGTCATTAATCCCCGGCAATTGAACCAGAATACGGTTATCGCCTTGTCGTTGAATAATCGGTTCTTTGGTTCCGGATTCATTGACGCGACGTGATACAATCTCAATCGACTGCGCCATCGTTTGGTCACTGATCATTTTCAAAGCCTTCGCATCATATTTTGCGGTCAGCTTCAAACCATCCTCAGTGATCACAAATGTTTCATCTGCCGTACGAATAGCTTTTCGAATGGCTTTCAAATCATCTGCCGAGACTGCTTCCGCTTGAAGGCCTTCAGCATCCGAAGTCAGCGATTTTGCATCAACTTTCTCCGTGCGCAATTCCGTACGTGTCGCGGTCAGCGCATCTTCGATCTTTTGTTTAACAACACTCGGGATGTCCGCTTCCAAAAGCATGTACGACCCGCCTTGCAGATCCAAACCAAGGCTGATCGCCTCGGCAGGAATCCAAGATGGCAAAGCGTTTTTAAGGCTTTCACGGTGTTCGGTGTTCAAAAAACTCGGAACACAAAGCAAAAACGACAACGTAACAACGGTAACGACAAGGAGCCGTTTCCAAAGGGGAATATTAATCATTTAGAATTTTTATCTTTCTTTTTAGAAGCATCATTCGCAACAGACTTTGGAAGTGAATCTTCGTAACGACCAAGAATATAAGAACGCATCACGCTCATCTTTACCCCGTTACCAAAATCAACCAAGACCTCACTATCGGAAATGTTTTTCTCAATGACGCCGACCAAGCCACCTTGAGTAATGACTTTGCTGCCTTTGTCCAACATGCCCAACATCAGGGCATGCTCTTTATAACGCTTTTGTTGTGGGCGAATAAGAAGGAGATAGAACATAACCCCCATCACCAATACCATCGCGATATTCATGAACAATGGATCTGCTGCGGGCGCAGTCGTCACAGGAGTGTCTGCAACAACAGTTGCGGTGGTTGTCTCGTCTGCAGCGTATGCTTGACTGATAAAATTCATTTTAATCCTCGTAAAACCTTTTTGAGTGTTTCTTTCAAATCATGTATAATAATGAAAGCAGGACGCAACTATAATTTCGGATATGGGAAAGACAAGAGATGAGTCGCAAATATTTAAAACCTTTCACATTTAAAAGGGGCATTTCGTTTGTTTTTCTGGGATTAAGTCTTTTTATTTTCAATAACAATGCCCATTCAGAAGAAGTCGAAAAAATCACAGGTCATTACTACGTTGCCAAAGATAGCACCTACACAAAATATAATGACGTCATCCAATGGGAAGTGACCAGCACCAGCCAATGGTCAAAATTCATGGATAGTTTAAAAACCATGCCGAAGGATATTGAAAAAAATAATCCAATGGGACTGCGCCAGCCAGAAATCATTCATTTCAATGTTGCCAATATAGACCAAAAATCCGGCCATGACATTTTCATTTCCCAAGCTGGTATCCAACAATTTTCAAGAATGCCATCTGATATTTATTATAGCTATGCCCCAAAGTTCAAAGAGTTTCTTGAAAATGAACTCAAAATCAATCCGGGTTATGATACGACAACAGGAAAAGTGGATATTAACACCCCTGGCATAGTTGTTATTTATCGTGGCAGTTCCCAACTCAAAAATCCATGCTGGGTCATTAAGCTGTCTGATAAAGGCGTCTTACAACAATATCAATCATTTATTAACGGCCTCCACCCTAGCTCCTTGAACGGTACTAGTGACCAGTCAAACGATGATCATTTGTACGAGGAAGAGGGAACATTCCAAATGTACCTCAACTACCCCGATGCCCCTCAACAAATCATGGTCGTCGGCACGAATAATAGCGTCAGAGGTACAAAAATCGAGCAGAAATATTTCTATTATAAAGACGAGTTCGGATTTTTCTCAATGTTTAAAAGACAAGCAGAAGATAATTTGTATGCTTCTAAAATGACTCAGGAAGCCCCTGAAGAAAAACGTAAAAGAGAAGTCGCCAAAGGGGAGCTTTTCTAAGCCATCCCTTTATATTCGAATGAATGTCTTAGGATCTATGGCATCCCGACCTTTGCGAATTTCAAAATGGAGTTGCGGTGATTTTACACTACCGGAAGACCCGACCGTTCCAATTGATTGTCCGCGTCTAACCTTATCTCCCTTATGCACTAATATCTTGGCCATGTGGGCATAGGCCGTGAGGTATCCATTGGCATGGCGGATCAACACCATGTTGCCATAGCCGCCAATTTGATTACCCTGATAAACAACAATCCCCTGCTCTGCCGCGCGCACCGCATCACCTTTGGCGGCCTTGATATTAATCCCGTCATTGTGCAACCCGTCTTCTTTAGGGCCATACCCCGATATAACCTGACCCGAGACAGGCTTAATAAAATTCACCTTCCCCGTCATCGGCTGAGGTTCAATTCGCGTTGATCCAATTTCTGGATTATTCCGAGAAATTGTTGGTTGAGGAGAAGCGGTCAAGGACTCTTCACGGGCAACATGAACAGGCTTTAACTCCTCGCGCTCAATATGCGAGGTTGCAGACTTTGCTGCCACAACAGAGGGAATACGCGGCGCATAGACCTGCTCCACCGCCATTGGCTGTCCATGCCGTGGGGGCAATCTTAAACTCTGCCCTGTGACCAATCGATATGGTGCTTTGATATTATTCAACCGCGCAAGATCGGTTGTGGTTGTGTCAAACATCCGCGACACTTTATAAAGTGTATCGCTTCCTTTGACAGTATATTTTGCGGGGGCGGGAATTTTGATCCGTTGGCCGACAGGAACTTTATACGGCGCACTCAGTCGGTTCAAGTCTAGCATATCGCGTAGATCAACATTATACGCCTTAGAAACCGTCCATAATGTCTCGCCCTTGCGCATGGTATGCAGCCCCAAACTACTGCCTGCACTAAAAATTCCACCATATTGATAGGAGCGCGCATTTGTTGCTGGCTGACTACAGGCCGTCACCATTAAGGATGCAATAAGGGCAATCGCTATATGATGTCTCAAGCAGTCAACTCCTCAAGCTCTGCGGGGGAATAACTATTATTGCGCGGCACATCGGGAAGCAACGGAACAAACCTGACGGGCAATAAATTTTGAACCGCGTAAACATCTTCGGATTCTTTTTTGTATTTGCGGAGTGTCTGGTTTTGCCCCTGCCCACCGACAGGAATAATCATGATGCCGCCGATTTTCAACTGCGCCATAAGGGCAACAGGTGGATCACCATCAACCGATGCGGTCACAATAATCCGGTCAAAACTATTTTCATTCCCCGCAACATTCGGCCACCCCTTCATCCCGTCTGCGGCAAGAGATGTGATGTTCCTGAGTTTCAATTCATTGAATCTTTTTTCCGCAAGTTCCAGCAAAGGGCGATGACGCTCAATCGTATACACACGACGACAAAGGCGCGACAGCACGGCCGATTGGTACCCCGACCCCGTCCCGATTTCTAAAACACTATGTGATTTTTCAACGTCGAGCAGATCCGTCATCGTGGCAACGATGAAAGGCTGACTGATCGTCTGCCCCAATCCGATCGGTACAGCCTGATCTTCATAGGCATGGGTTTCAAAATGGTGTGGAACAAATAAGTCACGCGGAGTTCTCTCCATCGCGCTCAGCACATCGGTATTGGTAATCCCCGCCTGCCGCAGATGAATAATCAGCCGTATTTTGCGGCTATCGATTTCAGACATAACTTAGAAACTCCATAGAATAAGCGCGGAAGAACTCCACGCCCCTATTTTGATTCATAATGGAAAATTACTCAAGTGCTAAACACGCTTGCGGTGTTTGCGGTCTGGGAGAGCCTTACCCCATTTCAACCGATCAACCAGATAAGTCGGGCGAATGCTATTATATTGTGAAATCAAGGTATTGAGGATCTTGTTAACGCTGGCAGGTGAATCCGCGACCTTGAAAACAGGCGAATGCACACCGTTTTTGACGAGGCAAGTGTCCATATTGACCAATGCGCCGCCAATAATATCATGCCCCATGGAATCGCCTACCATCACCGTTTGACCGGGATAAATATCGTTATTATGAAGGATTTTAATCGCATGATGATAAATCGGTTTATATGGCTTCCCGATCATCTGCACAACCCCGCCCAATTCCTGCAATCGTTTTGCAATCATCGCAGGGCCTGTTGAGAAATTAATGGTCTGCATCGCCCGCCCATCCGGATTCACGCATAAAACTTTGATACGTCTCCGCACCGCTTCACGCAACACATCTTCATAAGTTGCGATGTCTTGGGTCAAATCGTCCCAGCCAGAGATAAACAGGAATGTCGCATTTTCAATTTTTTCAACAATATCGACATTCACGCCTTTCAGGAATTGGCGGCTACGGTCACCACCGATTAGAAAACATGTTTTGCCAAGTCCTGCAAAAACCCCTTCGCCCTGTTTTTCAATTCCCTGCTTCAGCAGTTCACCAGATGTCAGAATTTCGCTGTAATACCCCTCGGGCAAACCTAATTTTTTCAGTTCTGCCGCCGTTTGCGCGGCATCCATTTCGGAATTGGACAGAAGGAGTACAAATTTATTGCGGGCTTTTAATTCTTTTAAACATTCGATGGCGGACTCGAATACTTTTTCGCCATCATGCAAAACACCCCAAGTATCAATGATAAACCCCGTATAGCTATCTGAAATATCAGATATTCCCTGACAGAATTTGGTATTGGCCATGCTGGTAACCCCTTGATACTGTTGAACACTAGATAAGTGCAACTCCCAGTTTACGACCTAAATCTAAACGGAAGGTTACTAAAGCCTAATTTAAGTAGGCTATACGCCATATCCCCTTATTTTTTCGATCATCGAAAAAACACCGTTACGGCGATTAGGGGATAAATTCTGAATCAGTCCCAATTTTTCAAAAATCCCCTCAATATCAATATTTTTAAGGGTTGAGACAGGTTGCCCGCTGTAAATAATATGCATCAAACCGACCAATCCACGGACGATATGGGCATCACTGTCTCCTTGGAAAGTAAAGATTCCATTTTCTATTTCAGGGACCATCCAGACTTTCGATACGCATCCCTTGACCAAATTTTCCTCAATTTTCAGATGTTCGGGAAAATCAGGCAATTTTTTTCCCAAATCAATCAATAAAGAATATCGGTCTTCCCAATCATCTAACAGCTCAAATGATTCGATAATTTCATCAATGCGTTGCACCATATTACATCTCTCTTCGCCTAGGAGTCGCGGGTTTATTGACTTATACGGGCAGTCTTGACTTTCGCCGTATAATCGCAATGTTGTGAACATAAAGTCCTTCTGGCGTTTCGTCCATTTTTTCTTAATAAATTCTAAATAGGATAAGCAAAAGAAGGGCTTGCGCAGTTGCCTTTGCCTTGGCAAACTGCATATTAAGTAACTTATATAATTGAATCATTAATCAGGATCGCGCGAGTATGTCCAAATCATCTGGAACCGAGTCAAAAAATACCCTTTACTGCTCCTTCTGTGGCAAGAGCCAACACGAGGTCAGAAAACTTATCGCTGGTCCAAACGTATTCATCTGTAATGAATGCGTGGAACTCTGCATGGATATCATCCGTGAAGAAGATAAGAGCCAACTGGTCAGAACCGGTGATGGCGTCCCTACCCCTTCTGAAATCCGTGCCGTTCTCGATGACTATGTGATCGGTCAAGACCGCGCGAAACGCGTTCTCTCGGTTGCCGTTCACAACCATTACAAACGTCTTGAAATCGGCAGCAAAGGCAACGGCGATGTCGAAATCAACAAATCCAACATTCTTCTCGTTGGACCAACCGGTTCGGGGAAAACGCTTCTGGCGCAAACCCTCGCCCGTATTCTGGACGTTCCGTTCACTATGGCTGATGCTACAACATTGACCGAAGCCGGTTATGTTGGTGAGGACGTTGAAAACATTGTTCTGAAACTGTTGCAAAACTGTGATTACAACGTTGAACGCGCCCAAAAAGGGATTGTGTATATTGATGAGATCGACAAAATCTCCCGCAAATCAGACAACCCGTCCATCACCCGTGACGTATCGGGCGAAGGCGTGCAACAAGCCTTGCTGAAATTGATGGAAGGCACCATTGCCTCCGTCCCTCCACAAGGTGGACGTAAACACCCACAACAAGAATTCCTCCAAGTTGATACAACCAATATCTTGTTCATCTGCGGTGGTGCGTTTGCGGGGATTGAAAAAATTATCGCGATGCGTTCAAAAGGTTCAACCTCCATCGGTTTCGGCGCAGATGTCGATGCCAAGGAAGAGAAAAAACCGGGCGAAGCAATGCGCATGATGGAAACAGAAGACTTGCTGAAATTCGGTCTTATCCCTGAATTCGTTGGTCGTTTGCCGGTTCTTGCAACCCTTGATGACCTTGATGAAGCAGCTTTGATCTCAATCCTGACCGAACCGAAAAACGCTTTGGTAAAACAATACCAACGCCTGTTCGAAATGGAAAACACCAAACTGACCTTCACTCCGGAAGCTTTAACCGAAATAGCTAAACAAGCGATTGTAAGAAAAACAGGCGCTCGTGGATTGCGCTCCATCATGGAAAAAATGCTGATGGATACAATGTACGAGATTCCGGATCAGGATGATGTCGAAGAAGTGATCTTGAGCGGCGAAACCGTTAAAGACGGCGTAAAACCACTCTATGTCCGCTCCGACGCCAAGAAAAAGAAAAAGGCCGAAAAAGAAAAGGCAAAAGAAGAAGACATCGTTGCCAACGCTTAATCCCGAAAAATTTAAAAATCAGCCAGATAGAAATATCTGGCTGATTTTTTTTAATGCTCGCCATCCGCCCTTGACATCATAGGCATAATTTCCTATACTTGTATCCGGACGAACACCCCTCCCTCAACCCGCATCATCATTGCGGGCGAAGGTGCGTCTTGATTCTTTTGATAACGAAATCCCTATTCTACAAAAAATAAAATTTGAAAAACGAACTTATAGACCCACAAAAAACGCATAAAAATCAATGGGTTAAAATGGCATGGAACTACAGCTTGGCGCGCGATTTCTCAACCGCCTCATCAAAACTATCGGCAAAGATATATTTATCTCCCGCACCTTCCACTACGCCCATGTGATCTAAAATCTTCATCGGGTTATGTTGAACAGAACTGAAGATGACAAAAATATTCCTTTTCCCGCAATTCTTGATAAAGGTGCGGAGTGCCGCCTCGCCGCTGGCGTCAATCAACGGTACCATTTGCATGTTCAAAATAATGACTTTTGGAATGGGGTTCAGATGCTCCAACAAATCGATCAATTGCGTTGCGACACCAAAAAACAAAGGGCCACGGAAAGCGTACGATTCAACACCGACAGGCAATTCGATATGCGGTCTGGCATTTTCTTTGCGGTCAGGGCGATCAGACTGCACATAACGGTGGTGGGATTCCACTTCGACAACCTTCGACATATTGTGCATGAATAAAATAGATGCGAACACCACCCCGACTTCAATCGCAACCGTAATATCAACAGAAATGGCCAAGAAGAATGTCAATAACATAACCATCCATTCGCTTGGCGGCGCGCTGAAAAGATGTTTGATTTTTTCCTGATCCGACATATTCCACGCAACCACCACCAGAATGGCGGCAAGGGACGCCAACGGAATATACCCCGCCAAAGGTAATAAAAATAACATGGCAATCAGGATAAAAACCGCATGCATCATTCCGGCAATCGGTGTTCTCCCGCCCGAACGGATATTGGTAACGGTGCGCGACATCGCACCTGCCGCAGGCATCCCGCCGAACAGAGCCGATGCCATATTGGCAACCCCCTGCCCCACAAGTTCGCAGTTGGAACGGTGGCGACGATCAATAATCCCGTCCGACACAACAGCAGATAATAATGATTCAACACCGACCAGAAAGGCAATGGTAAAGGCACTCGGGAATAATTCCCGCACCCGATCAAAGGTAATGCCGTCGGGAATATGCGGCATAGGTATCTTATTCGGCAACACGCCAAAAGCAGATTTGATAGTTGCCACAGGAAGATGAAACCAGAAAGCAATCAGCGACCCGACCACAACAACCAGCAGAAACGCAGGAACAGACGGCGCGTATTTGCGGAAAAGGACAATAAACAACAAAGACCCGAATGATAAGATAGCCGTTGTCGGATCAATTGTATCCCTTGCCGCCCATAAAGCCGCCCATTTTTCAAAAAAATCTTTAGGCACTTCGATCATTTGTAGGCCGAATAAATCGCGTATCTGACTCGAAAAAATAATCACGGCAATCCCTGCAATCAGGCCGGTGATAACAGGCTGCGGAATAAATTTGATCCACGCCCCTAACCGCGCAAACCCTGCAAAGACAAGCATCGCTCCCGCCATAAGGGTGGTGAGGATCAAGCCGTCATAACCATGTGTGGCAATGACACTAAAAATAACCACAACCCCTGCCCCCGACGGGCCACCGATTTGAATACGGCTTCCGCCCAGTGCGGAAATCAGAAACCCTGCAACGATGGCTGTAATTAAACCTTTTTCAGGTGTCGCCCCCGATGCGATCCCCAACGCCATTGCCAAGGGGATGGCAACAATCGCAACAGTTAACCCCGCTAACGCATCCGCCCGAAAGAGTTGAAGGGAATATCCTTCCTGTAAAACTGTCACCAATTTCGGAATATATAATTTCCACCACGGGGATTTTTTCTGGGTCATTCAATTATCTCGTGAAAACACCAACAAGTTCGGTGTGGGTTGTATAAATAAATTGATCAAAAATTTGTAAGGATTTGAGTTTGTATCCGCCCTCCATCAAAATTTTTGCATCCCGCGCAAAGGTTGATGGGTTGCATGAGACAGACACCAATAGTGGAATGGCTGACTTCGCCAAACGCTGGCATTGTTCCTTTGCCCCTGCGCGTGGCGGGTCAAAGACAACGGCGGTGACATCTTTCATTTCACGGACACTCACAGGCTCCTTGAACAAATCGCGGGCTTCGGCGGTGAAACGTGCGTGACCTTTTGCGGCCTCTTTGAGCGAATTGGACATACCGAAATCATTTTCAATCGCATGCACCTGACATTTCTCAAGGATACGTCCTGCAAATGTTCCGCACCCTGAAAACAAATCAATTACTTTGTCTTTCTTGCCCAATTTGCCCAAGGCCTTCATCACGGCGTCTGCTAGAGCAACCTCTCCCTCTTGGGATGGCTGAAGGAATGCACCCGGGGAAATTTCGACCTTCAATGCGCCGGATGTTTTGGTGATACGATCAAGTTCAATCTGGGGAACGGGTTGCGAATGGTCGGTGTTTTTAAAACTCACACGACGAATTTCACAATGCTCGGCCAACCGTGCAACCAGATTGGTTTGTTTGGCGCC
>MEMI01000037.1:0-18441 GCA_001767915.1 Alphaproteobacteria bacterium RIFCSPHIGHO2_02_FULL_46_13 | reverse complement strand
TAAACATGACTGAACAGGCGCAATAGAGTTTTCATGATAACGATGAAAACCCAATGTCAAATCATCACCCTCGCGCAGGGCTGAAATCGCCACGCGGCGGCGCGTTCCGGCCTCAATGAAAACAGATGGCAACCATGTCTCTGGCACAACACCGTTTTCATCCATCAATTTTTTAACTTCGGATTCTTTCCATGCGCGGTAATTTTCGGGTTTCAACTGCTGCAACTGACATGCACCACATTCATCAAAATGTGGACACGGCGGTGTTGCCAAAGCGTCGGTCGGGAATTGGTGTTCGGATAAACGGGTCATACTATTTCTTTATATCCTGTGATCTTCAGACCATATGCATCAAGACCTGTTGCGGTCTCTGCGACTGTTGTTTGGTGACTGGTCAACACAATCATATCTGTGACACCCAGATCGGACAGGATTTGCGACCCTATACCGTATTCCGGCTGACGTTTTTGTTCGAATGCTTTTGCTTGTTGATCGCGGATCAGAACGACAATCCCTTGCCCCTCTGCCTCAATCATCGCCATTGCTTTATCCAACCCTGACGGGGCTGCGCCGATTAAATCTGCAATTGTGTTTTCCACATGGACACGAACCAATTGCGGTTTATCGTGCAAAACACTTCCCTTAACCAAAGCCAGATGCTCGGTTCCGTCCAATTTGTTTTCGAAGACATGCAACGTGTAATCCTTGCCCCACTTGGTGGTGACTGTATGGGATGATTTGCGCTCAACAATTTTTTCATGCGCGCGGCGGAAAGCAATTAAATCTGCAATCGTCCCAATTTTTAGTCCTTTAGATTTCGCAAATGGAATAAGGTCAGGCAATCGTGCCATCGTTCCATCTTCCTTCATCACTTCGCAAATCACACCCGCAGGGCGCAACCCTGCAAGACGTGCAATATCAACCGCGGCCTCCGTATGCCCCGCCCTTACCAACACACCACCTTCACGCGCACGCAATGGAAACACATGACCAGGGGTCACAATATCATCAGGCTTGGCATCCGCAGAAATAGCAACCTGTACCGTCAACGCACGGTCTGCGGCAGATATACCTGTGGTCACACCTTCGCGTGCTTCAATCGACACGGTGAAGGCTGTCTGCATTCTGGTTTTCTGGTCGCCCATCAATGGCAAATTCAAACGGTCAATTAAGGCCGCATCCATGGCAAGGCATATCAACCCGCGCCCTTCACGCGCCATAAAGGCAATTGTCTCGGGTGTTGCCATTTGCGCGGGGATAATCAAATCGCCTTCGTTTTCGCGGTCTTCATCATCGACCAAAATAAACATACGACCGTTACGCGCTTCTTCAATCAATTCTTCGGCGCTCGCCAAATCAGGATGTGATTGGTGGTTGGGAACAAGTTTTAACATCATCTACTTTCCTAAAATTCTGGCGACATAACGGGCGAGCATATCAATCTCCATATTGATTTGATCGCCGACTTTTGATTGCCCCATGGTTGTGACCTGCCATGTATGTGGAATAATATTAATGCCGAATACATCATCTTCGACTTCGTTCACCGTCAATGAAATACCATTCAGGGCAATTGATCCTTTCGGGGCAATAAACTGTTTTAAATCTTGAGGCGCACGAATTTTCAAGCGATAGGAATCCCCATCAGGCGTAATGCTGACCAATGTCGCCAATCCATCCACATGACCAGAGACCAAATGACCTCCCAATTCATCACCAAATTTTAACGAGGATTCCAGATTGATCTTTGTCCCATCAACCCAAGCCCCGAGATTTGTTTTCGAGAGGCTTTCGGCAGACACATCAACCGAAAAACTATGTTTCGTTTTGGCAATCACCGTCAAACAGCACCCCGAACACGCGATGGATGCGCCCATCGGAACTTCGGTCATGTCCCAATTTGTTGTGATTTCAAACCGTTTATCGCCACGCGTATCATCAACCCGCGTCACGGTTCCAACGTCTGTAATAATGCCTGTAAACATAACCTTCTCCTTATCGAGGAGTTTTAGCACATAATAAAAGGAATTGCGGCATTATTTTATTAACATAACGCTATAAAAGCAACTCAATCGGCTTTGCCACACCATCAATTGATTGGATAGCGCGTATTCCCAAACTATTCACAATCCATGCCGCATCACAAAACATAAAATCTGTACTGCTAACGCTCGCTTCTCGAATGTCCATGGATTTTAAAAGGGTCGCGCGGCGCACACCGTCGATCACCCCGTCTTTGATCGGCGGCGTTTTATAAACGCCCTCTAATTTCAAAATCACATTGCCGACGGATGAGGATGTAATCGCATTCATATCATTCATCATCAATACATCATCGAAGCCTTCTGCCGCTGCTTTGCGCCGTGCCATGGCGCGATATGCATAATTTGATTTGATCTTATTCATCGGGTCGGCGGCCAGTAAAACAATCTCACGTTCAATCTTCACACTCACTGGCTGAAGATTTGCAGGGTTATCAATGGGCGATACGGTTATAAAAGCCGTTTGCTGCTCGGGCATGGATAACCCGCGGACGCCCTCGCCCGCCGTAATCTGAATGCGCACCGCAAAGAACTCCCCCTCCATTTTCTTGACAATTTTTCCCGATGATTCCAATAAAATATTCTCTGTGTACGGAACCGGAATTCTCAAAGCGGTCGCATGTCGAACCAAGCGGGCATAATGCGCCCGCCCGTTATGCAACATCACATTACCTTCCTCTTTCTTCTGCGCCAGCATGGTTGTAAAGACAGTCATGCCCAGATTGATTTTGTCAAAAACCGAAATCTGGTGCGGGTCTTCGTGAAACTGTCCGTTAATCCAAATCATATTGTCTCCAGAAAATTCCTGATAAGTCCGATGCCATTATCGGTCAAAATAGATTCAGGATGAAATTGCACCCCGTAAACAGGGTAATCCGGATGCTCGAACGCCATAATCTCTCCCTGCTCCGACCTTGCCGTGACTTTTAAGATAGATGGTTCGGGAAATTTTACAATCAAGGAATGGTAACGCCCAACCGCCATAGGGTTCGGCAACCCGTTGAACAACCGACTTTCATCATGACGAATGACAGATGCCATGCCGTGCATCGGTTGCTTTGCTCGCTCGACCTGCCCTCCAAACACCTCGCCGATACATTGATGCCCCAAACAAACCCCCAAGATCGGAATATCCCGATACGCCGCTTTAATCAGACCAACCGATATTCCAGCATCTTTCGGAGCATTCGGGCCGGGCGAGATGATAATGGCCGCAGGGTTCAAATCCAGAACTTGCTCAACACTCATCGCATCATTGCGAATAATCTTCGTATCCTGCCCCGCCAGCCGAACCAACCGCGCCAGATTATGCACAAAGGAATCATAATTATCGATGACAACAATCATGATCCACCCGCTTTGAAACTTTGAAAAATTTTATCAGCTTTCAGCAATGTTTCCTGATATTCCGATTCAGGATCAGAGAGCGCAGTGATACCGCCCCCCACACCAAAAGACATTGTGTCCTGTTCAACGATTAATGTCCTGATGGCGATATTCATGTCCATCGCGCCATCTGTGCCCACCCACCCAATCGATCCGCAATATATATCCCGCGGCACGCCTTCAATCTCCGCCAGAATTTTCATTGCCTCTATTTTGGGCGCGCCGGTAATTGAACCACCGGGAAAGCAAGCATTCAAGGCATCCATAGGTTTTATTTTGGGACGCAATTGCCCAGAAATTTCCGACACCAGATGGTGCAACCCTGCGAAGGACTGGAGTTCACAGAGCTTATTCACAACCACAGATTCATCCGTACAAATTTGTGACAAATCATTGCGGAGCAAATCCACAATCATGGTATTTTCGGCTTTATCTTTCAGGCTGGATAGTAATTTCCCCGCATCCCGATCTGTCCCCTTAATCGGGCGCGTTACAATTCTTCCGTCTTTCGAGAGACTTAAAAAAGATTCAGGGGACGTTGATAAAATCTGCCGATCACCAAAATTGATATAGGCCGAAAATGGTGCAGGATTCATACGTCGTAGATTCAAATAGTGCGCAAAACCATGAAACTCTTGAGGTTTAACAGCTGTGAATTGCTGTGTTAAATTCGCCTGAAAAATTTCACCATTTAGAATGCGTTCTATAATATCCGCAACCGCAGCCTTATATTCCGTGGGTGTAAAGTTGGATCGCCAATCCAGTGCGTATGGCGTAAATTCAGGAACAGGTCTTGCCATACGAATTTTGGTACAAACATCATCATAGGCTTTATGCGCCTCCGCCTCACCTTTGGCAGCGGTCACAAACCACCCCTGCCCCGTATGATGGTCGAACGATAAAACCTGATGATAAAACTTGAAATCATCTTCGCCTTCATAGGTTTTAAAACCGACATAACCCCCTTGGAATGATGGCAAATCATTTTGTGTTTGCGTAGGGAGTTCTATTGGTTTTGATGAATTAAAAACAATGTAACTATAACGGCTTTGCGGATGATGGAGTTTATTGCTATCCAGCCAAATAAAATCCGGCTCAAGATACAATGCCGATGCGGCATCCAGAGACGTAGACCCAACTGGAAAGGCAAATTGTTTCATTCGACCCTATACATTAAATGAGCGTATCAAGTTCTTTGACGAAACTTTTGAAATCATCAGGCTTACTAAAATCCTTGTAAACCGAGGCATAGCGGATATAGCCAACCTTATCGAGTTCAACCAAAGCCTGCATCACCAATTCACCGATGTGAAAGGATGTAATCTCGCTCTCACCCGATACTTCCAATTGGCGGACGATGCCGTTGACGGCACGTTCAATATGTTCTGGTGTCACTGGACGTTTCCGCAAAGCCAATTGCATTGACCGCGTAATTTTATCCCTGTCAAATGCCTGACGTTTATCACCCGATTTAATGACGGTCAGTTCCCGCAACATCACCCGTTCAAACGTCGTAAACCGCGCGCCACATTCGGGGCATGCCCGACGACGACGAATAGACGTCCCGTCCTCACTCGGGCGGGAGTCTTTAACTTGTGTTTCTTCAAAACTGCAAAATGGGCAATGCATGATGAATTAAACAGCCACACCTTCAGGATAAATCGGGAATTTATCGCAGAGGGCTTTGACTTTGGCGCGGACTGCAGCTTCAACGGCAGAGTTTCCTTCTGCGCCGTTGGCGACCAGACCGTCCACCACTTCCAAAATCAATTCAGCAATGTATTTCCATTCCGCTGCACCGAAACCGCGTGTTGTCCCCGCAGGCGTTCCAAGACGTACACCAGATGTGACCATCGGAGGGGCTGGGTCATAAGGCACAGCGTTTTTGTTACAGGTGATGCCGGAATGTTCAAGCGCCAAGTCAACAACTTTCCCAGTCAAATTTTTCGGGCGAAGGTCAACGAGGACGATGTGGGAATCTGTCCCACCGGACACGATGTCCAAACCACCCTTGACAAGAGTGTCCGCCAAGATTTTAGCGTTCGCCACAACGTCATGCGCATATTGTTTGAAGGATGGTTGTAAGGCTTCGCCGAAGGCAACAGCTTTACCGGCAATCACATGTTCCAACGGTCCACCTTGAATTCCCGGGAAAATTGATGAGTTCAATTTTTTGGCGATATCCGCATCATTGGTCAAAATCATCCCGCCGCGTGGGCCGCGCAATGTTTTGTGGGTGGTGGTGGTTGCAACATGGGCATGTGGGAATGGTGACGGATACGCACCACCCGCAATCAGACCCGCATAGTGTGCGATGTCGGCAAACAGATATGCGCCAACTTTATCCGCAATCTCACGGAATTTTGCGAAGTCGATAACGCGTGGATACGCGGAACCGCCACAGATAATCATTTTAGGTTTATGCTCTAACGCCAAAGCCTCAACCTCGGCATAATCAATCAACCCGTCTTCTTTTTTCACGCCATATTGAACAGCATTAAACCATTTGCCCGATTGGTTCGGTGCAGCACCATGGGTCAAGTGACCACCAGCCGCGAGGGACATGCCGAGGATTGTGTCATGTGGTTGCAACAGTGCAAAGAAAACACCTTGGTTTGCCTGTGACCCAGAATTTGGTTGAACGTTTGCAAATTCGCAACCGAATAATTCTTTGGCGCGGTCAATCGCCAATTGTTCGGTCATGTCAACGAATTCGCATCCTTGGTAATAACGTTTCCCTGGGTAGCCTTCGGCATATTTATTGGTGAGGACAGAGCCTTGAGCCTGTAAGACCGCTTTTGACACAATATTTTCGGATGCAATCAATTCGATTTGGTCTTGTTGACGTTTATGTTCTTTGCAAATCACGTCAAAGACAGCAGGGTCGGATTTGGCGAGCGATGTTTGGAAAAAGGAGTTTTCGGTCATGGTTTCGGTTTCTTTCTTTTGAACGTTTGAATTTGACATGGCTTGATCTCCCTTTGCTGGCTGGTTCTAACTACTAACAATCTCTGGGTTATATCCCCAGAATAATCCGCTTTCGATTACGCCTGTAATCGACTTAATTTTTTTCTCTAAATCTGGCGTGGCCTCTGCGAAGCGGGCATCCATAATAAAATGCCCTGACTCGGTCACAATTGCTCCGTCCTTGCCTTTGGCAGGGCGAACCATCGTTTCAATCGCGCCCATTTTCAAGAGTTGTTCTTCGACGTAATTGGCACTTTCCTGATTGACCTCAACAGGGATCGGGAATTTCTCGCCCAATTTTTTCACAAATTTGGATTGATCAACAAGAATGAAAGTTTTTGGGGATGCAACCATCACCATTTTCTCACGAGTCATGGCACCGCCACGACCTTTGATCAAATTATGCCCTTGGTCAACTTCATCCGCGCCGTCAAAATACCAATCAGGGCGGGCATCAAGGAGTGAAGCAACATTTAGCCCGAGAGCCAAACAAGTCATATGAATTTCACGGGAGGACGGAATAAAACGACAACTGAAACCTTTATCCGCGACAGTAGCGGCAATCGCTTGCAAAGCAAGGAAAGACGTTGACCCAGAACCCACACCGATAATCTGACCATCTTTGACCTCGCCCGCCAATTTTGCGGCGACAGCCTTTTTCTCCTCCAGATTGGAGATAGTGCCATAATCAGGTAGTTTTTTCGAAAGTGGGTTGGTCCAAAGCATGCCTAGGGTATAGTCTGCCAGTGCATTAAAAAGCAACGGTTTTTTTCATGTTTTAAACTCTTTTTTTCTACATTCTGCTTTTTCCCTCTCCCTACCCTTTAGGGAGGGAGAGAGAAATATTCTTATTTTCATATCTATTTCTGGTTTTTGAAGAAATCCCACAGCATATCATTGGCAGAAATGGCTTTGGACGGCGCCTCTCCACGGGGTTTATACCCCCCTGGCCAACTATGTGCCCCTGTATCGGTGACACATAATTTTACCTGTGTTCCGTTGACGCAGCCGCTATATAGGTCGCAATAGGCACCATTCACGGTCAAAACACGCTCTGGTGACTTGTTGCATTTATTATACTCCACCCAACGGGCAATTGTGTCGGGGACGGAGGTAAAATTGGTGACTTTGGATTCATCTTTAAATGCGCCCTCACCCGCCCCACCGTTAAACAGGACATGGTCATCATTTTTGGCATGGATGTGCAAAATTGAAATCGGCGTTTTGTGGGAACAGGTGATGGTGTTATCCGTTCCCGCAACAGCCGCAATCGCCTTGAAAATATCAGGAAGTTCGCAGGCCAGAACATAAGACATCATTCCGCCATTCGACATCCCCGTTGCAAAAATGCGGTTGCGGTCAATATTCATCTGGTTTGAAATATTGGATACAATTTTTCGGACAAACCCGACATCATCAATTTTTTTATCCCGTGCATCACCGCAACAATTTCCCGCATCCCATGTCGCAAATATCCCTGACTTGAATTTGCTGTAGCCATTCGGAAATACAAGAATAAAACCTTCCTTATTCGATTTAGAAATCAGGCCGTAATACTCATCTCTGGCCATATAATTCATGTCACCGCCTCCGCCATGGAAAGCTAAAATCAGTGGCGTTGGGGTATTGGAATGATAGCTGGGCGGCACATGAACCAGATATTTACGGGTTAAATCACCCTGAGGAATTTCAAATGTATAATCGCCCGCACTTGTAATCGGCATATTTATATCACTGGTCGTTGTTTCGCGTTTACTCCGCCCGTCTATTTTTTCTGCTATCCGCGCCTGCATAGCTTCCTTTATTTTTTCTCTGAGAGGCCCCTCGGCATGGGCAGGAATAGCTGCCCCCATTACAAAACCGATTGAAACAAGACATAAAATGGCTTTAAACATCTATAAAACTCCCCTTTTGACCTTAACGAGTTCACTATCTTATAGTATATAAGACGTTATGACAGCCCAAAGCCCCCCAGATTTAGAGAGTTTTAAACAAGCAACCGATGCCACCTTAAGGGCTATTGCGGGGAAGCGGGATATTGAGGTCACCTATACCCCAACCGAAACATTGAATAAAAAATTATCCCTGACCTCGCCCGACCGAGCGCGCCTCCCCACCCCTGCACTCAAATTAAATGACCGTGACCGTGCGGTGATGCGTGGGACTGCGGATGCTGAGGGGTTGCGCCTTCGCCACCATAACGCAAAACTCCACGCCAAAAATGCCCCGACAGATGAACGGGCAAAATCCATCCATGACGCGCTAGAGATGGCGCGGATTGAATCTCTCGGTGCGCGTGACATGGTGGGGATTAGAAATAATTTAAATACAGTGATGGACGAAAAATTCACCCAAATGGGCTATCACAATTTAACAACCCAAAGGAATGACACACTCCCCGATGCGCTCCATCTTCTGGCGCGGATGCACCTCACGGGCGAACCTCTGCCACCTGCCGCCCAAAAACTGGCTGACATTTGGGCGCCATGGATACATGAACGTCTGGGTGATGACTGGTTTCAAAATCTGGAAAAATCTCTGGATGACCAGAATGATTACGGTCGCCATACCCGCAATGTCCTGCGCCGCCTTGAAATGTTGGACGGTGATGAGGAAAATGGTGACAGCAAACCCGCCGATGAACCTCCTGCCCCGCCACCCGATCAAGACGGATCAAGCGACCAATCGGACATGAATTCCGACCAAGACCAAAATGACGGCGACCAAGACGACACGTCCGATCAATCGCCATCCGAAGACACGGCAGATGAATCAGACTCCGAAGAAAAGTCGGAAGCCGGTATGGAAGACGAAGCTGCAACATCCCCATTGGGCGATGATGTGGCAGATGAAAATATGGGCGAGGTTCGCGACACCCGCAAAGACATCGCAAACGGCCCCGGCACTACTTATGCCATCTACACCACTGAATTTGATGAAATTGTAAAGGCCGAAGAATTAGCCGATGACGATGAATTATTCCGCCTGCGCGGCCTGCTTGATAAACAACTTGTGTCGATGCAGGGGGTGATTGTCAAACTCGCCAACCGTCTGCAACGAAAACTCCTCGCACGTCAACGCCGTGCATGGCAATTTGACCTGGAGGAAGGCTATCTGGACAGCTCCCGCCTCGCCCGTGTGGTTGCCAACCCGACTGTACCGCTTAGTTTTAAGCAAGAAAAAGAATCCGAATTCAAAGATACCGTTGTCACCATCCTGATTGACAATTCAGGCTCGATGCGTGGCCGCCCGATTACGACCGCCGCAATGTGTGCCGATATTCTGGCACGCACATTAGAGAGATGCGCGATCAAAGTTGAAATTCTGGGCTTCACCACCCGCACATGGAAGGGCGGAAAATCCCGCGATTTATGGATTGCCAATGGTCGTCCCGAAAAACCGGGTCGCCTCAACGACCTTCGCCACATCATTTACAAATCTGCCGATGCCCCCCATCGCCGCACGCGCAAAAATCTGGGACTAATGCTGAAAGAAGGATTGCTCAAAGAAAATATTGATGGCGAAGCCTTGGTCTGGGCTTATAACCGCCTCGCGGCAAGGGGCGAAGATCGCAAAATTCTGATGGTGATTTCAGATGGCGCGCCTGTTGATGATTCAACTCTATCGGTCAATCTTGCCAACGTACTGGAGAATGATTTGCGCCATGTGATTAACTGGATTGAAATGATCGGCAAAGTCGATCTGACCGCCATCGGGATCGGTCACGACGTCACAAGATGTTATTCCAACGCCATCACCATCTCCGACGTCACCGAACTCGGCGAAGCTCTCGTTGATAATCTGACCAATCTGTTTGATTTATCCAAGGGCTAGAGTATCGCATTGAATATCTGCGGTCTTAAACACAGAATAATACCCTGCTGGTCTTGGTTTGCTATTCTGGCGATTAAATGTGGCGACCACTTCTGACGGCATTGCATTATCCTGCGGCTCTGGCGTCACCTTATCTTTAAATTCTTTCGCAAGACCTTTTAAAGAAGGCTCAATCAATTTTGTATTGTCTTGATAATGATTTAAAAGAGTAATTGCTCCTTTCGGAACGTCCTTACCCTCAATAACGCATAGGATAATGGCGACCTGTAACCGCGATATATATTTATCACGACCATGTTTTTTAACCAACAATCGGCTATCTTCCGGCTGCCCCGTTAGTTTAGAGAATTGAGTGATAACATCATTTCTTTGCTCTAGGAATTTATTTGGTTTTGCGGATTTCTTTAATGCCTCTTTTATTTGTGCATAAGCAACCTCGGACGACATCATCAATCCAAAATTGTCACCTAAAATAAAAGGCCCGTTCACCTCATCCGCTGTAACAGGATCCGTATAATCCGGAAGTTTTTGATAGACATCCAGAATGGCATTACAAACATCTATCGAAAGATTATTCCGGTCACTCCCAATACAACTCCCGTTTCTATAGGACAAATAACTATGCCCCTTCACTATGTCACTTGGTAAAACACCCCACACGGCCGCAAGCGGGACTTTCTTCATATCCTTAAGAGCATTAAATTTTTCTCTATATTCTTTTAGCAGAATTGAATTTCTTTCCAGTCTGCTGGCCTCCTCCTCATTCTGGTTATTTACAACAGGGATGACCACCGGAGATATTAATGCGGAAGGCTTTGATGGCGCTTCAGTCTTTCTCAAACTTAACCTTTCATACAACTGAAAATTCTGAATAACATGCAGAATGGATTCAGCCGCATCAAAAGAAATGTCACCTTTTATATTTTTACCAGCAAGATGTCTCTTAAAATCCCTCATCGCCTTCTGTTGCGGGTATTCTTCACGCACTTCGGCTGACACATGGCGATAAACGCGTGCCAAATCAAGAGATGCTTCCCCCATATTTTTATCAATATGTTCGTGTAGCGAATGAAGACTGACTTCATCAAGATCTTCGGCATCAAATTGATCTGATATGATATTCGGTAATGGCTTGGCATAGTATAATGACCGCAGAATAAGAGAAGATATTTTTGGGTTCACCCATTCATCGTTCCTCTGACCTTCTTTAAATTCCTGATAATCATGTTCAGCTACTTTTAACGAAAGATAATCATGCACAAAAGGTGGACAAGTCGCATAAGCGGATTTTAAGGTGACATGACGTTCACGAATAATGTCATCCACCAATTTATAGAATTCATTGAATGACATCAGCTTATTAAATTTGGACGTATCGGCTGCGGATATTGCAGTACGAAAATCCCCTCCGATATCCACTTGCGGAACATCGGGAGTAAAAACATCTTCCAAGGCAATATTATCATCGTTGGAAAAGTCTTTTCCCATGATACAGCCACACCCTATTTATACACACTTTTTATTATGTCTATAAAATAGGCGGCAATTTTCCAAAACGCAAGAAAAATGTCTTATTTAAGGCAAAATTATGGCTAAGCTGCCTGATTTCTGGCTTTTTATAACAAAAAGCCGTGTCGATTATTCATTTTCCAGCCTCCCCATTGATTGAGCAGGCCTATTTCTAACATGATCGTCAAAATATTTGCGATGAATATCCAACACCTCAGATGGAATTGTATGCCCTTCCAATAAGGCCAAACAGATCGCCACGCGAAGACGAGGAATGGCTTTATGAGATTTATCAAATAACTTACTTACATCCACCCCAAGAAGTATAGAGGCGCTATTCATAAAATCCAGCTTCGTTGCATAAAGCCCCTTGCCTTTTGCAAGGGCAAATTTTTCGTTCAATTGTGGCAATGCTACTTTACTGGATACAGAGAAAGAATGTTGTGAGCCAAAGGGGGGAACAACCAATCCCTCGCTCACATCAACAGGTTGATTTCGTCCACAAATTTTTGAATATGTATCACGAATGGCCTTGGCTAATTCAATTGAAATCGTGGCTACAGAACTCAAATCTTTCTGATTGTCTACAAAAGTATTGAAACTATATCGTGACTTAATTTCATCAGGCAGTAATTTCCAGAGAATAGTATTGGAAACCTCTGTTCTTTCCTTTTGCTCCCTTAAATAGCCCTTAAAATCTTTAATAAGAACCCTATCATGTGATTTCGCAAAAGTTGGCCTGTTAATATGCACATCAATATCTGTCGCCCGCGCACCGCCATATACCTTATATTTTTCACAGACTGAAAAAAATGCCGCAGCAATATCAACAGGAACTCTTTTTTTACAAGCGTCCGGATGGGACTGATAAGAATGATAATCGGCAATCGCATCTTCCCATCGATAGCCCTCTTCATCAGGCTCTGGGTCAGTAATATCAGGGTTCAGCCATTGATAAATATCTGATAATCTGAACCCTGTTTTGGTTTCGAAATCTGATACAAATCTAAAAATATCAGCAAGAGAAACGCATTCATTTTTATCAATAGTACAAACGTCCATATCCACTCTCATATCATTTTAAACGATTAGCAATTTGAACAATTTTCGATACAAAATGTCTATCCACTCCGTTCGGTAAACTAAATTTGACAGCATGGATAATTTCGCTTTCACTAAATTGACCTTTCAAATCAATCACGGATTTTTTAACAACGTCATCAGGGCTTAACCCTTTTAAAGCGCGATGGATTCCATTCCCTGCCACAGCTTTATTCATAAAAATTTCACGCATTTTACCATTGATAAAAAATCCATCAGCATGTTTTTCATCTATCGGGGCATCATAATCTGGTAATATCCCGAAAATGTCTTCGAGGTATTCAACCACCTTCATATTGGTTGGCGTGTTAAAAGCAGCACCTTTGCTTTTGAGGGAAAGAGAGAAAGCAGGCTGAAGATGGGAAGGAAAAAAAGAGTATAACTTATCACGACTTAATTTTGTGCGTGTCAGCCCGTTTGTAATAACGTCCCTGTATCGCTCATAAAGGGTTGGAACGGTGACAAGCTCAATGACATCCCCCTCACCGTTTCCCTGCCTCTCTTTTTTACTTTGCACAATACCCTCTTATTTTTAATATCTATTATTTCACCCATGCATATTATAAATATGACAATAAAAGCAAGGTTTTTTTCATCCCTTCTCACCAGCCGAAAAATCCTATAAAAAGGAAGCCTATTCACACTCTGGAGATTCTTAATAAAATGACCAATATTGCCGCTAAATCCACTGAATCAGCTATTCGTATTGAAACAGATTCCTTTGGCGAACTCGAAGTTCCTGCCAATCAATATTGGGGGGCACAGACGCAACGCTCCTTGGGTAATTTTAAAATCGGCGGCGAGAAAATGCCTGCGCCGCTTGTCCGCGCTCTAGGCGTGATTAAAGCAGCCGCCGCGCAAACAAATATGCAATTGGGCGTCCTTGATCCCAAGTTGGGGCAAGCGATCATTCAAGCCGCAGAGGAAGTGATGGACGGGCGCATGTCCGGTGAATTTCCGTTGGTTGTCTGGCAAACCGGTTCAGGCACACAAACCAACATGAATGCCAACGAAGTTATCTCGAACCGCGCGATTGAAATTCTGGGCGGCGTAATGGGCTCCAAAAAACCTGTACATCCGAATGACCATGTGAACATGGGGCAATCATCCAATGATACATTCCCGACTGCCATGCACATCGCGGCGGGTGAGCAAATTATCCATGAATTGATCCCTGCGCTTGAGACACTTCACGCAGCGCTTGATGCGAAATCAAAAGAATTCAACCATATCGTTAAAATTGGCCGCACCCATTTGATGGATGCAACGCCACTGACTTTGGGGCAGGAATTTTCCGGTTACACCAAACAAATAGAATACGCGATTGACCGTGTCAAAGCGACCTTCCCTCGCCTGATGCAACTTGCACAGGGCGGAACAGCCGTTGGCACGGGCATCAACTCTAAAAAAGGATTTGCCGAAGGTTTTGCAGCCAATGTTGAAAAAATCACTGGCCTGCCATTTGTCACCGCTGAAAATAAATTCGAAGCTTTGGCGGCACATGATGCCATGGTCGAAGTGTCTGGCGTTTTAAACACCATCGCAACATCGCTCATGAAAATTGCCAATGATATTCGTTTGCTCGGCTCTGGCCCACGTTGCGGGATTGGTGAAATCATCCTTCCTGAAAACGAACCGGGGTCATCCATCATGCCGGGTAAAGTCAACCCGACCCAATGCGAAGCCATGACCATGGTCTGCGCTCAAGTCATGGGCAACCATGTGTCAGTCACCATTGCCGGATCAAACGGACATTTTGAATTGAACGTCTTTAAACCCGTCATCATTTTCAACGTCCTGCAATCCATTCGCCTGATCGCCGATGCCTCCCGCTCCCTCACCGAAAATTGCATCGTGGGGATTGAGGCTGATGAACGTCGTATCTCGAAACTGCTGAACGAAAGCTTGATGTTGGTCACAGCACTCAACCCACATATCGGGTATGACAACGCCGCCAAAATCGCCAAAAAAGCGCATCATGAAGGTACATCTCTTCTTGAGGCTGGTAAGGAATTAGGATTAATGACCGAAGAACAATTCAAATCATGGATTGTTCCCGCCGATATGGTTCATCCAAAAGATTAATCATTACCCCACCCCCTCCCTTGCAGGAGGGGGTAACAGGGAAAAGGAAATTGAATGACCAACCCAAACTATCCTCTTTCCGCAAAAGTTATAAAGCGCACCGTTAATATTGCAGGCCATTCGACCTCCGTATCACTGGAACAACCTTTCTGGGATGAATTGATGCGGATTGCGTCAGCGCAGAAGAAAACCATTTCCGAATTAATCGAAGACATAGACACAGCGCGCCAAACAAACTTGTCCAGCGCATTACGTCTGTATGTGTTGTTTCATTTGAAAGACAAAAATTAGAATTTAAAAGTCGCAGAGATAGCTAAAACCGTTGGCATGTTTTTACCTGCAGGCGGAATAACGGTTGCATCCACACCCATTCTTTCACCCTCAATACTCATGCGTGCTGCAACGACAGGTACAATACCCTTACCTATCACAAATTCTTTAGGAACATACTCTTCGTAGCCCGTTGCTAAACCAGCAACTCCTCCAAAACTCCCCTTAAGCCCCAAGGGAAGATTTGCCTCCAAAGGTTTCCATTCCAGTGCGGCATAGGACGTCGATTTATAAAATGAATTATTATATGCCCCAACCTCTGTACGAAGTGGCGACCCCGCCATATCAACTCCCGTTTTAAAATTAAACCCCACACCGGGATTCGAAATATATTTTCCCTCAGAAGGATTAAATTGATTATAATTATATCCTGTCTTACCTCCAAAATGAGCTGACGTCACAGCGACAACTAATTTTTTATCAGAACCAAAACCGTCTTCGTTATTGTCTTTAATGTTTAAAGCTGGCGTAGATAAGGCTCCTGCAGTCGGCCGCACCACTGCATAATTTTCTTGCTCACTAAACCTAGGTTTTTGCATAGGGTCAGGGCGCAGTGCAGCTTGTCTGATCACATCTGCAGGAAAATAATCGATCTTTTTAGGCGTAAAGGTAACGACATCCCCTTTATTTGCTAAAAAATCATCAGACCGACCCATAATACACTCCCGCCAATAATATCCATAATTCTATACGATGGCACTTAAAAATTTGTAAAAAAGCTTGCTCTTAACTACTTTATTTTCCAAACAACCCTTGCAAGGCTTTCACGGCCTCTTTAGCGGCCTTTTGCTTATCGGTCTCGGCTGGCGCTGTTGCTCCCTCACCAGCGGTTGGTGTTGCCGCAGGATCAGATGTGGTTGTGGTATCAGTTAAAGGCGCATCCGCAGCAGGCGTATCGGTTGTGGTTGTTGTCGAACCACCACCCAATAACGCGCCTAATTTACCACCCAATTTTTCCTCTAACAATTTGGTCGCTTTTTTCTCCAGCTTGTTTTGCAGATAGTTATTGATGATGTCCCCGCCGGAGTTGGCTGGGTTATCCAAAGGCCCTCTGATCGTAAAATCAAACGGTGGAATATCCGTATCCTTAACCGTCATGGTGTTTTTAAGATCAACCGTCCATTTCGGAAGGTTTACATTTCCTGTTGTATTCAACGTGGCTTTTGGTCCATCGAAATAGATTTTGCTGAAATTCACAATTCCGCTCTGAATTGCAAATTCAGAATTAAAATCAGTAAATTCAGTTTGCCCCCCTTGGAAGGATTGGAACAGGCTCCCCGCACGCTCCAACGGTTTATAACTTCCCTTAGCGGCTGTTGCCAATTGCGCAGCATCAACCCCTTTTACGATGATATTCTTACCATCCATTGTTCCGTTCCCACCCAATGTTTGCACAAGGTTGGCAACTGATGCACCCGTTGCATTCAGGGCAACATCTACTTTCGAGATTGTTCCCGTTAAGGTGTAAGACACTTTACCTGTCGCGGCGCTCATCAAATCTTTGGCGTCAACATTTTCGGCATTAATTTTGGCGTTAATGCTGATCGGGTCTTTTGCGCCCGCACCACTTTTGACTGTGCCGTTAATCGATGCATGACCACCAAATAATCCGGCACTGATATCATCTAACGTCAATGTGCCGTCATTCAATTTGAATGCCAGATTGGCGTCGCTTAACTTCCACAAATTCTGTGTAATGCTTTTGGCCTTGATGGCAATATCCGCATCAAATGATTTCATCCATGCAGAATCGATCGGGTCGCGTGACCAACGATCTCCACTTGAAGCTGGCGCAGCACCTTTAGATGTCGCCGCAACTGTGCCGCCATTATTGGTGGCTGACGGGAAGACAATCGCACCGAAATCCAACGCACCTGTCACTTTCGTTTTTGGCTTGGTTACGGCTGAAATATTCCCCGACACAGTTGTTTGACCCAACTTCCCGTTAATGGATGTGACATCAACCTTATCGGTGCCCCACGCCAATTGACCAGATACATCCAATGGGCCATAGAACCCGGTTGATCCAGCAAAGCCAGGCTGGAATGCTTTCATGGCGTCATTAAAATTCGGATGACTGATATTGAATTTCAATGAACTGATGGCTGGCGTTCCCATCGGGTCGCCGACACTGCCCTCACCCTTCACATTAAATTGCAGGGCAGAGACAACAGTCGAGAATCCCAGATTTTTCAAATCGCCTGTAAAGCTGCCATTCATAGATGCAGCCCCCACTTTTCGTGGCAATTCAGGCATAGCAACCCCCAACGCACTGAATAATTTTTCAGCATCTTGCGTTTTGGCGGCAACATTTAGATTCAATCCTGACAAATTGGATGTATTGGCAATTTTACCATTCACACTCACAGAGGTATCAGGAACCAATCCGACCTGAGCATTGGTAATGGTCAACGCACCCGCATTACTTGTGATATCCGCCTTAATATCGGAATATGTTTTGCCACCGGTTGTCAGTTTGGCAACATCGGCACGCACGCGACCAGAAAACGGCATCGCAAACCCCATATCGCCAGACTTCCCAGAAGCCGCAGGTTTCGAGGCTGTGCCATCCGCAGACGCGCCAGCATTTTTGCTCAAAACATCCAGATTAATTTCAGATGCATTGACCGTTAAATCGACACTCGGGTTCGCGCCCATTGTGGAGTATCCATTAACAGAAATATTATTGCCCATCGTCTTAATATTGGCGGTAGCAATTTGAACTTTTTCATTCTCGACCGACCCTTTGGCCGCAATCGTCAAGTCCGATAACAATTGAACAAGCGCAGGGGCATCTGCCGCCGCCTTTGATTTTGGTTGCAATTGGAATGATAGTTGAGGTTGTTCATTCCCGCCCAATCCATTTGCAGACACTTCACCGGAATAGCTCAACGCGCCGAGTGAGAGCGCCATATTATCAACCGCAACGCGGCTAGCTGAATAAACCAGTTTCCCCGCAAGTTCAGCCTTACCGCCGATGCCCTCTGGCAAAGATGGTGCAGAACCAGTCATCCCTTTCACAGCTTTTGCAACATCATCAACCTCTAAATTAATATCGCCATTTGCACCCATGTTTTTGGAATCAACAACACCCGAGAATGATAAAGCAATCCCTGAGCTTGGCACTTCTACGCTTGCCTGAATTGGATAGCTGCCTTCGGAGACATTGACTTCGCCCGAAGTTGCT
>MEMI01000036.1:29519-32150 GCA_001767915.1 Alphaproteobacteria bacterium RIFCSPHIGHO2_02_FULL_46_13 | reverse complement strand
TGTGCATCTGTCCAAGATCGTTGCCCCTTTTTGCGGGGCGTTGGTACAGTTTCCATGGGGGTATTGTAGGATATAAATCCTAATATGTCAAGGGTTTTCAAGGTCTTTCACCACAAAGCCATAAGACTTACAGAGGGGCGCAATGACGAGGGAAAGAGGAATTACTGTGTCATCAGTTGTAGTTGAGTGTTGGGAACGCGCGCGGGGTAGTATTTAAACATTTGGACTGTCCCGTTTAAGGTTCTTGTTCCATCCCTGTCTCCAATTCTTAAAACAGAGACCGAGGGGATCGTTCCGGAGGAGGTGGCTGTTGCGAAACTTCCGTCCATAGCGGCTCTGAAATCATTGGCCTGATAGGCGAGTGCTATTTTTGTGGTGTTTCCGGCGACATATGTACCGAGTAACTGATTATATTGGTCGACGCCAGACGTGTTCACCACCGCACTTTTGCCAGAGGCCGCATTCAAAAATAGAGCGGCAAAATCACTGGAGCTGTTATTTCCAACGGTTGCGATATAGGTTGGGTGCGTTGAAATCAATGAATTCTGTTGGGCAATTCCTAATAAGGTTCCTTTTGCTGCATCTGTCCAGCTTCCTGTCGGAACTGTTAACACGTCTGCGGCACGGGTAACAGTGGCTGTGGTTGTCGGGATATAGGATGTTGAAAATATACCTTGTTCAATTTGGGCTCCCCATAGAAAGGCACTGGCGGTAGAGGCTTCAGGATTCGTTGCATTATAAACATATATTCGCAGGTCTTGCGTTTGACCTGAAGTTTGTCGAAATGCAAAACGTACCCAGTACCATCCGTTTGGGAGGCTCTGAATTGTTGAGTTATATAGGGTTGATCCACCGGAGGTTGTGGTTGTTTTTGTTCCCGTATTTAAATCAAGTCGAACATTGACGTAGCTTGAGCCTGTCACAGATGCTAGGACGAAATTCGCAGTATCTTTTTTAACAAAAAAAGATACTGCGTAATCACTGCCCGATGAAAAAATATTGTAAATAAACAGGAAGTGAGAATTATTGCTGCCATCCGCAGAGAATCTATCAGCAGTCATATTGCCATCAGGAGAGGGGGTAACATTTGATGAGATGTTGGTGTAAGCTTTTCCCCAGTTGGCTTGCTCAAGCTGCTCTGAATATTTTACAACATTATTCTTACTTTCTTCGATCAATATCCCTTTGGCCGCATGGGTTGTTGGATCGAAATCAAAACGGGGAACGCCTGATGCAGCGGTCTGGAGTGTGCCTGTGCTATCAAAATATGTTCCAACGCTAGCACGCGTGAATGTTCCGCTTGCAGCAGTGAGGAAGGAAGTGAGGTCGTTATAGACCGTCCCATTTAATGTATAGCGTCCATCGGCATCATAAATAAAATCCATGCCTAAGGATGGATAATTGACTTTGACATTGGTGGTGTTGGGGGTGGTAAAGGTGAGGGGGGTTAAATCATTACCCGCTAAATCCTTGATTGCCCCGCCATTCAGGTCAATGGTGGCGGTCAAGGAAATCCCGTCCAGATCGACATCCCCTGCTACCATCGTATAGGTAAAGGTTAAAGTGGCTGTCCCTGATCCAGAACTATAGGTGGCATAACGCGGGGGAGCAATCCCGCCGACATCAAGGGCGATGCGCGGTGTCCCCGTGACATTCACGGCTTTGGACATGGTAATAGTGAATGGAATGGATGTTGCGGCAAATGCAGGGGCAACATAAAGAGCCATCACAAAAAAAATCAACGCTACCAATTTGCTTATTTTAAGCATGAAGTTCTTCCCAGTCGGCCAGTCAGATAGATAAGCTGTCACAATATTAAACCCGCCTTGCCCTAAAGCAAGGTATTTTCTACGTTATGCTGCCGTGTGTATGGAGCGAAGAAAAACCTTGGTGTCTCTAGGGCTTGGTGGTAAATATTTTGCAGGAATTCTTTGCGGAGAGTGATTTGAACCCTTTATTGTCCCACACAGATATTCGTCCGCAGCATTTTTTGTTCCGGCTTTTTCCGCAAGGGGTGCATCCTTATTTGTTGTTAATGCGGCTGGATCGGTCGATTGGGACATGGCTTTTGCTGTTACCGTCATGGTGGGCGATTGTGATGATGGCGGGGGGTATTTTGCGGATGACTCCTTATCATTCTTATCTTTTGTTTTTATTTTCTATGGGCGCCATCATCATGCGCGGGGCGGGATGTGCGATTAATGATTTGTGGGACAGAAATCTCGACAAATTGGTCGAACGGACAAAAGACAGGCCGCTGGCCTCGGGCGCTTTAACGGTTCGGCAGGCGATCGTTTTTACCGTGTTTTTGCTATTGGTCGGGTTGGGGATTTTGATTCAATTGCCGCCCGTGGCAATTGGCCTCGGGGTTTTGTCGCTTGTTCCTGTTATTTTATATCCGCTTGCTAAACGGGTGACGTGGTATCCGCAGGCGGTTTTGGGGCTGACTTTTAATTTCGGGGCATTGATTGGGGCGGCGGCGGTGATGGACAGTGTGCCGATGGCGGCTGTCCTTTTATATATCGGCGGGTTTTTCTGGACGATGGGGTATGACACGATTTATGCCCACCAAGATATTGTCGATGACGGGATTGTCGGGATTAAATCAACCGCCCTGAAATTCGGGGCGCG
>MEMI01000036.1:22801-29472 GCA_001767915.1 Alphaproteobacteria bacterium RIFCSPHIGHO2_02_FULL_46_13 | reverse complement strand
TATTTATGCGGTTACATTTACCTAATATAGAGAAGACTGTTCAAAAAGGCTTCACAAGCTTCGGTGTTCAGGTTATCCTTATAGACACCTATTCAAAATGCCTCAACAAAATGGCTGATCAACATGGCTGAATTCAAACTCCCTAAAAATTCCGAAGTCCAGACAGGCAAAACCATTGATGCCTCGAATGGCGCAAAACGCACGAAATCATTCCAGATTTATCGGTTCGACCCTGATTCCGGTGAAAACCCGAGGTTAGACACGTTCAAAATTGACTTGGACAAATGTGGGCCGATGGTTCTGGACGCGCTTCTCCATATTAAGAATACGATTGATGGCTCGGTCACTTTGCGTCGCTCTTGCCGCGAGGGGATTTGCGGGTCATGCGCGATGAATATTGACGGGTCGAACACGCTCGCATGTTTGAAACCGATTGCCGAAGTCAAAAACGATGTGAAAATCACGCCTTTGCCGCATTTGCCTGTGATTAAAGATTTGGTGCCTGATATCACCCATGTTGCCGCCCAATATGCGTCGATTGAGCCATGGATGAAAACGGAATCTCCGTTGCCGTCGCGTGAGAGACTGCAGAGCCCCGAAGATGCTGAATTGTTAAACGGTGCGGACGGAAAAGGCCCTGCGGCTTGTATCCTCTGTTTCTGTTGTTCCACTTCCTGCCCGAGCTATTGGTGGAATGGTGATCGTTTCTTAGGCCCTGCGGTTTTGATGCAGGCTTATCGCTGGTTATCCGATACCCGTGACGAAGCATCGGGTGAGCGTTTGGATCAATTGGAAGATCCTTTCCGTTTGTATCGTTGTCACACCATTATGAATTGTACGCGTACTTGCCCGAAAGGCTTGAACCCTGCCAAATCAATTGCAGAAATTAAAAAGTTACTCGCCTCCCGCGCGGGATAAGTCACACTTGATGAAGGAGATAAAATGGGAACGATTGATCTACAGTCCTTAATGGCTCATTGGCTTTTACCTTCATTTTTGGGGGCGGTTGTTGCGTTCCTGCTGGGGCTTATCTGGTATCATCCGAAAGTTCTCGGCACACGTTGGTTAGAGGCACGTCAAATAAAACCTGATGATATCCAGCATCATTCCAGCCCCTTTATCCTGTCTTTTCCGCTGTGGTTTCTGACCGCTTTGTTTTATGTTTTTCTGGCTGTCACTTTGAAAGTTCATGCCCCTGAAGAGATTTTGCTTTTTTCTTGTTTGCTGTGGGTGGCGTTTGCGATGCCGCCGATTGTGATGAGTTCTCTCTATACCGGATACCCATTCAATGCCGTTGCCATTGATGCGTCATATCAATTGGGTGGCTATTACGCTTTAGGGCTGGTTTATATTTTGTTGGATAATTACGGGCTCTAGGACTTTGTGTCCAAGGCTTTTTGAAGGGTGTCCTGCATCCGCAGACTGGTTTTCAAGGCCATTAAATTGGCCTGATAGGAATTTTCAGCCATTTTTGTCGTGATTAATTCCTCGTCCAGATTCACATTGGGGGAATTGACCATCCCGTCTGTATTTGCAAACGGCGAATCCGGTTCATAAGACGGGACAAAGGGTGGGGTACGGTTCAGAACAACTGTGTTGACGCCGCCCCCCGCGACACTCACATCCTGAGTCGTTTTTGCGGAATAGGCCTGATTCGGGTCGGACGGGTTGGTTGACCCCACGCTATCGGCATTGGCAATATTGCTCGCGGCAACGCTCGCCTTTTTGGACGCCGCCATTAGTCCCGCCAAAGATGTAGAAAGTGGGTTTATCATTCCTTTAATATAGCATATTATACTTAAAATATAATGTATGGATTGTTATCATGAAAAAACTTGCTTTTGCCCTGACCGCCCTCATTCTCGCCAGCTCTGCAACCGCAGCACAGGCCAGCCCTAAATTTTTAGGGATTTTCTGGTGGCCAAGCCATTGGACAAACCAAGATTTCGTCCCCAACTATGATAACGGCACCGACCCGCATAACAGCCAATGGATGGGCACCAACTGGACTCCCGCCGACTGGATCAAGGCAGAGGGCGGTGATGGCACAAAACTCGTCCAAAAATGGATGACGGCTGGGATTATTGTCGGCAGCTATAAAGATATGTCCGGTATTCCTTA
This sequence comes from Alphaproteobacteria bacterium RIFCSPHIGHO2_02_FULL_46_13, assembly GCA_001767915.1. Lineage (GTDB taxonomy): Bacteria > Pseudomonadota > Alphaproteobacteria > Micavibrionales > Micavibrionaceae > UBA1573. The sequence goes on along the minus strand of MEMI01000036.1, from coordinate 27,351 downwards.
TTTGGAAATCGGCCCGAATTTCTATCATTTATCGGGTCTGGATAAACGCAAAGTCACAGAAACCCTTGATGTCATCTATCAAGTCACCGCCAACAAACCTGGTATGTATTTTATCAAGGACGCCGCCACCCAGAAAGTGATCGGGACTTTTTCTAAAGAAGGTCTGAATCTGGAGTAATCATCTGATTCAATTCAAATTTTTATAAGGCTGCCTTACGGGCGGCCTTTTTTGTGGTTGAAGGGGGAGGACTTTATTTAGCGCCTTTCCCGTTTGCGGGGGAAGGTTGGGATGGGGTGTCTTTCACAAAATTTTTTTTGGAATTTTCGGGAATCGAGGGGTTTTTTGAAACCCGCAACCCCTGAATGCCGGTTTGGGGAGGGGTGAATTTACTGATTCATCAAAGACTTGGGCAGTTGAATTTATTTTTATGTCAATTTTATTTAGATTCTCTTAACTTATTGAAAAAAAACAATTTTTTCTGGTTTTGGTCATACTCCGTTAACTAAAGGCCGATAAGATAGATACATAAGGCAGAAAAACCTGCCGTTTACTTATTTGGGTTTAGGGACTCCATTTTAGGGGAAAATATAATGGATAAGATTACTGGATCAGGAGAACACAGCACCGAGATTAAAATCTGGCCGCTGGAAAATTGCCGCTTCGCCTATACAATAGGGTCAGCACAACCTGTTCGTTGTTCATGGATTAGCGATCAACCGCTTTTCTATGCAGATTATCAAGATGTCGCAGACGACGAAGACTATCTGTTGGATGATCCAGTCATGGAAGCTTTGGAGCGCGATATTGCTGATTTGCGTGATAAAACCAATGCTTATGATGTTGTGTCCCGCGAATTTGCTGAACCTGAAAATCATATTCAATCTTTGTTCTCTCAAGATGCTGATTTTATCTCGACGATTTACACGGCATCTGAATCCAATCTTCAGGCGTCCTTGGATTTGTTGCACCAATCCCGTTTGGCGTCACAATTTATTTCCTTTGCCCAATTGCACGGCATAGAAATTCGCGAAACATCACAGATTGTTGATGCCGCGTATGATAAGACTGCGAATGCGGTTCTGGTGCGTGCCGATTTGGACATGCCGACAAAAGTTTTATTGATGGTGCGTGAACTGCGCCGTATGTGGCAACACCGCAATGGTGCGGGTCTTCACCCATTATCCGTTCATCCTGATTATGCGGTTTTGATGAACCGTGCGCAACAGGCCGATTTGGTTGTGTCCATGGTTCGTGTGGCTTGGGAATTACAATTGGCTGGTTATAAAGATGCTTGGGTGCGTGTTGAAAATTCAACTCTGTCCGATTTGGGTCGTGCCTTTGCCCGTGAAGCGATTGCCGATTTCCGTTCGATTAATAACGGTATGGCTGCCCGCGCTACGTTCGAGTCATGGTTCTTGTCCGAACGTTGCCGCAAAGCTGACCGTTCACTGATCCAACAAATGCTCGCTGATTATCAAGGATATGTGTTCAGTGATCAGGTTGAAACATCCCGTTTGATTACTCTCGATGTGACCAAAGCCCTCGGTAAAATGCCATTTGGCACCAATTATCTGGAAGCTGTATCCACACAGATTATCAACGACCCTGTCTTTACCGAAGTGCGTGACCGTTCGAATGCCAATTTCTTATGGTTCATTAAATTCGAAAGATCATTTACCGAAGTTGAAAATACCGCTGCAGTAAAAGAGGCTTTGAAACCTGAAACGGCTGAGATTATTTCTTTCCCAAAGAAAAAATCCGCCAAAGCAGATGCCAAAGCCACCAAAGCAAATGCAGACGAAAACGCCGAAATTATCGAAATCCGCCGTCCTGTTGGCGAGTAGTTAGACGCTGATAAATAATAAAGAACCGAGTTTGGGGTGAAGCCCATTCTCGGTTCTTTCTTTTGTCTTTCAAATTTAGTATTCTGGGGCAGTAAAAGCCATTCATTCAGAGAAAGTTTGACGATGCCGAAAAAATTTGCCATATTGCTGCTGTTGGCGACAACCAGTTTGGTGCTGTCAGGATGCGGGAACACCTTGGAAGGTGCGGGACGCGATTTGGAATCCTGGGGGAAAACCTTACAAGAGACATTCTAAACGAAAGAAGATTTAAAATGCGTATGATCCTGATTGCGATTTTGGCTGTTTTTTTTAACATCGGTCAATCCATGGCGAAGGATGATGGCGGTTTTGGGTCTTCACGTTTTTCTGCGCAAGCACCTGTTGCTCTTGGTGGTGCTGTGGCTCCGTCCAATCAAATTGCCGTCGTACCACCGACTTCCCCTGCCGATATTGAACCTGCCGCCGGCGAAGAAGATATCACGCCCGAGGAAGAGACATTGGATAACGGTCAAGTCATCCAAAATTCCGAACCTCAAGCGGATACAACGATCATTCAAAAAGATTTGAATGTACGTTAGGTCCCTCTAATCATTCACCAGAAACTTATTCTCGATCCAACCCTGCCCCAATTTGTTGCAGAATTCGGTTGAGAGGGATTCGATGCGTTCGGGGATGCCGAAGGGTGTGTTGAACATCAGGATTCCTGCACCATTCAGGCCGGGGGACAGGGTTCTGTCGCGCAGCAAAATTTCAGAAACCCATGTGCGGTTCAGGCCTAAATCTTCGGCGGCGCGGTGGAGTTCGCGGATGGGCTGGCCTGCTTTGATCGGATACCAGATCATAAAGCATCCGGTGGCCCATCGTTTTTTCCACTCGCCCATTTGTTTGACGAGCATTTCAAATTCATCAGGCTTTTCAAATGGGGGGTCGATCAGGACAATACCGCGACGTTCCACCGGGGGAATATGGGCGCGGATGGATTGGTAGGCATCTTCAACGGTGACATAGACATCTTTGAATCCGCGCAGGTGATGTTTTAACGTCTCGCTATCTTCGGGGTGGAGTTCGTTGGCAATTAAACGGTCTTGGGCGCGGAGCAATGTTGCGGCGATAATCGGCGACCCCGGATATTGTTGTCCGCCCCAAAAAAGATTGATGAGTTTCTGGAATTTGACGAGGTCTTCATTTGCGGCTGGCTCCGCCATGATTTTGGTGATGCCGTCCAGATATTCGCCTGTTTTTTGCGGCTCTTCACGCGTTAAATCATAAAGACCGATCCCCGCAAAAGCGTCCAGCACAAAGAGCCCTTTTTCCTTTTGTTGCAGATATTCGAGCACCATCATCAGGATGAGGTGTTTATGGGCATCGGCGAAGTTTCCAGCGTGATAGATATGGCGATAATTCATAATCTCTTTTACTGCAACGCACCGCAGACAGGAAGCGTTTTTTGGGGTATGATGGGATGATAAATTCACTCCTTATTTACTTCTGACTGCGAAACTTAAAGAATCATGCTGAATTGGCTTAAATTTAAGAAAAAGACTGTGCCTCAGGCCAAATCTCCGCAAAAAGAGATTCAGAGTCGTGAGCAGTTGGTGGCGACCGCCCTTAAGAATATGCAGGAAACCCGCGACATTATCGGTGAAGAAAAATTACAAAAACTGGCGCAGTTGATTTTGCAAAAAAAGCAAACTGTCGATGACACATCCCCCGCAGCACAAGCCAAAAAAATTATCGCCCAGATGGACAAAGCCAAATTACATGACTTCATGAAATTGATGGTTCAGGACGACCAAACTAAACATTAAAAATTAAAAAAGGAAAAGCCGATGCCTGTTTATAAAGCCCCCCTTGAGAATATGCGCTTTGTGTTGAATGACGTGCTGAATGCCGGACAATTGTCCGGCCTGCCCGGATATGAACAGGCCACATCCGATTTGATGGATAGTATTTTAGAAGAAGGCGCAAAGGTTTGTGAGGAAGTTTTATTCCCCCTGAACCAATCGGGGGACGAAGAAGGTTGTCATTTTGAGAACGGCAAAGTCACCACCCCAAAAGGATTTAAGGAAGCATATGCCACCTATACGCAGGGCGGGTGGACAGCGTTATCGGCTGACCCGAATTATGGCGGGATGGGGATGCCGCATTTGTGGAATTTCGTTTTGATGGAAATGGTTTGTTCCGCCAATATGTCGTTCGGGATGTATCCGGGGTTGTCGGAGGGCGCGTATCGCGCTTTGCTGCACCATGGGTCAGAGGAGCTGAAACAAATTTACCTTCCGAAAATGGTGACAGGTGAATGGTCGGGGACGATGTGCCTGACCGAGCCGCATTGCGGAACTGATTTGGGTTTGATTCGCACCAAAGCGATTCCGAATACTGATGGCAGTTATAACATCACCGGCACAAAGATTTTCATCTCTGCGGGTGAGCATGATTTGACTGAGAATATTTTGCATCTGGTTCTCGCAAAATTGCCGGATGCGCCAGAGGGGGCAAAGGGCATTTCCCTGTTTATCGTTCCGAAATTCTTGGTGGATACCAATGCCGCAAATCATGCGACTTGCGGCTCTATCGAACATAAAATGGGGATCAAAGGGTCGGCCACTTGCGTGATGAACTTTGATAATTCTATTGGTTGGTTGGTGGGTGAACCGAATAAAGGCCTCAAAGCCATGTTTACCATGATGAATGCTGCGCGTCTC
>MEMI01000036.1:20533-22755 GCA_001767915.1 Alphaproteobacteria bacterium RIFCSPHIGHO2_02_FULL_46_13 | reverse complement strand
ACGGGTTAGCCTATGCCAAAGATCGTTTGCAAATGCGTGCCTTGGACGGTGCAAAATTCCCTGATAAACCTGCCGACCCGATTATTGTGCATCCCGATGTCCGCAAAATGCTTCTGACATCCAAGGCGTTTTGTGAGGGGGCGCGGGCGTTGTCTTACTGGGTTGGGCTGAACCTTGATATTGCAGAAAAACATCCTGATCCGATCAAACGTCAGGAGGCCGATGATCTGGTCGCGCTTTTAACACCGATTGTCAAAGCGTATCAGACCGATATGGGGTTTGATGTTGCCAATCTGGCCGTCCAAATTCACGGCGGGCATGGGTATATCCGTGAATATGGTGTCGAACAATATGCGCGTGACGCGCGGATTGCGATGATTTACGAAGGCACAAACGGGATTCAGGCGCTGGACTTGGTCGGGCGCAAAATGGGTCAGAATTACGGGCGATTGCTGCGCCGTTTCTTCCACCCTGTTCTGGAATTTATCGAAGCCAATCAAGAAAACCCGGCGCTGGGCGAATTTGTGTTTCCCCTCGCCAAAGCCTTTGCCAAATTGCAACAGGCCGCCGTGCAAATCGCCATGAAAGGGTTGAAAGACCCGAATGAAGCGGGCGCGGCATCGACTGATTTCCTGCGCATGTTTGCTCTGGTCGCGGTCGGCTTTATGTGGGCGCAAATGGCCAAAGTTGCTCAAGAAAAATTAAATGCAGGCGACAATGGAAAAGCCGAATTCTACCAATCCAAACTCAAAACCGCGCGTTTCTTTATGGAGCGAATGCTTCCCGAAGTCGAAAGCCGTTTCCGCATGGTGATGGCAGGCGCAAAACCGTTGATGGACATGAGCGAGAGTGAATTTGCGGCGTAGTTTTTGGAATCTATCTATTGTGTTGTCAGTTGAAGCTGGGTGTCGGATACGCGAGCAGGGTAATATTTCATTTTCTGAATCCAGCCATTGTAAATGTTACCTCCTGGAGTCCCCCAAGCCCCTAATCTTAAAGTATCAACTGTCGGAATGGTTCCCGCTGTATCCAGCCCACCTAACGTATTGTTAAGAGCTAGCCTGAAATTATTGAGCTTATACCCCAAACCTATTTTATTCAGGGCGTTGTTGCCATTTCCTGACATCGTGGTTACAAACTGTGTTATGTTGGATGCTCGCACGCTGGCCTCAATATTTGTTGCGCTCGTACGAATTAATGATATTCGGTTTTCTCCCCCAAACGCGGATTGATCAATTGATACAATACCGACAGTATTTAATTTTACACCATTCAAAGCATTTATAGATAATGCCCCTTCACTGCTATTAAACCACGATCCAGTTGGTACCGTGAATGTATCCGCCGCCCGTGTCACCGCTACGGTTGTGGTGGGGATATAAGAGGAGGCTGTTGAAGCTTGTTCAAACTGAGCCCCCCAAAGATAGCCGGAAGAATTGGAAACTGTATCTGTTGCATCAAGGACACCGCCCCCGCTATTAAACGAGATATACATCGCAACCGTTGTAGCCGTGTCTGTTGTCGCAGTGAGGGTAACTCTGTACCAGCCATTCCCGACATTCTGGATGCCTCCTGAGGCAGATGTAAATCCTGACACACCACTGGCCGTAGTCGAGATGGTTCCTGTATTCAGATTGGCAACCATATCTGCACGGGCAGGGTAAGCTCCTTGCATTCTGATGGCGATATAATTCCCGACATTTTTCTTGGCGTATACGCTCTGGGTATATGTAAGAGCGGAGGCTGATTTCGAGATTGATTGACCAATATAGCTGCTGGATGTTGAGTTTCTTGTCCATGTGTCTGCTGATGTTGTCCCATCCGGAGCAGTGGTTGTGTTGGCTGTGATGGTTGTGTTTGTTTGATTCCACAGATTAAATGCGGCGCTATTGATGAATAAATTTGTCCTGCTCTCTTCAATCAGTAAGCCTTTAGGCTGGAGGATGATGGGGTCATAGTCAAAACGGGGAACGCCCGATGCGGCCGTTTGCAGGACACCCGCACTATCAAAATATGTAGCAACACTGGAACGGGTGAAACTTCCGCCCACGGCAGAAAGGAAGGAAGTGGGGTCGTTATAGACTGTGCCGTTGAGGGTATAACGTCCATCGGCATCATAGACAAAATCCATGCCTAAAGACGGATAATTGACTTTGACGTTAGATGTATTGGGCACTGTAAAGGTGAGAGGGGATAAATCATTCCCTGATAAATCTTTGATT
>MEMI01000036.1:0-20495 GCA_001767915.1 Alphaproteobacteria bacterium RIFCSPHIGHO2_02_FULL_46_13 | reverse complement strand
GTAAATATTAAAGCAGAAGTCCCCGTTCCTGATGTGTAAGTCGCATAGCGTGTCACCCCACCCACATCAATGGCGATACGGGGTGTTCCTGTGACATTTACGACTTTTGAGAGATTAACGGTAAACGGAATAGAGGTCGCGGCGGAAGCTGGATAAATAAACAGGCACGTCAGCAAAAATGCAAATACGATTAATTTGCCTGTTTGATTCATTATGTTGTCCTACTGGGAAGAAATTTTAGTATGTTTATTGTAATGGCTCTTCCCTCCGAATCAAGGACTTTTATTGTGAGGTGGTTTGGAAATAAAAGAGGAAGCAAACTCAAAACCGCGCGTTTCTTTATGGAGCGAATGCTCCCCGAAGTCGAAAGCCGTTTCCGCATGGTGATGGCTGGCGCAAAACCACTCATGGATATGAGCGAGAGTGAATTTGCGGCTTAAAATCGATTCGTTTATGGTTTTACTGGGTTAATAATTGGAGTTGCGTATTGGCAATACGAGATGGGTAATATTTAAATGTTTGGATATTTCCTGTCATAGTGCTGTTCCCACTTACAAGTAATCGTGACACTGTGGGGATGGATGATGATGAACTTGTTTGTAATCCGGTACCATTACGAATTTCAGCAACATCGTTAGATTTATAGGCCATAGCGGTTTTGCTAAATACGCCATATATGTTTGATAAAGAAAAACTAAATTGTTGCGTTCCCCCAACATATATTTTCCCAGCATTATTATTGTAGATAAAGTTGATGCTATTATTAGATGTGCTGTCATCAAGTATTGGTCCAGAATAGGCAATATCGGGATTATAACTGATCATACCAGCATATAATGTCCCTAGGCTTGAGTTATACCAGCTTCCTATCGGTATTGATAAATTATCTGCCTGACGTGTTGCTGCTGCTGTGGTTGTCGGGATATAGGATGTAGCAAATGTGCCTTGTTCTACTTGCCCCCCAAAGAATGAAAGTTGTAATCCTGTAACTCCGTAGCCACTAAATGACCGGTTATCAATTAGGAAGCGGGAAGTAGCCTGATCAGCTGTTGCGGTGATTGTGTATCGTTGCCATGTTGTGCCAACGGTAATATTGGTGGACGTAAAGGCTGAACTGCCAGGGTTGCGAAATCCAATGGTTGCTGATTTATTTGCTTTGATCCATATGGAATGAGTGTATGTGCTACCGTTCGTGATAGAGATATCCTGAAACAGGCAAGCAGTGCTTGCAAAATCGTAAATAGGTATGAGTGTTCCGTTGGGGGCCGTTGTTGTGCTGCCCGAATTTGTAACCCCTCCACAGCTTGTTGTTTGCCATGGTGAATTTGTATAATTATCGGATTGTAAGAGTAAATTTGTCCGGCTCTCCTCAATCAGGATACCTTTTGCGGCATGGGTGTTGGGATCGTAATCAAAACGCGGAACGCCCGAAGCGGCGGTCTTTAATACCCCTCCACTGTCAAAATATGTACCAATACTGGAACGGATGAAACTTCCGCCTGCAGCAGAAAGGAAAGATGTGAGATCGTTATAGACTGTACCGTTCAAAGTATAACGACCATCGGCATCATAGACAAAATCCATGCCTAAGGACGGATAATTGATTTTGACATTTGATGTATTCGGAACAGTAAAGGTGAGGGGAGACAAGTCATTGCCCGATAAATCTTTGATCGTACCCCCGTTTAAGTCGATGGGGGATGAAACAGTAACACCATCCAGATCGACATCTCCAGCCACCATCGCATAGGTAAAGGTTAAAGCCGAAGATCCTGAGCCAGAGCTATAAGTAGCATAACGTGTCACCCCACCGACATCAACGGCGATACGGGGTGTTCCTGTGACATTTACGGCTTTTGAGAGATTAACGGTAAACGGAATAGAGGTCGCGGCGGAAGCTGGATAAATAAACAGGCACGTCAGCAAAAATGCAAATACGATTAATTTGCCCGTTTGATTCATTATGTTGTCCTACTGCGAAGAAATTTTAGTATGTTTATTGTAATGGCTCTTCCCTCCGAATCAAGAACTTTTATTGTGAGGTGGTTTGGAAATAAAAGGGGAAGCAAACTCAAAACCGCGCGTTTCTTTATGGAGCGAATGCTTCCCGAAGTCGAAAGCCGTTTCCGCATGGTCATGGCGGGTGCTAAACCGTTGATGGATATGAGCGAGAGTGAATTTGCGGCGTAGCTTTTTAGTTCCCCCTTTTCTTGGGACGAGGGTGAATTTTTTTATTGCGTCATTAATTGAAGCTGAGTGCCAGTAACTGGTAAAGGGTATATTTTTAATTGCCTTACATTTCCGTTGTATAACGTATTTCCACCAAAGCCAAAATTCATTGATGTTATATTTCTGATGCCAGCTCCTGCGGCGGTGCTGATAGCCGATCCATTTGAGCTTGCAATGATATTACTACTTCCCCATGTTGCGGCTGTCTTATTCTGTAGGTATTGAGAATATGCGGGTAGTCCAGTAGTTGACACTATCGGCGATAGGCTATATGCCCCCGGATTATTCGAGTTTTTTGCTTCAATTCCAGCTATGCGACTTCCCCCGTTCATAAAAGTGATGATGTCTTGCCATTGGCTGTTATATCTACTTAAAGGGCCATAATCGACATAAGTGCTAAACTGAATATTTGAGATGGATGTTGTCGGTATCGTTAAACGATCAGCCGCGCGTGTCACTGCGGCTGTGGTGGTGGGAATATAGGATGTGGGGAATGATCCTATTTCACGTTGGGGGCCATAAATATAAAAATCCCCAGAGCTTGTATTTGCAGGCGTTTTCGGATCACTCATTGATGTAATTGTACTAATTTGTCCTGCAGCAGTTCCTCCAACACCATTCGCAGTGAATGTTATCCAAATGCGAAACCAATTATTGGGGAGGGGTGTTATGCCACTTGAAATAATACTCGCGCCATTGGTAATCGCGCTGGTTGCCAAGTTAAAATTTGCGTAAGCATTTCCCGTGTTTACAACACTAGAGGATATCCCCATTTGCAATAAAGTTAAACTTCCTGCTTTTACGAATACAGACTCTGTATATGTTGTTCCTGATGTTGTGCTTTGTGTTCCAAAATAAATGGCGTGGTTGGCATTCGTACCATTCGCCAAAAATCTATAACCAGATACAATTCCATTAGGCCCTGATATTGTGCTTGCGCTCACTGTACCTGCCTGTCCTGTGGGCGTATTAATTGTTGAATTCGTCCTACTCTCTTCAATTAAGATACCTTTCGTGGTGAAGCTTATAGGGTCATAATCAAAACGCGGAACGCCTGATGCGGCGGTTTGGAGTGTTCCTGTACTATCAAAATATGTCCCAACACTGGCGCGGGTAAAAGTACCGCTTGCAGCAGTGAGGAAAGAAGATAGGTCATTATAGGCTGTGCCGTTCAAGGTATAACGACCATCGGCATCATAGATAAAATCCATGCCCAAAGACGGATAATTGACCTTCACGTTGGAGGTATTGGGAACGGTAAAGGTGAGAGGTGATAAATCATTTCCCGACAAATCCTTGATGGTGCCGCCATTCAGATCAATAGGGGAGGATACAGTCACCCCGTCCAGATCGACATCCCCTGCCACCATAGAATAGGTAAAGGTCAGGGCAGATGTACCAGACCCAGAGCTATAAGTGGCATAGCGTGTGACCCCACCGACATCAACGGCGATACGGGGAGTTCCTGTGACAGTGACGGCTTCGGAAAGATTAATGGTAAAGGGAATTGTGGTTGCGGCAAAGGCGGGGGGTGTTAGAAAGAGGAGGGTCAGGAAGCCAAAGAGACATATGATATATCTTATGTTAATAGAAGATATGATAAATGGGGACATCGATAATTTCTGTCTCTCAGTAAAAACGGATTATAGATACTCTAAATGCGGCTTAAACAAAGGCTACAATTCTTGGGGTAGGAAAACAAGAGGTGGATTTGTGCTTGCCTTAATTCTGCCTTTTTCATTACCAAATGCTTGTATTTTATGATATTATAGGGAAAGTCTAGGGTAAAAAGTAAATAAAATTTTACGAATTCTGGCTATACTATAAGGCGGTGGATGAGGATTCTTTCATAATTTCCCCTCCCCAGTGTGTATTTTGGTGTAATTTTTTTGGGTTTTCGGTGTACTGTGCGGGTTTCTGCGGGTAGTGCGTTAAATTATGCGACCATGCCGGGGATATTTCCCCGACTGAAGGATATTCTGTTCTCTGGCTTTGGCCTTGTGACGCAGTTGATTGCTGTTATCTGCTTTATGGCAGGGCTTCTGCCTAAAAATCACCCCTGTTTTTCAAAGGAAAATTATAAGGAATATGGCTTAACCCGCATTTTGGCGGCGGCGGCCTCCAGTGTTGAATTCAAGTGGAAAAATATTGATAAGATTATCATTTTTTCAATGATCGTTTGTGGAACGGTCATCATGTGGCTGTTTATTGCTGCGGCTCTTTTATACATCGTTGTCTCACCATCATTTGCGAACGGCATTACCGCAATCCTTCAGACAACTAACCCGTCAAATGATATTGCCTTTATGATGCTGGACAAGGTTTTTGGCATTCCGGGGATTTTTGATTCTTCTATCTCGTTGACACCTCCATTCCCCGCACCGTTCCATACCGCGCTTCATGAATTGTTCCGCTTTTACAGTTGGGCAGTGTTTTTTATTGCGTTGATTATCTTTCTCTATCATGTCGTTCATTTGATACTCGATATTACCCAGACGGGTAAAGTCACCGAGCATATGTCCGACGATGATGGGAATGGGACAAGAGGATTTTCATGGTTGCCGATCCGCTTTGTATTTTGTTTCGGATTGCTGATCCCATTTGGATACGGTCTAAATTCCGGTCAATGGATTACACTTTATACGGCGAAATATGGTTCTGGTTTAGCCACAAATGCCTGGATTGCTTATAATGGTATTACTGGCAATAATCCGAGCGGGGATGAGAATACAAAATTGATCGCCAAGCCGCCGGTACTGGATAATTCAGGGCTGATTAAGGCGTTGTTCCTCTTGAATTCTTGCCGCCGGATTACTTTGTTAAACGAGTTTAATCCTGATGCGCCTCAAGCCTACCCCTATATTGTAAATGGCTCTAAAAGCAAATCGCTTTTTACGTATTATGATGATGCGGCTAACACTATTGTCTCAGAACAAGGTTTCATGGAAGAGCCTGACTATGATAATCCAGGGGGGCCTACGCCCTATAACGCGTCCCTCCCGAAAATTGCGGCTGGAGATGCGTCTGATCATTTTATTCAGATACTACAATTCTCTGATTTTCGCGATATTAAGATAGTTATCGGAACATTTTATCCGGACGATCCAGATCTATATAAGGAATATCCGGGTAAGGTATTGCCGACTTGTGGAGAGGTCACTATTCCGGTGACGAGTTTGACTGGAGAAGGTTTGTTTGCGGCGGAAGGCTACTTCTTTGCTGTTATCCAGACAATGTTCGAGGTCTATCGTCCAATGTCTGTAGTGACTGCCGATGACCCGATTGAAGATATGTGGTTGGCCTTGATGAGGGAGTATCTGAGAACGTCTGGTTCAGTCAGGAACGCCAGAAACATGAAGGGCATGAGTGATGCTGATTTCGAAACTTCCTATGGGGGGAATATACCTTTAATGGGGCCGATCACGGGACCTGTTTACGCGTCATACTGGAATACGATGATGGATCAATATTTCAAGTATGCGTTTAAAATCCCTGCCTATACGGCGTATGATTTTCTGGCTGATACGGATGAGGCGTTTACAAACCCTACTGTTGATCCTAAGAAGCTCTATACTCACGATTCATCGGCTGCTTTTAGTGCTGTCGGGAAACAGAATCCGCTTTTAATGACGGTTGGGATTTTGGAATATGGGTGGGGTGGGGCTGGCCTTTGGTATAATAAAATAGGCGAGCGGAATGGTTCGCTCTATACTGCCGCATCTGCTGTGCCGATTGTTAGTAAGTTCCCGATAGTCATGCAACAAATTAAAGATCAGCGGAAAAAAACAGATACGCAGATTGAAGGCGGGTATTGTGAGCAGTTCAACCCGCGTAAATCCGGAACAAGCTCGGTTCATCTTTCAAATGAAAGAAACCAGTATGCGGTTGAGCAAGCAACCTCATTATATAGTTTCTGTACGATGTTATTCGAGAATCAAGCGCTGAACCAAGATGGTGTTACAAGAATGTCGGCGCCAACGAATCCGATTGAGAAAACCATTCAAACATTCTTTTCGGAATTCCAGATTTTTAACAATATAGACAATAAAGAAGTGACCCCGATGGCGCAATTGTCGTCTGTCGGACGCATTCTGATTGATAAAGCAATCCTAGGGGTAACGGCTTCTGCTGCGTCTTATGCCGCAGGTGGAGCTGCTCATATGGCTGCCGGAGATGATAAGATTGCTCAAGCATTGGCGTCTGGTTTGGGAGGACTCGGGAGTGCGGCAATGACGATTGCCTTGATCGGACTGACATCAGGCTTTGTGCTTTATTATATGCTCCCGATCATGCCGTTCATCTATTTCTTCTTTGCTGTGGGGCGCTGGGTTAAGGTCATTTTCGAAGCATTGGTTGGTGTTCCGCTCTGGGCATTGGCACATATGCGCGTGGGAGGTCCAGGGCTGCCAGGGAGTGCGGCTATTGGAGGCTACTTCTTAATTCTTGAGATATTTATCAGGCCAATTCTGACGGTCTTTGCGTTGGTGGCATCATTCGCTATCTTTTCAGCTTTGACGGTTGGTTTGAATACAGTCTTTACGTTGATTTCCGTGAATTTGTTCGGGAGCGTCGCGCCTGCGCTTTCTGGAACTTTGAACGCAGCCCAACAACTTTCCTATGCTTCTTTGGCACGCGGGATGATTGATCAATTCTTCCTGACTGTTTTCTATATCTTCCTTGTTTATACAATCGGGGTTGGGTCTTTTAAACTAATTGACTTGATCCCTGATAATATTATGAGATGGTCGGGATCCGGTGCCCAGTCATTCGGGGCTTCTGATGTTTCTGATGAATTAATCGATGAATGGCAATGGAATCTGCCACAGAAATTCAATATTTCGACTCGACAAATCGGCGAAGGTGTTAAGGACGCTCTCTACACTTCCGGCAAAAACGCGAATGAGAAAAATGTTGCGGAAGCAAAATCAGCAAAAGCAAAAGCGGACGCTGAGGCTGAGACAAAAGCAAAAGCTGAGGGGCAGAAACAATGATAGCACCCAACAATCAATCTGCGCTTTCTATTGGCAAATCCGTAGCGGCTTATACATTGCTTCCGGACTTCTGGTCGCGTCTTGTCGGGTTTATGCCGCGCTTTGGGTTAATTGCTTATTTAATGGCAACAATTTTCGAATCTCTCCATCTGCTTCCTAAGGGGCATGCTTTTACTCAAGCTTCTCAGATGGAAAAATTTAGGGTGCGCGATGTGTTGGCGACAGCCGCCAATAATTTGCATGGCGGTTTTAAAAACTCTGATCAATATATTGTGTTCGGGATGTTTCTGCTCGGGACAGTTTTACTGGCTTTGCAATTTATTTTCTTGTTTGCGATGATTGTGACCAGAACGGCGGATGCCGCCATCCCCTTTGTCGGGTTCTTTGTGACGGTGAACCCCGAAACCGATGTTGCGCATCTGATGCTGGATAAAGTTTTTGGTATTCCGCAATTTTTCAATTCCTGTTTTGACCCGACTGTAAATACCGCTGCTGTCTGTGCGGGATATAACGCAACGGCAACATTCCCAGACCCATTGCAAACAGCAATGCAGGCTCTTTTCAAGTTTTACACTTTCGGGATTCTGACGGTTGCAGCCTTCGTTGTTTTCTATTTTATCGTGGCCATGATTCTGGAGACCACCAATACCGGCGTGCCATTTGGTAAAAGATTTCAGTCAATCTTTACACCTATCCGATTGGTTCTGGCGGTGCTTTTATTATTGCCGTTGGCCTATGGGTATAATACGGGGCAGTATATTGTATTGCTAGCTGCGAAATACGGTTCCGCGTTCGCGACTAATGCTTGGCTCCTTTATAACTCAAATACGGGCGATAATCCGATGGGGATGACGTCGAAAGAATTGATGGGAGTTCCGAAGGTTGGTGAGATTGATAGCGTGCTTAATTTTATATATTTGGCACAGACATGTCGCGCAAGTTATGAATTCGGGGTGAAGGATACGTCCGCTACGGCTGCAAATACAGGGGTTGATATTAAACCATATCTTGTGCGTCCGGGTTCTAGCACTGTTGCTTCAACGTCTTCCGAACTTTCGGCAGGTGTGACTTATGATGTAGCAAAGTCATTTTATGGACAGGGGGATGTCCAGATTGTTTTTGGTGAAAAAAATGACAGTTACACCAATTATGCCGGCTTAGTGAAACCGTATTGTGGCGTTATTCTCATGCCTGCGCTATCGAGAGATATCCCTGGAATTAAGGATATCTATAATGTTTATTTCAAGAATGTTCTGGATATCTGGTTTAATACCAGCATAGTCAATTACGGGAAACGTATGGCTTGCGTGCTGAAATTTTCGGCGCAGACAGATAAATGCCCTTCACCACCTTTGGCTGTTGCGAATTGGGGAGCTGATCCTGATGCGGTTGCAGGACAAGAGTTTTATATCTCTACGCGACAAACGGTGCAGAGTAATTTTAAATCACAATTGGAGACGCAGATTGATACGATGCGCGGGACAACCAATAGCGCCCTGAGCATGGATGTTAAAACCCTTTTGACAGGGTGGGGTGGCGCGGCACTTTGGTTTAATAAGGTGATGTCGTTTAATGGGGCGATGGTTGACTCGCTCTTCTCGCTACCGACCCCGACCAGATATCCTTTGATCATGGAACATGTTGCCAAGAAAAAACGGGAACTCACACCGAATGTTTCTCAAGAGGATCCGTATTCGATGAATTTGTCGACCGGTAAAGCGCCACTCTCGATGGATAAATATATGGGAGATGGTGTTCTGGGCGGCTCGCAAGCCATGAATGTTGATATCGCTGCGCTTTTGAATACGACTTACAAACAGATTCAGGATACGCAGGGGACAACCGATCCGAAGACGGCAAATACTGACAGTCCGGTTAAAAACTTTGTTACCTTATTATTCGGCAAAACAGGTATCTTTGATTTCCGTGCGAATTCCGAAGTGTTTCCGCTTGCTAAACTCGCGATGTTTGGGCGGGAGTTGATCGATAGAACGGTGATTATGATTGCCTCCAGAACTGTTATGGCGGCGGCTGGCGGGGTTCTCGGGGCTGAAATGGGGCCTTTGGGTCAGGTTTCAAAAGCGTTTGGTCCGGCTCTTGGAACGTTTGCGACAATGGGATTTTCGATTGGTATCCTGCTGTATTATGTTGTCCCATTGATGCCGTTTATCTATTTCTTCTTTGCTGTCGGTCGTTGGGTGAAGTCAATTTTCGAGGCGATGGTGGCTGTTCCGTTATGGGCACTTGCGCACTTGCGGTTGGGCGGCGAAGGCATCCCGGGGCCAGCTGCGGGGGCAGGGTATTTCTTGATTTTAGAGATTTTCCTTAGACCGATCCTTACTCTTTTTGGCTTATTGGCAAGTATTGCGACCTTTATGGCGTTAACGGCAGGGCTTGATACGGTCTTTAATATCGCTGTTCTGAATACCGGAGGGTATGACATGACCACGCTTTCTGGCGGTGGGGCGGACAGCTTTATGGCTTCTGCCCGTGATGGGATCGATGCCTTATTTTATACGGTTATTTATGCTATACTCATCTACATGATTGCAACGAGCAGCTTTAAACTGATTGATCTCATTCCCAATGCCATGATGCGGTGGGCGGGTACAAATACCGCAAGCTTTAATGATCAGACGGATGCAATGGCTCAGGTTAATTACCAATTGGTGTATAAAGCTGACGCGATGGCGCGGGAGATTGATAATATCAATAAGGGGATTACAGATTCTACTGATAACTTTAATGATATAAAAACCGCGCGGGATATGATGAATGGCCCTAAAAAATAGGAATTTAAAACATGCTAGGTTTTAAGAAGATTAACGGAATGTAAATAAAATTTGAGTAATATTTAATTTGGTGTTGTGTTGAGGTGATAAAATGTCGTTAACAGGTAATCGTACTTTAAAAGTCGCGCAGTATATGTTGCTGCCGCAGATCCTTCCACGATTTGCCAGCCTTATTTTTGGCGGGTTCTCCTACCTTGCCTATTTTGTTGCTCAAGTTTATCGCGGCGTTCGGTTGTTGCCGGAAGGTCACCCGTATCTTAACCCGTCTGAAATCGGGCATTATTCTATTCCTGACGTAGTGCGTGCGGCAGGTGTAAGACTTAAATATAGTCGGGATACGATTGATCAGGTGATTATCTTTTATGTCATTCTTTTAGGAATGGTCTTGATTGCTTTTCAAACGCTGATGTTGATCATTGGCGTGTTTGCGCCACAAGCCATGGCATTGAGTTTGACAGCCTATTTCGGCAATCCCCACCTGACAACCGGTGTTGATCCCTATCAAGACTTGGCCTTTATTCTTCTGGATCGTGTCTTCGGGGTTCCCGGAATTTTTGATTCCTGCGTCAGTATGGCAACACCTTGTTATATGGCTGCCCCTGATAATACTTGGTCTACAGCGGATACTGTTTATACTCCGGCGACTTTCCCATGGCCGTTTCATAATGCTTTGCATGCCATGTTCTCATTCTACAGCACCGGATTGTTGGTCATCGGGTTGATGATTTTGCTCTATCTGGTGGTTGTGATTATTGCCGAGACTGCGCAGACCGGTGTTCCATTCGGGAAAAGATTTAATAAGGTATGGGCACCTATCCGTCTTGTGGCGGCTCTTGGTCTGTTGATCCCCGTCTCTTACGGATTAAACTCTGCCCAATATATTGTTCTGTATGCCGCAAAGTTAGGGTCTAATTTTGCGACAAATGGCTGGTTTGTTTTCAATGCGGCTTTAACAAATTCCCGCATGACAACCGACACCATGATTGCTCTTCCTAAAACACCGAATGTTGGGCCATTGCTCCAATTTATGATGCTGGCTCACGCTTGTAAGGCTGTTGAAGAAGGATATAAAGTACAACAAGATCGACCTGAAGGATGGCAATTGCAAGCTCCTGCAACTTGTGGAGTGGATGCTGGCGACCAAATCAATGATTCCGTTATTCAGGCTTATATCGTCAAGTTTACAGGGGATTCATCAAACGACGCCGTTCCTCTGGAAAACCAGTCTTATGCCGATGCCCGAACTTTTTCCGGGAATGGCGATATTACAATTACCTTTGGGGATCGCGGATGCGAGAAAACGCATAACCAAAATGCCGGCCATGCTGTCCCGACATGCGGGCAGTTGGTGTTGACAACACCAAGCCAAGAGACAGATACGGCGGCCGGAGCCTATGTTATTCAGGAAGGTTATTATAACCTTGTCAAATATATGTGGGGTGAATATCAGGACCCTCCTGGATCGGGCATCAACGAGTATGTCAAAATTTGGTCAAAATGGGCCTTCTGTAACAAGAATATTGGCGGGGAAATCGTCCAGAGTTATCAATCCCGTAAATATGATGCGATGATGACAGGGATGCAGGGTGATCTTGAGCTTCGTGAAGTAGCCATCTCACCTGTTCAAGAGCTATGCCCTCCCAAAGTAGATACCTATGATTTTGATGAAACCTTACCAAACCGAATTACCAGCGCATATTTGAATGGGGCTTACGGGAACTACATGTTTGGTCAGAATGACGCGGTTGCTCCTAACCTTGTCACTGCTTCAGCAGCCTATTCCCCTGGGGGAACAGCTGATGCCGTTATGACCAACATTATTCGTAAAGGCGTTAATGCCGAAAATGCGTTGGTTAATAGCGGTAAATATAATATTCCGATTGATCTGATGGACAGAGGATGGGGTGGTGCCGGATTATGGTATAATAGTATCGCCAGTGCCAATGGCGCCATTACCGGAGCCGCACAGGCCACGCCGAAAATTACCCATTACCCTGCAGTCATGGAAACAGTGATGGCCGCTAAATTGCGTAACAACAAAAATGTGACCGCAGATGATTTGTTCACACCTACAAAGGGCGAAGATTCAGATCTTCAGTTGCAAAATGTGGGTGATGCAAAAGGCGTTATCCCATTACAAAGAATTTATGCCGCATGGAAAGATGTTGCAAACGAAGGAAAACCAGCCACAGGGAATATGATTTATGATGTTTTGAATTATATCTTCGGAACACAAGGTCTCTTCGACTTGCGCGATCCGGGGAATAAGGATGTTCATCCTTTGGCCTTGATGACTTCAATGGGTAAGAGTCTTTTGGAAGCTTCTATCCGTAACCTTGGTATTTCTGCTGCGCTCAATGTGGGCGGCGGTATGATGGGCGGAAATGCAAACGTCATGGGTGTAGGGGTTGAGGTTGCAAGTAACTTCCTGTTTATGATTGTCGGTGCCACCTTGGGCGCAGGGATTATCCTCTATTATGTTTTACCGTTCATGCCGTTTATCTACTTCTTCTTTGCACTTGGAAGTTGGGTGAAGGAAGTGTTCGAAGCCATGGTGGGTGTTCCCCTCTGGGCGCTTGCACACTTACGGATTGATGGCGATGGCTTGCCGGGTGAGGCGGCACGAAGCGGTTATTTCATGATCTTTGAGATTTTCCTCAGACCAATCATGATCGTCTTCGGACTGATTGCTGCAGTGAGTATCTTTGCGTCCATGGCGACTGTTCTCAATTCAATCTTTGATATTGCGGTGATTAACGCTGGCGGTACAAACTTTGCGAACTCAGGCACCGTGACCTTTAGCGAATATGCGCGCGGACCGATTGACCAGTTGTTCTATACAATTCTGTATGCGGTGTTGATGTATATTATTGCGATGTCATCCTTTAAAATGATTGATCTGATCCCTAACCAGATCATGCGTTGGTTGGGCGTGAGCGTCAGTGCCTTTGCGGGTCAAACTGGTGATTCTGCCGGACAATTGATGAACACCATGCAACAGCAAGGTCTTGCAAAGGTTGATGGTGTTGTCGGTGGTATTAACTCCGGTACCAAAGGACTCGGTAAGATAGCTGAGGGAATGACTAATAGCGGTAAATAGCCAAATAGAAAATACTTCTCCGCTATTCTTATTTCACAAGAAATCAATTATAATCCCCCTCTATCAGGGGGATTATTTTATGGAGTGTCAAATGTTGTATCGTATGGTGACCTCGGCTTTTGTTGTGATGGCTCTTACATCTTGCACAACCATCGGACAGACCTCCGAAAAACCTCGTTTAAAACTAACCCCCACCTCCTATTCGCAGTTGGATGGTTGGAATACGGCAAGCCAAGAACAGACTCTGATGGCCTTCAGCAAAACCTGCGACAGGATTTTGAAAGCACAGGCTGATAAATCATTCGGGCTCGGGACGACCATCAAAGATTGGCAAGCGCCTTGTCAGAATTTACCAAAGTCAGAAACGGTAACCGCGAATGAGGCCACAGCCTATTTCGAAACATGGTTTACCCCTTATAGCGTTCAATCAGGGCGTGAGGATGAAGGGTTATTTACGGGATATTATGAAGCGAGTCTTCGCGGGTCACCGGTGCGCGGAGGGGTGTATCAAACGCCATTACGCGCACGCCCTGCTGATTTAGTCATGGTGAATCTAGGTGAATTTTTGCCGGAATTAAAAGGAAAGAGGATTGCAGGTCGTGTAAAAGACGGACAACTCAAACCGTACGAAGACCGCAAATTAATTGAAACAGGAAAACTGCCAAAAGATATGGATGTGCCGCTCTATTGGGTCGACAGTGCCGTGGATGCATTTTTCTTACAAGTTCAGGGATCGGGTATCGTGACCTTACCTGACGGGACAACACAACGTATCGGGTATGACGGACAAAACGGATATCCTTATACGGCAATTGGCAAAGAACTCATCGTGCGCGGGGCATTGACCAAGGATAATGTGTCGATGCAGACTATTCGCGATTGGTTGGCCGCACACCCCAAAGAGGCGGTTGATGTGATGCGTACCAATCAATCCTATGTGTTTTTCAAAAAGCTGGACGGCACGGGGCCGGTGGGGGGCGAGGGGGTTGTTCTGACGCCCGAAGTTTCTCTGGCGGTTGACCGCTCTGTCTGGCCTTACGGGTTGCCGATGTATGTTGATATTGAGCATCCGCAAGATGATGGAAAGCAGATCCGCAAATTAATGGTGGCGCAGGATACGGGTGGCGCGATCAAAGGCATTATTCGCGGTGATTTTTTCTGGGGCTATGGGGCAGAGGCCGCCGCTAATGCAGGGCCAATGAAATCATCCGGTAAATTATGGGTCTTACTCCCAAAAAATTCAACGCCAACTTTAGAAGAGTAAATTGTCATGACTAATCCGAACCAATTTCTTTTACTCAGAGAAAAGAAATTTCTTCCGCTATTTATCACCCAATTTCTGGGTGCGTTTCATGACAATCTTTATAAGAATGCTTTGGTTGTCCTGATTATTTATCATCTGGCGACCCAGCTCGGGTATGACGATAAAACCCAGCAATTGCTGACAACACTGGCGGCGGGGATATTGATTTTGCCCTTCTTTTTATTTTCGGCGATGGGCGGGCAACTCGCCGATAAATTCCCGAAAGAACGCGTGATGCAAGGCGTCAAGATTTTCGAAATCGGGATTGCTGCAATCGGCTCTATGTCTTTATTCATGGAATGGTTACCTCTTTGTTATTTGACAATTTTTGCCCTCGGGACGCATTCGGCGATTTTTGCACCGAGTAAATATTCTATTCTCCCTCAACATCTCAATCAAAATGAACTCATTGGCGGGAATGCTCTTTTAAACACAGGAACATTCTTGGCTATTCTTCTGGGCACGATTGTAGGAACAGTGACGATGAGTGCCGAGGTCGGGGTGTATATCGTTAGTGCATTGATGTTTATCACGGCGATCACCGGATATTTTTCAAGCCGTCTTATTCCATCCGCACCACCCAAAGATGCCAGTTTAAAATTCTCTCTGAACCCGTTTACCGAAACATTCGCGGTGATGAAATATACATTGAACCAGCCCCGCGATATTACGTTATCAATGCTCGGGAAGGCGTGGTTCTTTCTGGTCGGCAGTATGTTCATGGCGCAGTTTGCCAATTTTACCAAAGGCAATCTGGGCGGTAACGAACATATTCTGACCTTGTTCCTTGTCCTGTTCTCCATCGGGATTGCGGTTGGAGGGCTTTGTAATAACAAGTTGTTAAAGGGTCAGATTTCTGCGGTATTTGTGCCGCTTGCGGCGCTTGGCCTGACTATCTTTTCAGTTGATATTTATTATGCCAGTTTGTCGGCCTATCAACCACCCGCTGGAACATTGATCGGCATTTCCGAATTTATTTCCCACGCGGATAATTGGCGAATTATTTTTGATGTGTTTATGGTGGCGTTCTTTGGCGGCTTATATGTCGTGCCGTTATCCGCGATTATTCAGGACAGAACGCCAGAGGCCACACGCGCGCGGATTATGGCGGGAAGTTCGATTATCGATTCCCTGTTTATGGTTGTATCGGCAGTTGTGTCTGCGGTTTTGATTGGGATGGGCTGGACGATCCCCGAATTGTTTTTAGGATTCGCTATCGCCAATGCGTTTGCGGCTATTTATATCTGTAAGTTGCTTCCTGATTATTTGTTTAAGACTGTTTTGCAAATAATTTTCAAAGCGTTGTATCAGGTTGAAATCAAAGGATATGAGAATATCGAGAAAGCCGGTAAACGTGCGGTTATCGTGGGCAACCATGTGTCCTATCTTGACCCGCCACTCCTTGCCGCTTTTCTTCCCGGAACACCGATGTTTGCGGTGAATACGCAAGTTGCGGAATTATGGTGGGTCAAACCTTTCCTTGGGTTGGTGGATGCGTTTAGAATTGATCCGACCAATCCGTATGCCCTCAAAGCTTTGATCCGCAAGGTCGAAGAAGACAAGCATGTGGTGATTTTTCCCGAAGGTCGGTTGACCGATACGGGCGCCCTCATGAAAATGTATGACGGCCCCGGCCTGATTGCGGATAAAGCCGATGCGATGATTTTGCCCATTCGTTTGGACGGGGTTCAACATACGCGTTTTGCACGTTTAAAAGGCAAAGTGCCGTTGATGAGTTTCCCGAAAATTACCATTACGATTCTAGAGCCGCGCAAATTCAAAATCGATCCTGAACTGAAAGGTCGTGCGCGTCGTGCGGCGTCGAGCAAGCAATTATATGACGTGATGGAAGAGATGATGTTTATCACTTCTGATCGCGAGGAAACATTATGGGACGCCTTGCTGAAAGCCCATTACACCAATGGGCAGGATTTCAAGGCGGTGGAAGATGTCACGTTCTCGCCCATGACCTATCGCCAATTGGTCAGTCGGTCAACGGTGCTGGGGAATCATTTATCCAAAACGACAACGCTTGGCGAAAATGTGGGGATATTCCTTCCGAATTCGGCTGGCGCAGTGGTGGTGTTTTTTGCCCTGCAATCGATTGGTCGTGTCTCTGCCATGTTGAATTTCACCAGCGGGATTAAGGCCATTCAATCGGCGATCACAACGTCACAAATCAAGACAGTTTTGACATCCCGCAAGTTTATCGAGATGGCACATCTGGAAAAAATCATCGAAGATTTATCGCAGGCTGTGAAGTTGGTGTATGTCGAAGACATCAAAAATGACCTGACCATTTTTGAAAAATTATCAGGGTTCTTCCCAGTAGAGAGTAAGAATGTGTCACCCCATTCTCCCGCAGTGATCTTGTTTACATCAGGTTCCGAAGGGAATCCGAAAGGGGTGGTCTTAAGCCACAGCAATCTGCTGAGTAACATCACGCAACTTGCCTCCCGCGTTGATTTTAACCAGAGTGATATTGTGTTTAACTGCCTGCCGATGTTCCATTCCTTCGGGTTGACGGGGGGCACGTTGTTGCCTGTTCTGTCGGGGGTTAAGACATTCCTCTACCCAAGTCCTTTGCATTACCGCATTGTGCCGGAGCTGGTTTATTCAACCAATGCGACCATTATGTTCGGGACGGATACGTTCCTTTCGGGATATGGACGTATGGCGAATAGTTATGATTTCTACCGCATGCGTTATATTTTCGCAGGCGCGGAAAAGGTCAAGGATTCAACCCGCCAGACCTATATGGAACGGTTCGGCGTGCGGATATTCGAAGGCTATGGCACGACTGAGACTTCGCCCGTCATTGCCGTTAACTCCGCCATTTATAATAAGGTCGGCACAGTCGGGCGTATCTTGTCAGGCATGTCGTATAAATTGGAACCTGTTGAGGGGATCGATCAAGGGGGGCGTCTGGTTGTTCAAGGGCCGAATGTCATGCTCGGATATTATAAAGACGATAAACCGGGTGTCTTACAACCGCCAGAGGGTGGATGGCATGACACAGGTGATATTGTGACCATTGATGAAAATGGCTTTATCAAGATACAGGGGCGTGCCAAACGCTTTGCTAAAATCGCGGGGGAGATGGTATCGCTCTCAGTGACAGAGGCGATGGCGCACGCTGTCTGGCCGCAATTCGAACATGGGGTTGTGTCGGTTCCGGATGAACGAAAGGGCGAGAAATTGGTCATGGTCACAACCAACCCCACGCCCAAACGTGAAGAATTATCAGCCTATGCCGCAAAGGAAGGCATCACACCCCTTGCGTTGCCAGCGGATATGATAGCGGTTGCCCAACTTCCTTTACTGGGAACAGGGAAGACAGATTATGTGGCTATTGCTCAGATGGTACGTCAATCACAATAACTTCCGCATCGTCCAGTGCCGTGATGGTAAAGGTCGGCGCTTCTACAATCTCTGCGCCGTCACCTTTGTTTAGGGTGATGGTTTTACCGTCTGGCAGCGTGATCGAAAACGTACCCATAGACGCCAGAACATAGGCGTTATGTTTGATGGTCTGTTGTAGCACAGACCCTTTGGCCACTTTTCCGCCATAGATGGCTGCGTCCTGATAGATGAATAACGCTCCTTTATCCTGATGCTCCGGCTGACCAGAGACAAGCAGATGGAGGGTGTTTTCAACCATGTCTTTGGGGAAGCTTTTGGCTTCCCATCTGGGGGTGACGTCTCTGGTGTGGGATTCAATCCAGATTTGATACAGGATGGTATCCACATTCTCGCTATTCATTTCGGAATGGGTGACGCCGCTTCCGGCACTCATCACCTGAACATCGCCTGCACCTGTTTTGCCTTCGTTACCCATGCTGTCGCGGTGGGTAATTGCGCCACTGCGGACATAGGTGATGATCTCCATATTATCATGGGCGTGCGGCGCAAAGCCGCGTCCTGCGGCAACGATATCGTCATTGATAACGCGTAATTCCCCAAAATGAACACGGGCAGGGTTCCAGTATCTTGCGAAACTGAAATGATGGCGTGCATTTAACCACCCGTGATCGGCGTGGCCAAGGTCTTGGTAGGGGTATAAAGTTAGGGATGACATTTTGAACTCTCTTTCTATCCATTAAAATATATTTTAATGGGCAGAAATCAAGCTATCCGACCTTTTTCAGGAAGCAGGTTTTAAGGACAAGTCCCTTGATTTTGTCGGTACGACATTCTATTTCTTCCGCGCTGTCGGTCAGGTGAATGCCCTTGATAATCGTTCCGCGTTTCAGGACAGACCCTGCGCCTTTGACGTTCAAATCTTTAATCACTTGAACAGTGTCGCCTTCGTTCAGAATAGCTCCGTTACTATCGCGCACGGTGACGGCATAATCATCATTATCATCCATAATATTGTCCTTTTTCAAATATTTGCCCAGTTTATAGCAGGGAGATTGTGTTTTTCCAAATAGTCATTGGCGAGTTTGAAATGCCCGCATCCCAAAAACCCGCGATGGGCGGATAAAGGGGATGGGTGGACGGATTGTAAGACTAGATGGCGGTTTTTATCAATAAATGCGCCTTTTTTCTGGGCGTATGATCCCCATAGCATAAAGACGATATGTTCGTGATTGTCATTCAGGGCATGAATGATGGCGTCCGTGAAATTTTCCCAACCTTTATTTTGATGTGACCCTGCCAAAGCATTTTCAACGGTGAGTGTGGCATTCAAAAGAAGAACGCCTTGTTCCGCCCATCGGGTGAGATTTCCCGTTTTGGGAATGGGGACATTATATTCGGCGGCGATTTCTTTATAGATGTTCAGAAGGCTGGGGGGAGGTCTCACTCCATCGGGGACGGAGAAAGATAATCCATGCGCCTGCCCTTCGCCGTGATAGGGGTCTTGTCCCAAGATCACGACACGGACTTTATCAAAGGGTGTGGTGTTCATGGCATTGAAAATATGATCGCCCTTCGGATGGATGATTTTGCCTTTGGCTTTTTCAGCCTGCAAAAATTCTTTGAGGGAATGCATATAGGGTTTATCGAATTCCGCCCCGATATGATCCATCCAGCTTTTATCCAGTTTGACGGCGTTTTGAGTCATGATGCTTTTCCTTTGACGGCCCATTCTAAACATTTTTGCCCAAAGAAAAACCCCTCTGGTCGGAGGGGTTTTTAATTATTTTACCATCGGTTGGATTTCGAACTGGTGGAATGGTGGAGGTGAGGACACCGTCCATTCCAAAGTCATCACGTTCGGTTGAACATTCCAGTAGTTTGCACCCACTTTTTGACCGCGCATCAGTGTGTAGATCACAATGAATACGAAGAAGATGGTTGCGGCGAAGGAGATATAAGCACCGTAAGATGAAATACGGTTAAATCCTTCGAGGGCTGCCGGATAGTCGGGAATACGACGTGGCATACCGGCCAATCCCAAGAAATGTTGTGGGAAGAAAATCATGTTCACGCCGATAAAGGTCAGGAAGAAGTGAAGTTTTCCCATCCATTCAGGATATTGACGTCCGGACATTTTACCAATCCAGTAATAGAACCCTGCAAACAGAGCAAACACCGCCCCGAGTGAGAGAACATAGTGGAAGTGAGCCACAACGTAGTAAGTATCGTGAAGGGCAATATCCATCCCGCCGTTGGCCAGAACAACACCGGTCACACCACCCACGGTAAAGAGGAAGATGAAACCGATTGCCCAGAGCATCGGGGTTTTGAATTCAATTGACCCGCCCCACATGGTTGCGATCCAAGAGAAGATTTTAATCCCTGTTGGAACAGCAATCACCAGTGTTGCCGCGGTGAAGTAAGCGCGTGTATCAACGGACAGGCCGGTTGTATACATATGGTGTGCCCATACGATAAAGCCGACGAACCCGATGGAGACCATCGCATAAGCCATCCCTAAATATCCGAAAATAGGTTTTTTGGAGAAGGTTGAAATGATATGGCTGATGATACCGAAGGCCGGCAAAATCATGATATACACTTCAGGGTGACCGAAGAACCAGAACAAATGTTGGAAGAGAATAGGGTCTCCGCCGCCTTCTGGATTAAAGAAGTTCGTGCCGAAGTTACGGTCGGTCAAAAGCATTGTAATCGCG